>CAZKZW010000129.1:0-1506 GCA_964557365.1 uncultured Pseudomonadales bacterium | reverse complement strand
TTGCAGGAATATCTGAAGAAGAAGCTTATGGCCTGGATTGGCTTAAAAGCGTTCATCCCGATGACAGAGTGCAATTGTTTACTGATTGGAAAAATCATTCAACAATGAAAACTGAATCTTCTTCCCAGTACCGTTTTTTACATGCTGATGGGGAAATAGTCTGGGTTAAGGGATTTGCCGTACCTCAGTTCAACGAATCCGGAATGCTCGTTGGATATATTGGGACAATTACTGATATTACTGAAATAATACGGTCAGAAGAAAAAATATTATCTCTTTCAGAGCTTGTAAAAGAGTCACATGTGGAGATATACATTTATGATCTGGAAACATACAGGATTTTATATACAAATAAAGAAGCAGAGACCAATATAGGATATTCATCAGCCGAACTTTCTTCTATGACCCCGGTGGATTTATATCTTTTAAAAGAGGGTGAAGTGTTTGAAGAAAAAATAAAACCTCTTGTAAATGGTGATTCTAATGTTGTTGTTTTTGAAACTTGTCACAAGAGAAAAGATGGAACGTCATATCCTATTGAAGTTCATCTTCAGGTTTTTAGTTATGAAGGTAAAAATGCAATAACTGCCTTTATAAGGGATATTTCTCAAAGAAAAAAAGCAGAAGAAGAACTTCATAATTCGAATATGCTTTTGAGGATAATTGTAGACAATATTCCTGATGCTATTTATATGAAAGACAATAAGGGAAGAAAGGTAATTGCAAACAAAGCTGATATTGAAAATTGTGGATTAAGTCGTGAAGACGAAATTATCGGGAAGACTGATTTTGATTTGTTCCCAAACGATATTGCAGAAAAATTCTGGACAGATGATCTTAGGGTACTTGAACACGGCGAAATAATTATCAATCGGGAAGAAAAACTTATAAATCTATACGGTGATTCTAAATGGTTGCTTACTTCGAAAATACCGTTCCGTGATGCTAAAGGGAATATAGTTGGTCTGATTGGATTAGGACATGATATTACCAGAAGGAAAATTGCTGAAGAAGAAATGTCTAAATTAAGCAAAACAATTACTCAAAGTCCTGTTAGTATAATTATTACAAATACAGTAGGAAAAATTGAATATGTTAATCCTAAGTTCACTGAAGTTACCGGGTATGCATTTGAAGAAGTTTTTGGGAAAAATCCGAGTATTCTTAAATCCGGTAATCAAAGTGATATTTTTTACAGAAATCTTTGGAATACTATTCTTGCAGGCAAAGATTGGTCGGGTGAGATGTTGAACAGAAAGAAAAATGGCGACCTCTTCTGGGAAAATGCTAAGATATCTCCAATATTTAACGAAGAAGGTACTATAATAAACTTCGTTGCTATTAAGGAGGATATTACAGAGAAAAAGAAGATTATGGAAGAATTGATTGTGGCAAAAGAAAAAGCTGAAGAAGGAGATAAATTAAAAACTTCCTTTCTGGCTAATATGAGTCACGAAATAAGAACACCCCTTAATTCAATACTTGGTTTCACAAGTTTTATAACCA
>CAZKZW010000128.1:0-1580 GCA_964557365.1 uncultured Pseudomonadales bacterium | reverse complement strand
TCATCATTATTTCCTGTCCGCTTTGGCCATAAGTATTGATAAAAGACAAAAGCAGGATTGTTACAAAAAGCATCAAATGTATTTTCATGATTTACGGATTTTTATTTTGTTGTTTAAAAATGAAGGCTTTAGCACTATGCATATGGCTGGAATAAGAATAAGGGCACAAATAAGACATAGAAATAAAGACAGTATAATAAGAGCTGAAAACATTTTCAGATATGGGAATGAAGAGAACAGGAGAACAGAAAAACCAAGCATTACAGATAGAGCATTTATGACAATACCTCTGCCTGTAACTTTTAAAGCTTGTTTTATTGCCGCCGGATATGATTGCCGGTTTTCAAACTCTAGTTTTAATCTCCAGAACATGTGGATAGTATAATCAACTCCAACACCAATAGAAATTGATGAAAGGAGAGCCGTGACAATGTTGAGTTCAATTTTCAATATTCCCATGATACCGAATGTGTAAATGACTGCAAATACAAGAGGGATGCTTCCAAGCAAACCGGCTTTGGGACTTTTGAAAATCCACATTATTAAGATGAAAATTGCAATCAGAGCAAAGATCAGAGAGTATAATTGTCCTGTGACCGTGGATTCGGCCATTTCCTTATCGGTTAGACTAAAACCTGAAACAACGGAAAAAGCCGGATCATCTTTCACAAGGTTACTTACTTTATCGATAACATTATTCAGCTGTTTCATGTTAGTTGCATGAAACTGAATGTTCATCAGAGCCCGGGTGTAGTCAAAATTTACAAATTGCTCAAGGTCTTCAGGGGCGCCGTTCATTGAATAAAGCAAAAGGTACTGAGCGACAGCGTCCTGAGTATCAGGAATTTTATTATATCCTTCAGTTCCTTTGTCATTCAGAGCTTTACTTATCATTTTTATGACTGTGGTAATTGAAGTAACACTTCCTGTGCCCTCTATTTTTTTAATCTCTCTTTCATAATTATCTATCCTTTTCAAAAGTTGAGGATCTTGAATATCCCCTTCAAACATTACTGAAAGGAATTTAGTGCCTCCAAAGTGTTCGTTTGCAATAGAAATTGATTGATTATATGGATGATTTTTGGGTAAGACCTTATCATTATCTGGAGCTATTTGTAAGAAATTGATCAGAAGTCCGAAAACCAATAGGGTGAATGTAAATATTGCTATTACTGTTCGGGGACTTTTAGTTATAAAATCTGCAATTTTTTCAAGTATTTTACCAAGTACTCCATTCTTTTCTTCTAAAAATTCATTGTGAACTTTCCCTTTCTTTAATCCGGCTAGCAGGGCGGGAACGAATGTAAGGCTTAAGAGAAGGGCAAGTCCGATTCCAATTGCTCCGATAATCCCGATTTGTCGGGCAGGAATAAGAATATGCAATACAAGGCCGAAGATTCCAACAATAGTAGTAAGACCAGTCAGGAGAATTGGCTTTTTCAATACATTAACAGATTTCAGGACTATCTGTCTGATATTCCATCTTGGATGGGCAGCATTGAATTCCTGATACCTAACAATCAGGTGGACGCCATAATTATTGGCAATTGCAATCATCATGATAGGAATAATAACACCGA
>CAZKZW010000127.1:872-1585 GCA_964557365.1 uncultured Pseudomonadales bacterium | reverse complement strand
GCCCGAACTGGCTGTCGTCACCCACGGCGGCGGCGAACTACTCGAAGAACCCCTGGTGGTGCGCCCTACCTCCGAAACCATCATCGGCTACATGTACTCCAAGTGGGTGAAATCCTATCGCGACCTGCCCATCCTCATCAACCAGTGGGCCAACGTCGTCCGCTGGGAGATGCGCACGCGCATGTTCCTGCGCACCCTCGAATTCTACTGGCAGGAAGGCCACACCGTCCATTCCACCGACAAGGAAGCCATGGAAGAAACCCGCCGCATGCTGGACACCTACTACGACTTTGCCGTCAACGAAGGCGCCGTCCCGGTCATTCGCGGGCGAAAGAGCCAGACCGAAAAATTTGCCGGCGCGGTCAGTTCGTGGACCATCGAAGGCATGATGCGCGACACGCGCGCCCTGCAATCCGGCACCTCTCACTACTTCGGGCAGAACTTCGCCAAAGCCTTCGACATCAAGTTCCTCGATTGGAACAACGAGTTGCAGTACGCTTACACCACCTCGTGGGGGCTTTCCACCCGCTTCGTCGGCGCCATCATCATGACTCACGGCGACGACCAGGGACTCATCCTGCCTCCTCGCCTGGCCCCCAAGCAGCTCGTAATCGTGCCCATTTACCGCGACGACGCCGAGCGCTCAATGGTCATGCCCGTCGTCGAGCAGGTTCGCCAGAAGCTGGCTGCCTTCCGCGTGCACGTGGATGACC
>CAZKZW010000127.1:0-862 GCA_964557365.1 uncultured Pseudomonadales bacterium | reverse complement strand
GGATTTAAGTACCACGAATGGGAAATGCGCGGCGTGCCTTTGCGCGTCGAGATTGGCCCCAAGGACGTGGAAAAGAACAGCGTAGCCCTGGCCCGGCGCGACCAGCCCGGCAAAGCCGGCAAGACCTTTGTCTCGCAGGATGGCCTCGAACACACCGTTGCCGCGCTGCTGGACGAAATCCAGGCCGCCCTCCTGGCACGCGCCACCGCTTTCCGCGACGAGCACATCTATGACGCCAAAGATTACCAGGAATTGACCGAAGCCGTCCAGAACGGTTGGGCTCTCTCCTGGTGGTGCGGCAGCGCCGAATGTGAAGCCAAAGTCAAAGAAGACACCAAAGCCACCACCCGCTGCCTGCCTCTCGATCAACCCGGTGGAACCGGCAAATGCGCCGTCTGCGGGCAGCCCGCCACCGAAAAAGTCTACTTCGCCCGCGCCTATTAAGCCGATCCGGTGCCAGCGGTTGAATTAAGTCATTTACGCGAACAAATCGCCCGTGTGGTCAGTCAATTCGACCAGGCGGGCGAATTTCGCCGCTCCTTGACCACCTTGCTGGAGCTGTACACCAACCATGCTTATCGAGCTGGGCAGGAAGTCCCGTCCAGGCCGCTCCTGCCCAGCTATCATCTGCCTCCGCTGGTCATTCGCCAGTTGGAGACCGAACTCATTGCTGCCACCCATCGCGACCCGGCCTCGGCGCTTTCCATCACCGACCTGCTGTGGCAGAGCGACTACCTGGAGCAGCGCGCCCTGGCAGCCCTCATGCTGGGGCAGGTCCACCTCAGCCAGGCCGAAGGCGTGCTGGAGCGCCTCCAGCGCTGGGCCGTTCCTGAAGCCAATCGCGAAGCGCTGGAACTAATCC
>CAZKZW010000126.1:0-1587 GCA_964557365.1 uncultured Pseudomonadales bacterium | reverse complement strand
GTTGAACGCGGAATTCTACGCGCGGGTGCGGGATTTGAATAAAGAATAGAACGAAATTGAAATCTTCCCCCGGGCTTTGCCCGGGGGTAACTGCTCAGCCAGCTTCGAACAACTCATAAACCTCAGTAGCTATTCGGTTATATTGCCAAAAAGTAAAATAATGGCAAGCCGCCGACAATGCAGTCGACACAAAAGGCAAGGGACGGCAGCTATCCTGGTAAATGACCGACTAGTTGGCATTTCAAGCAAACGAGAAGGGTGAGAGGAAAAAATATGAATATAACGATTGTTAATGGTAGTCCAAATAAAAACGGTACTTGTTCGTCTGTGTTAGATACGATAATGAAGAGAATCGAGAATCAAAATGAGATATCAATTTACAATTTAAATAAACTTAATATTCATGGTTGTCAGGAATGTTTTGCATGCAGGAAGAGTAAAACAGATATATGCTATTTCAAGGACGATTTGTCGGGAATATTAGAAGAAGTAAAAACAACCGAATTGTTGATTCTTGCAACGCCAGTGTTTTTTGCAGATGTAAGCGCACAAATGAAATGCTTTATCGATAGGACATGGTCATATTTTGGGATTACTGGCCAAACAGCTACGCATTTACAAAGGAACAGGAAACTGATTTTTATTTTAAGTTATGGGTATACAGATAAAAATCATTATGATTCTCTAGTGCAAAAGTATGAGCAGTATTTTAAAATGTTTGGTTTCACACAAGTAGAATACATAATTGCATGTGGCGCGCAATACTTCAAGAACTACCCAGTTAACAAAGCAGAAGTAAATGAAAAAGTACAGAAAATATTCGGTGTGTGATATAGCGATTGTGTAAGTACACCATCTGCGCTATTAGCCGCTTTCCGTGCTGCACTGCCTGGCTAACCTCTGGCGAAAAAAGTCCCCGGCGGTTACACCTGGGGAAAATTAATAGCTAGGTGTAAACGGTTTGACCACGCCGGCCAGCTTCTCGCCGACGATTTTGATCTCTTCGAGCCGGTTGGTGCCCAGGCCCAACCCGGCGGCGAGGTTGAGGTGGTTGTCGCCGTGGACGAAAGGTTCGTTGGGATAATCGCTGAGGGGATCGAAGCCCTGGGCGGCAGTGGCGACTGCATCGGTGGCGACCGGGTCCTTGCCCGCGAACAACAGGTTGGGCCTGATGGGCGTCATGGCCGGAATCCAGGGACCTTCACCCGCTTCGGTGGTCCAGACGCCGTCGATGACGGCGAGGTGGATGGGACGGGCGCGGTTGAGGTCTATGATGACACGGGGCAGGCGGGTGCGGGTCACATCGCCTGTGCCGTGTAACTGCGAGCGCATGTGGTCGCCGGGGTTGGTTTCAAAGGGCAAGAGCGGCGCCAGGCCGACCAGGTTTTTCATGGAATGAGTTACCCCGGCGATGTTATGGCATTTCATCTTGGCGACCGACACAAACACATCGACTTCATTGAGCACAGGATTGAGAGGGAAGTCCTCGTAGATGAAAGGATCGGTTCCGGCGGGTGTTTTCTCGAAGCCGGAATAGGGGGCGAAGTTATTCAGGTCAACCAGGGTTGCGCCGGTGGCTTTGACCAT
>CAZKZW010000125.1:0-1593 GCA_964557365.1 uncultured Pseudomonadales bacterium | reverse complement strand
AAACAACGTTTGTGGGAGTGAATGAGTATAATCAAGATATCTACATATTAGAAAAGCACACTCATGTAAAAACTGAGGATAGTGAAATTCTTTAAAGGAGATACTTTTTATGAAGAAATTTGGATTGATTGCACTCGGAGTTGTTGTCGCTCTTGGTCTGATGGTCAGTGGCTTTTACAACAACTTGGTCATTTCTCGAGAAAAGGTGGATACTCAGTGGGCACAGGTACAAACCCAATATCAACGCCGATTTGACTTGATCCCTAATTTGATGGAGACCGTTAAGGGTGTGGCAAAACAAGAGCAAGCAGTATTTGGACAAATTGCTGACGCCCGGACAAAGTATGGATCTGCTCAAACACCAAACGATAAGGTGACGGCAGCAAATGAATTGGAAACTTCCTTATCACGATTGTTGGTAATTATGGAAAATTACCCTGAGTTAAAATCGTCTGAAAGTTACCAAAATTTAATGACACAACTTGAGGGAACAGAAAATCGCGTGAGTGTTGAACGACAACGGTTTAATGAAACAGTTCGAGATTATAACTTGGTCATCAAACGATTCCCTGCAAACCTACTCGCTGGTATGTTTGGATTTTCATCGAGAGCATATTTTGGCGCTGGTGATTCAGCTCAAGATGCTCCAGCAGTGAAGTTTTAGTCTAGTGTTACGTGTTACGTGTGAAGTGTTGAGTCTTATGAGGAGATTGTTCATATTTCTCGCGTTGTTAATGTCATTACATCCTAGTGATGTATTTGCGTATTCGTCGCCGGGAAAGGCGACAGGCTATGTGAATGATTTTGCAGGAATAATCTCCAATGAGACTAAACAATATTTAGAGGGAACTCTTACACAGTTGGAGGCGTCAACCAGTGCGCAAGTAGCTGTGGTGACAATTAAATCGCTAGACGGGGATGTAATAGAAAATTATACCGAGAAGCTATTTAAAGAATGGCAAATTGGCCAAAAGGGAAAAGACAACGGTATTTTATTGCTGGTAGCGAGAGATGATCGGAAGTTGCGTATTGAAGTGGGATATGGACTGGAAGGAACGCTCACCGATCTTCAATCGGGCAAAATCATCCGAGATGTGATTACACCACGGTTTAAAGAGAATAATTATGACCAAGGGATAAAGGATGGAGTGGATGCAATCCGATCCGTTATTCAAGGAGACAGTACAAACGCTATTCCATCACAACCATCAGCATCTACTTCACTAAGTGATGCTTTTGAGGGAATGATTGGCTTATTCTTTTTTGGCATTTTCTTGTTACAGTGGTTTATTAGTATTCTTGCCCGATCTAAATCGTGGTGGCTAGGTGGAGTGATTGGAGGAGTTGCGGGAGGAATCTTTTCTGGTTTTGGAGGATTGATTGGTTTTGGTTTAGTGGGGCTCTTTATAGATTTTTTCGTATCACATCAATTTAAAACAAGTCAAAGCACTGGCAGTTATCCTTGGTGGATTGGAGGCAAAAGTGGATTTGGGGGTGGGTCATCCAGTGGTGGTGGAGGATTTGGGGGATTTGGTGGCGGCCGCTCTGGTGGTGGCGGCGCAAGTGGAGGATGGTAATACTGTTATTTGCTAA
>CAZKZW010000124.1:0-1604 GCA_964557365.1 uncultured Pseudomonadales bacterium | reverse complement strand
AGAAATAGGCAAGGGAAAATGGATGGACGTTGAACTGAAAGGGAGCGTAGGTCGGATCATATTCCACAATGCCGTGAGCGGGTATGCGGTCGTGGTCTTCGATCTGCGCGAGCCGATAGCGGACCCTGGTACGGGGCTGATGAAGAACACGGTGATCGCGCAGGGTAACTTCCTGTCTTTAGGGGAAGGAATTGACCTGGCGATCACGGGTGAGTTCATCATGGACCGCAAGTACGGGCGGCAGTTTAAGGTCAAAACCGTGAGCCAGGTACTGCCGGTGGACGTGGCGGGGATCGAGCGATATCTTGCGTTGGGGGTTGTGGAAGGCATAGGTCCTATGCTGGCCATACAGATCGTCGGAGCGTTTGGCGAAGAAACGCTGAACGTCCTGAACAACGAACCTGAGCGACTGAAAGAAGTGCATGGGATTGGTGAGGTACGAGCGGAGAAGATTGCCGCCTCGTGGCAAGAGCAGCAGCATGCGCGAGAGGGGCGGTGGAGATCGTGCGCAAGAATCCCTACCAATTGGCTTACGACATTGAGGGTATCGGTTTCAAGAAAGCCGACCTTGTTGCTCGGAGGATGGGCCTGAATCTGGAAAGTAAACATCGTCTGGAAGCGGCGGTAGTTTTCGTCTTGCGGGAAGCGGCCGAGAAAGAAGGGCATGTGTACCTGCCGCGCACCGAAGTAGAGAAACGGGTATTGGAAGTGACGGAATTGCCCTTCAGCCGGCGCAAAGTGGTGGCAGACGTGCTGGATGATCTAAACGAAGATCTGGTGGTAGAAGGCCAGGCGAACGGCGAGCCGGCGTTTTACCTGCCGCGGCTGTTCAGGGCAGAAGTAAAAGCGGCCTCGAACTTGGCGCGGTTGATCGGCGGGGACACATGGCGTGTGTCGGCAAATCTGTATTTGCAAGAAGAAGAAAACCTGAACGAAGTACAGGCGCAGGCGGTAGAGATTGCGTTGGGAAACCCGGTGAGCGTGCTAACGGGTGGACCTGGAACGGGCAAGAGTTACACCATGAAAGCCCTGATTCTGGAGTTGGAACGCGCGCGGAAACGGTACGTGCTGTGCGCGCCGACTGGCCGAGCGGCGAAGCGGTTAGGGGAGTCCACTGGGCGTGATGCGAAGACGATCCATCGGACCATTGGGTACGTGCCTGGGAACGACGAAGAGGATGAAGACGAAGATACCAGCGGCAACCAGGGGCGGGACATTGACGATACGGATTTTGTGATCGTGGATGAAGCCTCGATGGTGGATGTGAACCTGGCGAGCCGGCTTCTGGAAGCCATACCGGATGGCTCGCACCTTCTGTTAGTTGGGGATGTGGATCAGCTGCCGCCGGTTGGGGCAGGAAACTTCCTGCGGGACGTGATCGAGAGTGGGGCAGTGCCGGTCACGGCGCTAACGGAGATCTACCGGCAGGAGGTGGGCTCGAACATCGTGGTGAACGCGCACGCTGTGAACCGGGGGCAGATGCCGGTAGCAGTGAACGGAGACTACTTTGTGCTGAAAGCGGAGGAAGGGGATGACGCGGCGCAGCTGGTGATTTCGTTGGTGAAAGACCGACTGCCTGGGCATGATGGGTTAAAGGCCGGCGA
>CAZKZW010000123.1:277-1620 GCA_964557365.1 uncultured Pseudomonadales bacterium | reverse complement strand
ATTTGGGATAGATATTTTCGCGAACCGGCGATATAGATCATATTTGTGCCCCTGGGGGGAATCGAACCCTCATTACAAGTTCCGGAAACTTGAGTTCTATCCATTGAACTACAGAGGCATAATGCTATGCATTGGTTTATTAAAGTCTACCAGTTAACGTAATACTTTTTCGCTTCGCGAATCCATTGCCCCCTTCGGGGATACACCCTGAAGGGATAAACTACAGAGGCAGAACGGACTTATTGTATCATCCCCTTCGGCAGTGCTCAGGATTACTATTATTCGTAACGCAAGGCTTCGATAGGCTGAAGATTGGCGGCTTTGCGAGCTGGATACCACCCAAAAACAACGCCAATGGCTGTGGAAACGACAAAGGCAATCACGATAGAGGTGGGATCAACCACAAAGGCATAGCTCATGAGTTTGCCGATGATAAATGCTGAGGCGATACCTACCACGATACCAATAAGTCCACCAATGACGGTAATGAGGATGGCTTCGGTAAGAAATTGACTAATAATGCTTTTCTTTTTTGCACCCAAAGCTTTACGAAGCCCAATTTCCCGGGTCCGCTCGGTGACGGTGACCAACATGATATTCATAATACCGATACCGCCCACAACCAGGGAAATGGCAGCAATACCAGAAAGCAGAGCAGTAAAGGTGCCAGTAACTGAACTAACGGTACTTAAAATTTCTTCTTGGTTCATGACCCTAAAATCAGCTTTTGTTGAATCAGTGATTTTATGACGTTGTAATAATAGTTCCGTGACTGCTGTTTCAGCTTCCGTCATACTTTTTTCATCCACGACACTTATACCTAATCTGGATAAATAGGTTTGACCATATAAGACTTTTTGAGCAACTGAGATAGGAACAAAAATAATATCGTCTGTGCTGCCCATGCCACTACTACCTTTACTGGCCGTGACACCAATAATGGTCATTACCTGTTCGCCAATACGGATGGTTTTACCGACAACATTGGCAGTCGTACTACCATACAGGTCTTCAACGACGCCAGGACCGATAACTGCAACCCGACTGAGACTATTGATATGGTTTTGGGTAATAAAACTACCAGACTCAACTTTGAGATTGTTGACTGAAGGGTAGGTAGGAGTGACTCCATACACCGAACTATTGGTGTTGTTGCTACCGGCAATAATTTGGCTATTTCCGGAGACGATGGGGGCAACAGCAGTGATGAGGGAAGATAATTTTGTCTTGATGGCTGTGGCATCATCCGTGGTGAGGGTAGTGCGACCACCCATAGCTCCACGAACACCACCAGACATGTTGGCTCCGGGTTGAATGGTAAGTAAATTGGAACCAAGCGATTG
>CAZKZW010000123.1:0-207 GCA_964557365.1 uncultured Pseudomonadales bacterium | reverse complement strand
AATCCAGTGCGAACCTTATTAACCGTAAGGGTATTACGACTTTCTTCAAAAACTTCAAAGATGTTCATAGTTATTCTTTTCGTTGTTTTTGTTTTTTATCGCCAACCAGCTTGCCATCACGGACCATTAAGACCCTGCTGGCATAGGCAGCAATGTCGGCTTCGTGAGTAATGAGAATAATCGTATGACCTTTTTTATGAAGATCTT
>CAZKZW010000122.1:0-1643 GCA_964557365.1 uncultured Pseudomonadales bacterium | reverse complement strand
TCACCTGCAACCAAGGAGGATACATGGCGGGACGCCTGGGTATCGATTTTGGCACTTCCAACACCGTGCTGGCGCTCTGGGATCCGGCGCAAAAGCAAGGTATACCACTACACATTCCGGATTACGGCCAAATAACCCATCAAGGAGACCAGCAAGCCTCGGTTATTCCTTCTCTTATCCATTACACAGAAGATGGCCGCACCTGGATCGGTGACCAGATCTACCAACGAGGGTTGCAGACAACTGCATACACATTATGCAGACAAGTTAGGACTATGGGAAGCGATTAAGATTGCATTCCAAGGTTATGATAAAGGCATCTCTAGAATCATGACAGATGATGTCTATTGTATAGTGAACGGAACAAAGTATCCGTTAAACGTAACATCTATGGTTAATATGCCTAGCAGATTAAACTTTGGTGTTATGTTAGAAGGTTTATACAACGCTAAGAAATTCTTTAATGGCGAAACAGAAACAGAGTTCAGAGACTTCTATAAAGATCCTTTAAAGATGGAAGAGCTCATGGACTTTGTTGAAGTATTCGTTAACGGAGAATCATTCGGCAAACATCCAGTCGGTATGATGCAATCATTCTTTGTTAAAGACATTGACTCCTCTTATAAAACAGAAGAAGATAGTGAAGATGACGAAGAAGAACAAAAAGACATCGTTCCTGAATTTAAATCCTACAAACTAGGTTTAGAATGGTTTATCAGAGCAAGATTAATGGGTGCTCACAATCTAGTAAACTATCTATTAGGTAGTTCAGAAAGTATTACGAAAGCAATAAAAGAATTAAAGTATAAAAAGGTTAGAAATCTTTATGGTAAGAATGGTGCGGTTACGGCATTATTCCAAAAGAATGTCTTAGGTTTCATCGCAACTGCGACACCTAATGACCTACTTAGACCAGATCAAGTAGCAATTAAACTAACAGACGCTGAGTTCGAATTATTCATTAGAAACATTAAACGTTTAGCTAAGAACATTGACGTTGAAAAGGCTAGAGAAGACTTTAACTCTGGTAAATCAATCTCGTTGCCACCTTCGTTAATCGTTGGTAACCCATCGATCGATGACGCTAACACAATCTATGTTGAAGTGACCGTTTCAAAAGGAAGTAAACACACACTATTTGGTTACGTTGAGGTTAATCCGACACTATGGTTAAGAATGGGTAGAGACTTTGACGGTGACATCGCAACACTATTATTCCTACCTTACGGTTTAAGGAAAGAATTAAAACAGTTCTTCTCATATAAATTGAGAAACATCACAGATTACGGCTTCGAGTATGCTGCTAGAGACATCTTACTAGGTGTACCTAAAGACATCTATGACGCTTCACAACTACATTTACTTCCTAAAAAGTATCCTTACACAAACCTAGATGAATACGTTCGTTGGGTGTCACTTGTGAAGAAATACAAACCTGGGAAACCATTAAACGAATCATTCGCTGATCAATCAGTGGAATTGTTACACAAATCGTTAACTAAGAGAGAAGTGATTGTTGGTGCTTCCTCTAACTTAATGACAACTAGAATATCGAAACAACTAATCGGTATATCAAAGACTGTAACGATGCGTGGTATGGGATTACTTGAAGTGATGTTAGAAGAAACAAATGCTCCGCAAGA
>CAZKZW010000121.1:0-1645 GCA_964557365.1 uncultured Pseudomonadales bacterium | reverse complement strand
TCATTCCCAAGCCCCACACACCCTTCCAATGGGTGGCCTGCGATTCGCCCGAACAGATCCGCGCCAAGCAAAACCTGCTCCGCGAGGGCCTGCGCAACCCCGGATTCAAGCTCAGTTGGGTCAAGCCCGAGATCACCTTCCTCGAAGCCTGGCTCTCACGCGGTGACCGGCGCACCGCTCAGGTCATTCATCGCGCCTGGCAACTCGGCGCCCGCTTTGACGCCTGGCAGGAGCACTATGACTACCAGCGCTGGCTGCAAGCCTTCGCCGATTGCTTCCGCGGCTTCGGCGGCGCCCTTTAAGCCTTCGCCGATTGCGGCCTCGATCCTTTCTCCTACAGCCACCGCGCCCGCGACCTGGAGGAAGTGCTGCCCTGGCAGCACATCAGCAGCGGTGTGCGCATCGATTACCTCAAGGAAGAATTCAGCCGCAGCCAATCGGGGGAGTTGCGCGAAGACTGCCGCGACGGCTGCTTTGCCTGCGGCATCCTGCCCAACTTTAACGACCTGCGCGCCGAGTTACCCATCGACGCCTGGAAATGCCCGCCGGTCAAACGCCGCCGCGCGCTCAAAGTGGAGGTTGCCTGATGGCCCCGCCTTCTCCCACCCTCACCCGCTACCGCGTGTCGTATACTCGCGGCCCTGAAATGCGCTACGTCAGCCTGCTGGACTTGCAACTGGTCTGGGAGCGCACCTTCCGCCGCTCCGGCCTGCCCGTGGCTTACAGCCAGGGCTTCAGCCCGCATCCCCGCTTCCACATGGCCTCACCGCTGCCCCTGGGTTTCACCTCGCGCTGCGAGCTGGCCGACATCTGGTTGAACGAACCCCTGCCCACCCCCAAAATCGGCTCCGATTTACAGGAAGCCGCCCCGCCCGGCCTGACCATCGACTGCGTAGAAGAGGTGCCCCTCTCTCTGCCCGCCTTGCAAACGCTGGTGCGCGTGGCCGAATATGAAGCCGTGTTCCCTTTCGGTGAACCGCTGGCCGGGCAAGAGCAGTTCGAAGCGCCCGTCGTCGTAACCGAATCCGATGTTTCCGAGTTTTTGAACGCCGAAAGTATCATTCGCGAGCGGCGCGGCAAGCAGTATGATCTGCGTGCCCTGGTGGAATCCATTGAGTTGTGTTCCGACGGCAGCCTGTACATGCGCATTTCCGCCCGCGAGGGCGCCACGGCCCGCCCCGAAGAAGTTCTTTCCGCCCTGGGCCTCGATCCATCTCAGGCGCGAGTTGAACGTACCCGTTTGATCCTGGCTGATTGACCCGGAGGAAACGTATGTCTGCCTCTTTCCAATGCCCCAAATGCGGAGCGCCCCTCGATGTGCCCGCCAACCCTGGCGCCACCATTCGCTGCCCCTACTGCTCCAACTCGGTCATCGTTCCCCGCGATCTGCGCGACGGCGACGAACCCGAATGGACAGAGCTCAACCTGGCTTCCCTCACCGGCGACCCGGATAAGATCCAGGCGATGCGCAATGCCATGCTGGAAGGCAACAAGATTGAGGCCATCAAAATCTTCCGCCAGCTCTACGATGTAGATCTCGCGCAAGCCAAAGACATGGTCGAGGATTTAATGGACGGTAAAATCGTCCGCTTGCAGCGCCCGGGAACAGCCTCATTCAGCACATCCTTTATCACCTTTGGAGAAA
>CAZKZW010000120.1:387-1657 GCA_964557365.1 uncultured Pseudomonadales bacterium | reverse complement strand
CTCTTCGACAGGCACAGCCGGGCCTAAAAATTCGGTGCTCCAGCCAGCCAGTTCGGCCAGGCGTAAAAAGTTCGACACTCCGGCAACATGCACGCATTCTCCCAATGCGGCGGCGATTACAGTTTTCATCGTTTTCCTTCCTTTCTCAAAACAGGGCTGCTTTCAATCGAAATTGCTATCGTTCTGAAACCGTGTTTTGAATGATGCCCGCGGCCTTAACGGGCGTAAAACGGATAAGCGATAACGTACAAAATGGTGATGACCACCAGGGTGACCAGCATGACCGGCAGCCCGCGCTTGTTCCACAACTTGGCCGTGATGGGCGTGCGGGTGCGCTCGGAAAGCGAGGCCACCACCACGTTGGCGGTCGAGCCGATGATGGTGCCATTGCCGCCCAACCCGGCCCCAAAAGCCAGCGCCCACCACAGCGGCTGAACGTTGATGCCCTTGGCTGCCAGCCCTTGAATCACCGGGATGATAGCGATGGTGATGGGAACATTGTCGACCACGGCAGAGAGCGCCGCAACCATCCACAACAACCCCACCCCTAAGAGAACAGGGTTGGAATTTCCAAAATTCATAATGAGGTTGGTCAGTTCGTGCAGCACCCCGGCAGCTTCCACCCCCCCCACCAGAATGAACAGAGCCGCGAAGAAAATCAACACGCTCCATTCAACACGTTCAAACGTCTTGCGAACATCGGCGGGCCGCACCCACACCAGGGCCACGGCAGCAGCGGTGAGGGCCACAAAAGCGGGCGAAATCCCCAACAGCCGCTCCAGAAAGAAGAACACAATGGCCCCGGCCAGCACGATCAACACCTTGCGGGCGGTAGCCCAATCATCCAGGGCTGCTTTAGGATCCAGACTCAAAATCGCGTCGGGATCCGTAGGCGGTTGGGCCAATTCACGGCGAAACAGGAAACGCAGGGTGAGCAGGGCAGCCAACCAGGCCACCACCACCAGCGGCAAGGAATGCGTCAGAAAATCCGCAAAAGTCAGCCCTGAAGCGGAGGCGATCAGCACGTTGGGCGGGTCACCGACCAGGGTAGCAATGCCGCCGGTATCGGAGAGCAGCGCTTCAGCCATCAATAGCGGAGCCGGGCTGATGCCCAGAATTTCACAGATCAAAATGGTTACCGGGGCGATCAGCACCACTGTGGTGACGTTATCCAGGAACATGGACAGCAGCGTGGTAATGGTGCCCAGCAGAACCAGCAGGCGCAGCGGTTCGCCTTTTGAAAAACGGGCTGCCTTCACGGCCAGGTATT
>CAZKZW010000120.1:0-365 GCA_964557365.1 uncultured Pseudomonadales bacterium | reverse complement strand
CATCATGCCAATTAACAGGCCCAGCGTCTCTAAATCCACCGACTCGATGGCCTGCTCTTCACTGTAAAAACCCAGTAACATGCCCGCGACAAGCATCAGTGCTGCTCCAGCCACAGAAGCAATCGTGCGGTTCAATTTCTCGGCAAAAACAAGGTACAGCGTGGCGGTAAAGATGAGGGTAGCGACGATGCCCGCTGTCATGCTGCGCCTGCCTGGGTAATATTCCAGCGTGAAAGAAATCCCGTGCCCACATCCACACGCGAAACAATTCCCACCAGTTTACCCTGTTGATCCACTACCGGCAGGTCGTGCAACTGGTGCTGGTTGAGCACAGCCGAAGCCCGCAGCAGCCCGGAGGTTTCTTC
>CAZKZW010000119.1:0-1668 GCA_964557365.1 uncultured Pseudomonadales bacterium | reverse complement strand
TGTTGATGAAACTCAAAACCCCTCCTTCTCTCGTAAAAACGTATTGGTTTATGCGGGTGAATTTGGCATTTTTAAAAAAGACTATCAATCTTCGTTTAAAACAGGAGAATTAGTAACTATTCCTTTCATGATGAAATCATGGCAAGGAAAAATAATTGCTGATCAAACTGCTCAAGTCCAACTCACTCGAGTCTGGTATACCGAAACCCAAAATCCTGATTCAAAATACTCCACCTATACCAAACAAACAGAAACACTGCCGGAGATGACTATTACATCTGATAAAAGTGGTCAAGCGGCTCTAAAATTTACTCCCATTACAGGTGGTTCCTATACGATCAATCTAACCACAAAAGACGATCGGCAAAATGCGGTTAAATCAGAATTTTCTATCTACGTCTATCAACCGGATGCAAACATTAATACGACCCAAACAGATTCTGACTACCGCCTATCTTTGAATCAAACGAAATATCTTCCCAGCGATACCGCCAAACTTTCTATTGTAAGTAATACGACTGATCAAGATGTATTGCTTACTCTGCAGAGAAATTATGTCCATCGGTACCAAGTGGTTCATTTAGCAGCCACAGAGACCATTGTTGATATTCCACTTGAGATGAACGACACCCCCAACATCTTTGCTTCGATCTCAGGATTTAATCAGAAATATTTTCAATCAAATGATATATCTATTCCCATTCCACCACTTCACAAACAACTAACTGTTTCGATAAAAACTGACCGCCAAACCTACGGACCAGGCGATACCGCCTCGGTTACCGTCAAAACAACCTCGCTTTCTGGTACACCCAAAGCAGCTGAAGTAGCTCTTTGGGCTATGGATAAATCCTTGTTTGAATTGGCTGCATCCAACACGGGTGATGTTGTGAATGAATTCTGGAGTGAACGATATAACTACACCACTACCTCACATTCACTCGAGGGTGTGACAGCTGAAACGGCTGAAGGAGGCGGAGGTTGTTTTAGTGGAGATACCCCCATCCTATTAGCTGATGGTACTACCAAACCAATCAGAGATATTAAGGTGGGTGATCGAATCAAGACACGTACCAGTGAAACAGATAGTGCGTTGGTTGATACAAAAGTGCTTGGGACACATGTAGTGAAGGTTCCTGGGATGATGGTAGTCAACGGAACCTTGTCGGTGACCCCAGAACATAAGGTTTTCCTCAACAATAAATGGCAACCTATTGGTAATGCTCAAGTCGGGGACACGCTTATGAGCACATACAACAACCCTGTAACGGTTACGAGTATTGAGTGGCGATTGCAGTCAGCTGATGTTTACAATTTAGAAACAGCGAAATACCACACCTTTTTTGCAGGCAACATTTGGGTCCACAACCAAAAAGGTGGTGGTCGGACGATCCTGAAAGACACGGCGTATTGGAACCCCAATATACGAACCAATGACCAAGGAGAAGCGGTAGTTCAAATTAAATTACCAGACAATCTTACTACTTGGTCACTTGCCGCAGTAGGAGCCACCGCTGACACTGTGGTGGGACAATCGACTGGTGAAATAGTCGTTTCCAAAAGCATTATTGTGCGTCCAGTTATACCCAACATTATTCGTATGGGTGATGAGATTAAACTCAGTGGGTATGTTCATAATTATTCTGACGCCAAACATGCGTTTTCTGT
>CAZKZW010000118.1:0-1675 GCA_964557365.1 uncultured Pseudomonadales bacterium | reverse complement strand
GGGCGACATGAAGCGTATTGTAACAAAGTAAGTTCTATCCCTCAAGCGGCAAACGAGGTTAATCTAGGAATTCAACTTGTTCGGGATTAAATGCTGGGTAGTTAATACAAATCATTGTCATTTTGCCCATATCCTGGTACGGAGTGCCAGCCGGAATGCGCATAATGTCTCCAGCTTCTACTTCTTTTAGTTCACAATCTTGCCCGTTCCATACAAGAAAATACCCTGTTCCGGCGACAATTGAATACGTAGCAAAGACTTTGGTATTTTTTACTTTTGAATTTGTGCCATCTAGTTCGATTTTTGCAACACTAACATCTGGTGCATCTTGACTCGATATTACCTGTTCCACAGTGAGTGGATTGACCATTTTTTCTGTCATGTTAAGGAATATACCACAACAACTCGATATGCACAATGTTATAGGACTATCTCACTTCGTTTCGATTTTAACTTCAGGCAACCAGACGTTTTTGGGGAGATTTAACATGTATGCCACCACATCGGCAATTCCTTCGGGAGGGATGAAGGAAGCATACTTTTCTTCTGGAATATTTTCTCCCGCTTTTTTAAACATGTTTGTATTTGTTCCACCCTGATATATACCCGCAACCTTCACGTCGGTATCCTTCAAATCTTGTCGTAATACTTCCGTAAAGCCTTTGACGCCATACTTACTGGCTGTATACACACTTTGGCCTTCTTGCGCTGAGTAGCCTGATCTGGAAATGATGTTGATGATTGATCCATTCGTTGATTTTTTAATTGTCTGCAACAGCTGTTTTGTCAACAGAATGAGTCCTGTCATGTTGGTTTGGATGACACTAATAATTTCATCATCAGAGATATTATCGAGTTGATTCATTTTCTGCCAGATTCCCGCATCGTTAATTAAGCAATCAATAGACTCGTGTTCGTTCACCATATGATCAACTGTCGAGTGGATTTCCTCTGGATTTCTTAAGTCACAAGAATAAACGCTAACAGGAGATGTTGTGAGCTTGGTCACTTCGGTGGCGGTTTGGTCCAATTTTTCTTGGTCTCTGGCAACGAGGATCAAGCTTGCATTTTCATTGGCAAGGCGGAGAGCGATTTGCTTGCCAATCCCATCGCTTGCTCCCGTGACAACAATTGTTTTGTTTTGCATATATACGATTATATACGCATTTTTGTGTGTCGTTTACTTGCTTATTGAGGGTATCTGACTCTTGGGAACTTTGTGGACTTTGATTGTTTTACATCCTGAAATGCTTAGTTTAACTAGGCGATGCAAGCCATCTAGCAATAACCACCGCTGTTTCCAAAACATAATATCCAGAGGATAACTGACATCTGACTTCATCACGCGCTCATATTCCTTGCGATATTTTTCAGGATTATCGATAACGTCAATTGGTTTTAAATCGTAATTTCCATCGGTAGTATTCCAAAATGGCATGTCAAAATGCCATAACAGGTCGTTAATCGACATATCTTCGACGGGAAGGTCCAGATTCCAAACCTTTTTTTCTTCCCAACTGAAGTCAAATCCAACTTCTTTAATAATAACTGGCATATTCTTTTTCATAAGAAAAGTATATCAAGAGCAATTAACCGAGTTTAATTAAGAGGACACCCAGGGCCATGATGAATGAGGCGATCCAAACATGTTTACCTGGTTTGTCTTTGAAAAAGA
>CAZKZW010000117.1:0-1711 GCA_964557365.1 uncultured Pseudomonadales bacterium | reverse complement strand
TTGGCGGTGTACTCGTACCGGGGTTTAGTTTTAATAGTTCCGGAAATAAAGAGCTCAAATGGGAAAAAACCACTACCACCAATTTTGGTTTGGATTTTGGTTTTTTCAAAAGTAAATTGAGCGGTACCATTGAGGTTTTCAACAAAATAACCAGCGACATGTTACTCCGTGTACCAATACCCGGACAAACAGGTATTATGTATGCACCATTCCAGAATGCCGGTAAGATGAGAAACAACGGAATAGAAATATCATTACTGTATAAGAATCTCGACAAACCTTTCACCTATGCTTTTGGTATTAATTTCTCAAAAATCAATAATAAAGTATTGGATTTAGGCACTGATGACGCATTCATTGATGGAGCTTCTTATCTTAACACAGCTAACCTCACCCGAACTGTTGCCGGAAGACCAATGGCTCAATTCTACGGATTGAAAACCGACGGGTTGTTCCAAAACTGGGAAGAAGTAAATGCGCAAACAGCACAAACCAATGTAGCACCCGGAGATGTTAAGTATGTCACTGTAAATAAAGATGATTTATTTAGCACTGAAAACTTCACTTTCTTAGGGAGTCCACTTCCGACCTTCACGTATTCATTTAATACTAATTTTGGATACAAGGGATTTGACCTGAGCTGTACATTACAAGGGTGCTACGGCAACAAAGTCTACAACGGTCCTTCCATATATGTTCGTACTACCCAAAATGTATCTTATAACTTCGCAAGAGACATGATTAAACGCTGGACAGGGGAAGGAACGCAGAACGATGCAAAATATCCACGACTTGGTGGTTCCGACACAAACAATTCAATCGTACAATCAGACCGATACCTCGAAGATGGCTCTTATCTGAGAATTAAGAACATGCAATTTGGATATTCGATCCCATCAACAACAATCAAAAAGATTGGTTTGGAGCAAGTGCGTTTCTATGTAAATACTCAGAACTTATTCACATTTACCAAGTACACCGGACTTGACCCTGAAATTGGTATGAAAGGCGGTACTGACCCATTTGATATAGGCGTTGACCGTGGCTATTATCCGCCGGCTCGTTTATTTAGCGTCGGGCTTAATGTTACACTATAGTATGCGTGTCTTCAATAAATTTCTAATTAATCTCTAAATGAAAATAAAAATGAAAAAAACACTTATTTATAGTTCAATACTACTTCTGACTGTCATAGGATTTTCATCATGTAATCCTGATGATTATTTAGAAACACCAGTACCCAGCATTGACCAATATACATTTTTCTCAAGTGATCAAACCGCGTTTGATGCTGTGGTTGGAGCTTATGACCCAATGGGTTGGATGGAGCACATACAGTATCTTGACTGGGCAATCGGGGATGTCGTTTCAGACGATGCACTGAAAGGCGGTTCCGGCGATGGAGACCAACCTCAAATGACGGATATGAGAAAATTCAGGGCTACTCCTGACAACCCGACATTTGCCATAGTATGGAGACAACTTTATCAGGGTATTTACCGTGCAAACAGCGTTATAGAAGGAATTAATGATAATGACAACATCACCCCGGATGGACAAAAAAGGATGATTGCTGAAGCAAAATTCTTGCGTGCATATTATAACTTTTGTCTGATTAAAATTTTTGGAGCTTTTCCTATTGTTGATCACGTGCTGGCCCCCTCAGAATACACCAAACCGAGAAACACCCTGGAAGATTGCTGGTTATTCA
>CAZKZW010000116.1:0-1719 GCA_964557365.1 uncultured Pseudomonadales bacterium | reverse complement strand
CGCCCCAGGTGTCCAACGATGATCAGTTTTTGAAACATAGAAAATCCTCCTTTTATCCGATCAATGATTTTCAGTCGCCACCATTTCTCTGGTGACGTTGAGTGTCCACTCGACTCGCGTCTGCCGATTTTTTGCTTCGACGATAAACGCATTCGTCATGCGCTCGCCGTACTCGCGTTCTCTGGCAGCAGCTAAGTCCACTTCGGCCTTCTGCAATCGCTTCAAGGCCGCGTCTGCTTGTTCGTATGGCACTGGCTCGATATCGGTCAAGGCCAGCCATTCCTTCTCAGCCTGTTCAAAACGGTCTTCCGCTTGGATCAGGTAGAAAGGTTTTTTGGGCGGGGGAGGCATGCTCTCCCACCCGTATCCGTATACCCGGCCATAGTCCATGCCGTCCTCCTTGTGATAAACACTACCGGAGACGTTCTTCTGTCTCCGGTAGTGTTTGCGTCCATCGGTCGTGCGGGTAGACTAGGCGGGGGGATTCGCCTTCAGCCATTCGCGCAGGGCATCTTTCGACGCCGGCGCATGGCCCACAGCTTTCACATGGCGGTCGTAGGCATCGGATTCCGCGCCCGGACCAACCAGCTTGCCATCGGTGTACTTGCGCTCAACAGGAGCATTAGCGGCAGGAGCCGCCTGGCCGTTGCCGTTTGCGGGAGCAGCCGGCGCAGCGGTCGAACCACCGCGCTCAAAGCGAACAAAGACGCGCTTGGCGACCTTGTACGCCTTCTTATCGGCGGCAGCTTTCTCCGCTTCAGCCTCGTCATACTTGGGGTTAGCCTTGTAGACGACATAGGCCCCGCGATCCGTGACCGGAATGGCGTACTCGCGGTCGTTCTCAGCATCCTTGCCGCGCTCCAGGGGAGCGGCGCTCGGATAGACCTTGAAACGATCCATCGCGCCGAACAGGGACACGAACTCAGCGGTTTCATCCACTTTGTCCACGTCCAGGTAGACCGACAGCACGCGGAAATTCCCGCCCGTGTACACGTCGAAGATGGGCGTGTACGAGCCATCGTCTTCCTTCTTGCGCCGGCGCACCAGGTGGGTCACCAATTCCCGCTTCTCACCCTCTTCCAGGCCGGCAGGATTCACCATGAACCCGGAGCCAACCAGCAAAGCAACATTCATGAACATAGCTTCCGCTTGTTCGCTGCTCAAAGGGTACGAAGGCACGGGCAGAGTCACCTGCACGCCCCCGCCGGCAGGATGGTACAACTTCACCCATCCCCCACTCAGATCGACAGACTTTCCATTATTTTCCATCAAGACCTCCTTTCCTACGATTGATGATTTTTCTTGTTCGCCATCCGACAACCGGATAGCTTCGATGTGCTTGCAGCGCAGTTGGCCCTGGTAACGGCCATAGTCCGGGCAGGTGCAAGACCACCCCTCTCCGTTCTTGCGAACATCGTAGGGCAGCTTGTCCCCGTTCTGGACCAGCCACAACCCAGGCGCTTTGCGCACAATGCAAAACAACTCGTGTGCCAGGGCATCACGCGCCCTTTCGGTGCGCGCAGCCTGTTCTTGTTCGATGGCATTTGTATTCAGCATACCTGCTCACCTACCGGACGTACTGCCGCAGCCGCTTTTCCAACCAGCGATTGCGACTCGCGTAGACCAGTACGACAGCGTGGTAAACAAACACCACCACCGCGACTCCAATCCCGATCCCCAGAATTGTTGTCATGCCTTGCCTCCTTTCGTTTCTCCTTG
>CAZKZW010000115.1:0-1720 GCA_964557365.1 uncultured Pseudomonadales bacterium | reverse complement strand
CCAAAAGCTTATCCCGCCCCACGCTGGCCTCGCACCTGTACGCCCTATGGCAAATCACCATCAAGGATTGGAAGCAATACTGGCGCTACCCCCTCAACGCTCTCTCCACGGTCATCCAACCCATCGTCTGGCTCACCCCGGTCTACTTCATGGGCATGGCCTTCTCGGTCAACGGCCGCGCCGAAGGCTTCGCCGGGTACGCCGGGACCACCGACTACATGTCCTTCATCATCGTCGGCAGCGCCATGACCAACTTCATCATGGCGGTCTTCTGGGGCATGGGCTACGCCCTGAAAAGCGATATGGACAGCGGCGTGCTCGAATCCAACTGGCTTTGCCCGCTGCCCCGCCCGCTGCTAATGATTGGGCGCACCTTCAGCAACATGATCACCACCGCCCTCACTTCCTTGGGCGTCATCCTCCTCGGCTGGCTGTTCTTTGGCTTCAAACCCACCGGCAACGTCCTCCCGGCCTTGCTGGCCATGCTGCCCATGCTCATCGGCCTGTATGGCTTCGGACTGGCCTTCGCCTCTCTGGTCATGATCATGCGCGAGGCCAACACGTTGGTCGATATTGGCAGTTTCCTGGTTCAAATCTTCTCCGGGGCCAATTTCCCGGTCAACTCGCTGCCCCGCTGGCTGCTGCCCGTCTCGCTGGCCATGCCCCTCACCTATGGTTTTGATGCAGTGCGCGGCTGGCTGCTGGGAACAAAAACCCTCTTGCCCATCCACATTGAGGTCTACATCCTGCTCGGCTCGATGTTCCTGCTGGTTGGGTTGGGGCTGATCACCTTTAGGGCCCTCGAGCGCCGCGTGCGCATGAAAGGCACCTTGGGACAATATTAGGCGCTGATCCTCCTCAGGCGCGAGGCCGGCCAGCTTTGGCCGGCCTCGAAATTTAAGAGCGCTGCATCAATAGGGTAAACGCAACTTGGGAATTATTATGCAACAACCTCGAATGTGTCGTTGCGAGCAACCTCCGATTCGGCTGGTAAGCACACTTGGAGGTCGCCACGCTTTCCTCTCAAAGCTTCGGAAAGCTCGCGACGACATGCCCTAATATGCTTTTTTCATCAAAAGTGGAATGCTTGACATTCGATGCGTTTACCCTGGCTGCATCCGTACCCTTTTTTGCGCTTTCATTCATTTCGCGGTAAAATCGAATCTCCACAGTGAATATCCCATCGAAAGAGGTTCCCATGTCTGACGTTCACTACCTGACCGCTGATGGATTGAAGCGGCTGAAAGAAGAACTTGAAAACCTGAAAGGCCCGGGCCGCGAGGATCTCTCTCGGCGGCTGCGCTCCGCCATTCAAATGGGCGATTTATCCGAGAACGCCGACTACATCCAGGCCAAAGAAGAACAAGGCTTCCTGGAAGGCCGCATCCAGGAACTTACCAGTATCCTTTCCAATGTAGTCATTATTGAAGAGAATCTTGCCCACCGCGAAAAAGTGGATATTGGCGCACGCGTCACCATCATGGAAGAAGGCTTCGACGATCCCGAAACCTACCAGGTGGTCGGCCCCAAAGAAGCCGACCCGCCCAAAAACCGCATCTCCTACGAGTCCCCCATCGGACGCGCCCTACTGGGCAAGAAGGTTGGCGAATTAGCCATCGCCGACACCCCCAACGGACAATTCGTCTTCAAAATCATCAGCATCGAATAAACCAAGGCCTATCGCCTTTACGTGAGTAGTTTGACAATGTCAATTTAGATT
>CAZKZW010000114.1:381-1748 GCA_964557365.1 uncultured Pseudomonadales bacterium | reverse complement strand
CGAGTCGGACTCGATCAATGTTGGTTTTTCTGGCGGTGGAAAGGCCGGTCTAAATGCCGGAATTGATGCTGGCCTGAATGCCGGGATCAACGCCGGGTACGCGCATGGGTGGGTGAGCGGCGGCGGCACGAGTGAGTCCTGGGGCAGTTCTTCGGGATCGATGCACTCAGAAACCAACAGTACGAGTGATAGCACTTCTCGCGCTGAGACAGTAAGCACGAGCGTAACCCATTCTTCGAGCTCCACGCAGGGGACCAGCGAAACCTGGGGCACGTCCAATGCGACGACAACGAGTCAATCCGACACGGTAAGCGAATCGGACACCACCAGCCAATCCAATACAGACAGTCAATCGGACAGCACGAGCAAGGGCAACTCAGTGAGCCAGATGGTAGGTCGCGGCGCGTCCTCCGGCCTGGCGGTGGGTGTGGCTCCTTCGTTCTCGCTGAACCAATCCTACCAGTGGCAGTTTGATCCCGCCATCCTGGTGACCCAAATCCTGCGCACGCAGCAGCGGTTACTGGAAGGGGCCAGCAAGGAAGGCGCGTTCTACGCGGACGTGTATGCCCTGACGCGCAACCCAGAAGGCAAGCAGTCCATGATGGGCCTGATCCCCGAAGCCTTCTACGGGACTGAAGACGTGGTGACCGGCGTGCAGACTCGTGATCTTACTCCCGAGGAAGAGGATTACATCATCTCTCACGCGAGCGTGTTCTCTCCCTCCACGCGGGTTGAAACGATCCCCGAAGTTATGAGTGGGTACATGGACTCGACCCTGCTGACGCTATTGCAGGTGTCGGCTTACACGGCTCCGGGTATGTACGAAATGGGTACAGCGGTCACGGTGCAGGAAAGCACGCCTGACTTTGCCTTCTACCCGAACATGCCGGGGGATGTGACGCTTGCTCAGCAGTGGTCCAGCGAATTGGCTGAGATTACGGCAATGCCGCTGCGCCTGAGTCCAGGTCGTCATTTTCACACCGCTTTTTGTGGTGACACGGGTTTTGGTAAATCCGTTTCGGCTGAGCGATTGGCGTATGAAACTACGCTCAAATGGCATTACCGGACGATCATCCTGGACTTCGGCCAGGGCTGGCGCCGCGCCTTGAACTGGGAAGATCTGGGAACAAAGAACCGGGTAGACGTGCGGCAGGTATTTCCTGGCGCGCAGCGGCCTTTGCGCTGGAACATCTTGCAAGTGCCGAAGCGTATGGACCCAGGCCGCTATCGTTCTCTGGTTGCGGAATTGTTTGCGAATGCCGGGCGCATGGGTCCCCGGCAGTTGGGTTTCCTGCGCAGGGCGATCAGCGAAGTGTACCAGGACTGCGGGGTACTGCTTTCTCCTGGGAAATCCGGTTTCCACTTCG
>CAZKZW010000114.1:0-371 GCA_964557365.1 uncultured Pseudomonadales bacterium | reverse complement strand
CGAGGTAGACGCGATCACCTCCCGCCGGCTCGAATACAACCTGGCGGGAATGCCGTTACAGGTCGGGACTCCGGTGGACGCGCTGAGCGCGAGCGACCGGCAAGCGATCTGTGTGGAGCGGAGCAAGAAAGCCAGCTTTGCCGATGTGGTGCGCCGGCTGCGGAAAGCGCAAGACAGCTTGGGGAAGAACGATCAGACATCGCGCACGAGTCTGGAAGGTCTGCTCCTGCGGGTTGAAACCTTCGAGGAAGGGGAGATGGCGCGGCAGTACGGGCCTGGGCCGGACAGTTTGCCGATCGAAGACCTGGGACTGTTGAAACCGAAGCCCAATGATGACCCGTGGGGCATGGTAGTGATCGAGGGCGGCGCGG
>CAZKZW010000113.1:1371-1767 GCA_964557365.1 uncultured Pseudomonadales bacterium | reverse complement strand
CCTCGCCCCATTCCTTCTGCAGGGCTAATTTCTTTTTCAAAAAGTCTGCCTGGGCTGCTAGTAAAGAAGAATTTATTTCCTGATCTGTTTGTCTGGTTTTAGCTCCATCAAGCTTAATGGCCTCTTGCTGTAGCTTCAAATTACTCTCCAGATCCTTAACCTCTTTTTCACGTTGCTGCTTCAGATCTTCAGCTGTTTTCTTTTTTTCTTCTTTCTCCATCTCTGAGAATTCAACTTTCATATCCAGTATGGAATTTTCAATTTCAGTTGTATCCTTCCCATACTTTTTTTGGAGAGCTAATTTTTCTTCGAGATGGTCCATCTCTTTTTTCTTCAGTTCGAGATTTACTTTTTCTGTGGTCTCGCCCTTTTCATATAATGATTTTTTCAATAAAA
>CAZKZW010000113.1:0-1361 GCA_964557365.1 uncultured Pseudomonadales bacterium | reverse complement strand
GACGCTCTCTACCTTGTGCTGCAGAAAGTTTTTCTTCTTGTTTTTTGTAAGCTTCTTCAGCTGCCTTTTCCCTTTCATCCTGCATCTCTTTCATGAATCCTGTAAGCTCTGATTGTAGTCTTCTGGTGCCGGTTGCCAGCTCCGCTTCTTTAAGGATCTCATCAGATTTTGATTTTTGGAGATCCTGAAAAGCAGTACTGTTTTTATTATAAAAATCCGCAAAAGCTTTATCATTTTTCAGCATAGAATTAAGCTCCATATCATCAACCTTCAACCATGCTTCCAGCTGGGCTTCTTTCTGTTCAACTGTCATTTTTGAATTCTGTATCTTAGTGGCCATGTTTTTAATTTCTGCAGTGTTTTTTTCGGCTAGAAATTTTGTCTCGAGTTTATTGAGTTCAATTTCTTTATCCATAGCCTCTTTAGCTGCTTCCATTCTTTCTTTATCTGTTTTAGTCCGGTCTTTTGCTTGGTTTTTTAAATTTTCTATATCAACCCTTAATTTTGCCATTCGCGCCTGAGCTGCTGCTTCCCGGTCTTCAATATCATCCATTGCCTGGGCATACTCAAACCCGGCTGAAGCTGTCTGAACAATTTCTTTTCCTATGCCTGAAAAAGCTTTTTTAATGTTTGCTCCAAAATTTTTAAAATCCAGTTTTAGCAACGAAACAAAAGCGTCTGTGATGTCTGAAGCTCTATCAATTACAACATCAAAAACATTGCTAAGCCCTTTAAAAACTCCTTCTAATTTGGTCGCTCCTTCATCAGTTGACTTAAAAGCTTTGTAAAGAAGAATAAAAACAGCTACAACACCCGCAATAATAGCAACAATCGGATTTGCCATCAGTCCCCAGAGTGCTTTCCCCAAAGATTGTATGCCGGTCACTGCAGCACCAGCCGGACCAGGTACGGCAGAAAGATTATCTCCTAATTTTGAAAAAGATCCTGAGCTCTTATTTATAACTTGCTCTTGTTCTTCAATGTTTTCGGTCATATCCTCTAATGCAGCTGAACTTTGTTTTAGTGCTACCTGGTGTTCTTGAAGTATAGATTTTAATCCTGCAACTTTGTGCAATTGATTATTGTACTCTTCAGATCCCAAAGTCATTTTTCTCAGCTCATTATTTGCCTTATAAAATTCTCTTTGGATCGAAGCAATATCATTTTTCACCTCTTTATCATTTATATAAAGCGTGATCCGCCTGGTGTAACTTGTTTGTGATGACATTTTTTTTATTTTTTTGGGTTAATAGTCGAAAACAGTGTTTCGGGTGTTTTCTTTTAAAATAGTTTCTTTGAGGATGTCCCTTACTATCCGGGCAACCGGAGTTTGTTTTTTTTCTGAGATCTCTTTTAGATCT
>CAZKZW010000112.1:1246-1772 GCA_964557365.1 uncultured Pseudomonadales bacterium | reverse complement strand
AGAAGATAAACCGGGCGCGGACAATCCTCCGAATGCCTTCCCATTAGAAACCAAGGATGGCCTGAAATTCCACAATGGGTTCGGAGGATTTAGCGCCGACGGGCGTGAATACATCATAGAGCTTTCACCCGGAAAATCCACCCCTGCCCCATGGGTAAATGTGATCGGTTATCCTGAGTTCGGCTTCATGGTCAGCGAAGCGGGCAGCCAGTGTACCTGGGCCATGAACAGCGGCGAAAACCGCCTTACCCCCTGGTCGAATGACCCGGTGAGCGACCCCACCGGCGAAGCGCTTTACCTGAGGGATGAGGAAACCGGGGAAGTCTGGACCCCCACTCCATTACCATCTGGCGCAAACCAACCCTACCGTACTACCCACGGCGCGGGTTACACCATCTTTGAACACAATTCGCACGGCCTCCGCCACTGCCTGACCCTGTTTTCCAGTCCAGAAGACCCGGTCAAGATCATCCACCTAAAGGTGGAAAACACCTTGCCCCGCCCACGCAGAATTACAGCCACGCAG
>CAZKZW010000112.1:0-1236 GCA_964557365.1 uncultured Pseudomonadales bacterium | reverse complement strand
CGCAGTATGTCGAGTGGGTTTTGGGCACCAATCATGCCGAAAGCATGGCTTACATCATCCCAGAATATGACTCGAACCTCGAATGTCTCCTGGCATCCAATCCTTACAACGCCGAGTTCAGAGACCGAACTGCGTTCCTGATTGCCAGCAAGGAAATTCACGGTCTGACCGCCGACCGCACCGAATTTCTCGGGCGTGGCGGCTCGCCGGCGTCTCCCATCGCATTATCCCGCCTGGGGCTCGAAACGCGCATTACACCCGGTGAAGACCCTTGTGCAGTACTTCAATTACATCTCGATCTTGCCCCCGGCGGTAGCGAAGAGGTTTATTTTGTCCTTGGTCAAGGAAAAGATAAAGAACACTCCCTGGCGTTAGCTGAAAAATATCACAATCCTGCCTTTGTTAGCGCGGCATTTGAGCGCACCCGACTGTTCTGGGACCATTTACTTGGCGCCGTGCAAGTGCATACCCCCGAACCAGCCACCGATTTGATTCTGAACCGCTGGATGCTCTACCAGTCCCTCTCCTGCCGGATCTGGGGCAGAAGCGGTTTCTACCAATCCAGTGGCGCGTTTGGCTTCCGCGACCAGTTGCAGGATGTTTTGGCTCTGCTGCTCACAGACCCCACCATCACGCGTGGTCAGATCATCAATGCCGCCCGCCACCAGTTTCTTGAAGGCGACGTCATGCACTGGTGGCATCCGCCTTCCGGGCGCGGTGTGCGCACGCGGTTCTCAGATGACCTGCTCTGGCTGCCTTATGTCACCGCGTTGTACGTTGAAGCAACTGGCGACACAGGCATTCTGGACGAGAGAATTGCCTTCCGACAGGCCCAGCCTCTTTCGCAGGGCGAAATCGAACGCTACGGAGAATATCCACAGTCCGAGCTCACCCACTCGCTGATGGAACACTGCCTTCGTGCAATCGAGAAGGGCTCTACGACTGGGTCTCACGGACTGCCGTTGATCGGCACCGGCGATTGGAATGACGGTCTGAACCGAGTCGGCGAAGACGGGCAAGGCGAGAGTGTCTGGTTGGCCTGGTTCATTTGTGACATACTAAAACGCTTTGCCCAGATCTGTGAACAGGCCGGAGATCGCGAAACCGCGCAACGGTATTTATTCCGCGCCAAAAAATACGCTGCTTCTGTGGAGCAGTCCGCCTGGGATGGGGCCTGGTACCGGCGGGCCTATTATGACAATGGAGCGTCGCTTGGCTCTGCCCAGGATGCCGAAT
>CAZKZW010000111.1:0-1789 GCA_964557365.1 uncultured Pseudomonadales bacterium | reverse complement strand
TGGGGTGCGAAGCACCCCACATACACCTCAAATTCAGGAACTTTCCCCACCCTCTGAGTAGTTACAAATTGTAATGGTATTCGCAGATACGAACAACCCAAAATAAGGTACTATATCTATACCTTAATGGTGCTGCAACAAGTATTTGGGACCATTCAATTATTGAAAGGAAGTCCCATGAGCGACCATCCGGCCGAGCAGCACGAGAATACCGAAGGGCAGCCTTTTCGCTGGGCGACTACATGGGGGCTTGGCATAGCCGCCGTGGCTGGGCTGGTCGCGTTCTCCTTTGTTTTCCTGCAAATCACCGTGCCCATTCCCGGCATGGATGTGGTCACCGATCCCCGCGAGGTGGTCGTCATCCTGGGCGCAGCTATTTCGGGGCCGTTGGGGGCCATTCTGGTGGGCGTGCTGGCAGGTGTGGCCGTGGCGGATGGCAACGCCTTGGCCAGCATTGTGTCGCATGGGCTGGCCGGAATGGCGATCACCCTGGCCTATCGGTATCTGACGCGGGTGCTGCGCCGGAGTACGTTCCGTTTCGCTATTTTGTGGGCAATCAGTGTCGCCGCCTATTTCTATGTGGTTTTAATGCCCACGTTCATTCTGACGCACAACCTGCATCACCCCGAACCGTATGATTTTTGGCCGGTGTACGCCGCGATTGCCCGTGGAGCTTTTGCGGAGGCAATCGGGACGATGATTATCACCACGGCGGTAATGGTGATTTTACCGCGCCGCTACCGCCGCCCGATGTGGGGCAAATAGCTTATCCTTTGGGAGCCAACGATTTCTGCTCGGTTGATTGGATTGGATGGACTGGCATGATTTTCCCATGCCGGTGAGGGGAGGCGGATGAACGACAACCTTGTGGAGCAACAGAATCAGCCTCGGAATTCTTTCCGATGGGTCACCGGCCAAGGGCTTCTGGTGGCGGCGGTCACCGGTTTGGTCGCGCTGGTACTTGTGATCCTTAAAATCACCGTCCCCATTCCTGGGACGGATATCGTCACCGATCTGCGCGAGGTGGTGGTCACCCTGGGGGCGGCGCTCAGCGGGCCGGTAGGGGCGCTGCTGGTTGGAATCCTGGCAGGGTTCGGTGAGGAACAGAGAGACACGGTCCTGGCGAGTATCGTGACGCACGTAGTTGCCGGGGCGGTCCTGGCAATTATCTATTTGCAGCTTATCAAAGTGCTGCGGAAAAGCGCGTTTCGTTTTGCATTGTTGTGGATCCTCAGCATTGCGGTGTATTATTATGGCTTATTGATTCCGACCTATTTCCTGACCTACAACCTGTACCATGCCGAAAAAATCCCCTTTGGATCGGCGTATGCCGAAATAGCCCGTGCTTTTACCGTGGAAGTTGTCATCACGGCGCTGTTGACTACCATTCTTCTGCTGCTGCTGCCGCGGCGCTACCGCCGCCCATTGTGGGGTAATTAGAGTATCCTTGAGGAACGCAAGAATACCCATGAGGTGATTGAAGATCAGGCCGGCATGACTTTCACATGCTGGTGAGGGGAGGCGGATGAGCGACAACCAAGTAAAGCAAAATGGGGAGCGTGCCCCGCTTAGACCTTTTCAATGGGTTACTGGCAGCGGATTGTTGTTTGCCACCGTCTGCGGATTGGTCGCCCTTGTCCTGGTTGCACTGAAGGTCACCGTGCCTATTCCAGGAACAGAATTTGTCTCCGATCCGCGTGAGCTTTTGGTAACCCTGGGTTCGGCGATCAGCGGGCCGGCTGGAGCGCTGATCATCGGCATTCTGGCAGGAGTGGCGGACACAAAAGAA
>CAZKZW010000110.1:0-1798 GCA_964557365.1 uncultured Pseudomonadales bacterium | reverse complement strand
TAGGAAGGTTAATTCCTATTGGAGTTGCAGGATAGCAATCGCCCGCCAGCATTGCGGCTGTAATAACTTTAGCAGATACTCCTTTAACAACCTCTTTCCTGAATCGCGGATCAACAGGTGAATTACTTTCAAACCATTGGGCATTTTCACTAATTATTTTAGTACGATTTGTTGCTTCAAGATTAATAAAGTTAACCAGACTTTCCCATGCTCCCTTATATTGCAACGGGTCACCATATGTTTCTGTAAAGCCATTTACAAAGTCAATTCTTGACTGATCGTCTTTAAGCCATGCGATATTGAATTCATCAAAGGTTTTTAAATCTCCGGTCTTATAATACGAAATAAGAAGACTTATTATATTCTTCTGTTTGTCATTTTCAGCAACAGTCAAAGCTTTCTCGAGCCAGAAAACTATCTTTTCAATGGCAGCTGAATATTTCCCTCCTACTTTCCATACTTCTTCATAAATCTTCCCGTCCTTTTTTACCAGAGTGCTGTTAAGTCCGTATGAAACAGGCTGACTGTCGCCGGGAATTTTCTTTGATGCAATGAATTCCTCAACCTCTTTCTGTGTAATACCTCCTGAATAATAATTGTTTGCAGAAGTAAGAATAAGATCTTCACCATCTGCCTGATTTACTCTTTTATTATCAACTTCAGGATTAAAAATTACACTGTCCAACAGTGCAAGCAATTCAGCCTTAGTTTGTCCTTCTTTTAGCGGAAGCTTATCTTCGCTTATATCCTGCATAATAGTGTTGAAATACTCAACCGGAAAACCCGGATCTATTTTATCAGCTGAATAATGATGGTGTATTCCGTTTGAAAACCAAACTCGCTTAAGGTATACTTCGAATTTTTTAAAATCTTCTGATGTGCGATCTCCTTTATAATCACTGTAAATAGCTTCAAGTGTACGCCTGATAACCAGATTATATTTATAATTCTGATCGAAAAGGATGTCCCTGCCCTCTGCAGCAGCCTGAGATAAATAATAAAGCAGTTTCTTTTGATCAAGACTTAAGTCGTCAAATCCGGGAACCTGATATCTCAATATCTTAATGTCTGAAAACTGCTCCACTAAGAATTGAAAATCATCTTTATCCTTCACTTCTTCTTTATGTTTACACCCTGTAGTCATAATAATTACTGTAAAAATTGAAATTAAAATATATCGTTTCATAATTCTGAATTTTTAAAAAGAATTTGCAAATCTAACAATTCAAGTGTTTAAAAAGATTAATATAAATCATCAAATGTCAATCAGGAAATGCAAAAAAGATGTTTCTTTTAAATTTATCCAAACCTATTCTTTTAATTGCAGATTTCTTAAAAATATTATTGAATTCATTTGCATCCAAATCCTTAAGCCTTTTAATATTCGGATTTTGTATTTCCTTAAATATTTTAAATTCTTCTACTCTATGATGCCTCAAATTTATATTCCAAGGACATATATCCTGACATGCATCACAACCATATACCCTACTCCCTATTTTTTCATGCATCCCGTCAGGCAAATCACCATCACTTTCTATTGTCAGATATGAAATACATTTAGTAGCATTTAGAATGTATGGTTTTACAAAAGCGCTAGTTGGACAAGCTTTAAGACATTTGTCGCAAATCCCGCAATACTCACCAATGAATGGCTCATCATATTCAAGCTCAATGTCAATAATCAATTCCCCAATGAAAAAAAAAGATCCAAATTCTTTGTTGATCAACAGTCCGTTTTTCCCGATCCAACCAAGACCGGCCTTTACTGCTCTAGCCTTTTCCAATACAGGAGCTG
>CAZKZW010000109.1:0-1806 GCA_964557365.1 uncultured Pseudomonadales bacterium | reverse complement strand
TCACGACCGGCGCGGGTCTCTGGCGCTGCCGGCTGCACGACCGGGTGCGCGTGACCCGGTTCCTGGAAGCGACGCCCTGCCTGGAGTTCCTTGGCAAGGACAATGCCGTGTCAGATCTGGTCGGCGAAAAGCTCGCCGAGGCCGATGCCGCCGCCGCGCTCGCGGCGGCGGCGGCGAAAACGGACATCCACCCCCGGTTCGCGATGCTGACCCCGGATGCCGGTGCGGACCGCGATCCGGCCGGCTACGATCTGCGCATCGAGCTCGATCCGGGGGCGGAGGGATCCGAGCGGGCCTTGGCCTTTGCCGAAGCCGTCGAGGAGAGTCTGTGCGCGACGAACTACCATTATCTGAACGCGCGCCAGCTCGGGCAGCTGCGGAGCATCCGTCCCGTGCTGCAGCGCCAGGCGCTGCAGGCATGGCTGGCCGCGGCGTCGCGGACCGGCGCCCGAGCCGGAACCGTGAAGCCGCCGGCGCTGCGAACACCAGATTCCAGCGCTGCCAGCCCGTTAGTCGGTAAAGCCGATTATCCGAAAGGCCTCCAAGGCCGCAGGAATGGAAACCCCCGGCTTCCTCGCGAATGACAACTCGTCCTGTACGCTGATCAGGCGCGGTGCGCGTGCGAGCATGCCGATCGTTCGTTTCCAATCGATCGTTCCCTGCCCGGGGGGCAGATGTGAGTCATCGCGTCCGTTGTTGTCATGCAGATGGCAGGTGACAACATGGGGGAGAAGTGTTGCCAAGGCGTCAGACGGGTTGAGTAGTGGGTTTCCCCGCCAGAGCTGCTGGATCCACCCGTTGAGATGATGCGGCTCCTTGCCCGGCTGGGTGGCCATGACATTCGCGTGGCCGGAATCGAAACAGCAGCCGAAATAGGGCGACTGGAAGCGGGCAAAACAACGGAGCAACGCCTCGGGTGTGTCGGTGGGCGCGATGATATTCTCGATGCAGAGAACGACCCGGCAGTGTTCGGCAACAGGGATCAGGCGCGCCAGCGCATCATCCAGCAGCGGATGGGTCTGCTCGATCGGCAGGTAGGATGGTTCACAACAAACGTTGTCGCCGACATGAATCGTAAGGGTGGCGCAGCCAGCCTCGGCGGCCAGTTCCAGCGCCCGCGTGTTGTTCTGGAGCATGAGCTCCCGATATGGTTCCGGAGTGTTCAGCGCCCATTCCGGACTCCAGGGGACGTGCCCGTCGGCCCATCGGATCCCATGCGCAGCCGCCTGCCTGATCAGCTTGGGGCCAAAGTCCGGCTCGCGCACGGCTCGCGCCATCTCCGACGCGCAGTAGATCAGACGGGTGACACCATGATCAGCCCACTCAGCCAGTAGAAAATCAAAATAGGCGTCGGGAATCCCGTTCCAGATCGCACAATGCACGATTTCAGATAGTTTCACGCGTTACCCAAGCCTTTCCTGTCCTCTTCCGTTCCGACCCTTTCGCTGCCGACTCCCTAAGAGTGCTATTTTGCCCTTTTGCCCCCGCCAAAGGCAAAGTCCTATTGCGCCAAAATTTGATCGTCTTGCCAAATCCTGGCCAATCTGCAAGTATAATACTTTGTACTGGATCCGGGCAATGGAGCAAGACGCCTGTGGACGAGAGTGTAGCGGGGGAACGCCGCGGCAGGCGCATGCATGAGGAACACCATGAGCACTTCTGAAATCAAGCTTCCCGCCTGCGGGCTTTACCTGGGGTCGGGTGTCTACGAGCATGGCGGGCGACTGCTCGCATCCGGCAAGGCGTTCACCTACTGGTCGCCGGACTACCCGTCCGCGCGGGAGACCGTCGATCTCTGCGTCGAGG
>CAZKZW010000108.1:727-1813 GCA_964557365.1 uncultured Pseudomonadales bacterium | reverse complement strand
CGTTCTACCTCGGAAGGAGAAAAAATATCATAACCCTGGTCCTTGCTGAAATATTCAGGAGTCGGTGTCAGGTCCAGGAAACTAACCCCATTTAGATTTAAATTAATTGCGGCTGCATTTTTGCGCAGTTGTTGTTCCGGTTCTCCCAGCGTAATAAATAGAGCTTTCTCTCCGGTTTGAGCTCCAGAAGTGAGAAAATGAAGGCCCAGCGTACTCTTTCCAGTACCCGGTCCTCCTCGCACCAGACCATTTTCAAGGATTTCATCCAGTCCTTCAATACCTGTAGATACACGATTGTCAAGGTTTTCTGATTTAATTTCTTCAGGCATTAGCCACCTCCATTTCTCTTAGATCGACTAATAAATGCTTGTTTTTATTCCGGCTATTTTTCTATAAATAATAATCAAAATCTCTTTCAGTACGTATGCGTCGGCGGATTTGAAAAATATGGGCTGGTACAATTCTGGGGTCCAGCTCAACATAGTTATGCGAACCGTACCACAAATAGCGGGCGCCGCTTAACAGGTCGTGTACCTGGTAAGGTTGTTTCAAATCAAGCCCCAGATTTTCTAATGGAATGTCCAACCAGCCCGAATGAGTATATTGAGGGTCTAAATTCACCACTACCAGAACGATATTGGATAAATCATCCGTATTTTTGCTGTAGCAAATCAAGCGGTCGTTATCAACTTTATGAAAAAACAGGTTGCAATTGTCCTGTAGCGCTGGATTTTCGCGGCGGATTCGGTTGATCCGGGTAATAAAGTCAGCCAGATTATCCTGCCGATCAGTATTCCAATATTTGATTTCATATTTCTCAGAATTTAAATATTCCTCACTTCCAGGTTCTTTTGGCGTATTTTCACAGAGTTCAAAAGCAGGACCGTAAATTCCATAGCTGGCGCTAAGCGTAGCAGCCAGGACTAATCGCGTCAGAAAAGCCGGACGGCCTCCAGCCTGGAGATATTCGGTTAAAATATCCGGTGTATTCGGCCAGAGATTAGGTCGGAAATATTCACATATCTCTGATTTTGTCAGGTCTGTAAAATATTGAGTTAGTTCGGACTTTGTGTTGCGCCAGGCAAA
>CAZKZW010000108.1:0-717 GCA_964557365.1 uncultured Pseudomonadales bacterium | reverse complement strand
AAAATAAGTATAGGACTGGCTGAATCCTATCTGCGCCAGTTCATACATAACTTTTGGTCGGGTAAAAGCTTCAGCTAAAAAGATAGTTTCCGGATATTCTTTTTTTATCCCGGATATCAACCATTCCCAGAAATAAAATGATTTGGTATGCGGATTATCTACCCTGAAGATATGGATGCCCTGGGAAATCCAGAAGGTTACAATACTTTTAAGCTCTTCCCAGAGACTGCACCATTCAGGGCTTTCGAAATTGAGGGGAAATATATCCTGGTATTTTTTAGGTGGATTTTCAGCATATTGGATAGTTCCGTCGGGCCTCAAGACAAACCACTTCGGATGCTCATTAACATATGGATGGTCAGGTGAACATTGAAATGCTAAATCCAGAGCGATTTCTATTCCGTAATCTTTAGCCCTGGCAAGCAAGGATTGAAAATCGGCTAAGGTTCCTAGTTGCGGATTTATGGCCTCCGTCCGCTGAACCAATTGCCCAGGGAGTACCTGGATCACCCTGCTCAGCTTTTAAAGAGTTGTTTTTACCCTTGCGATTGGTTAGCCCGATAGGATGGATCGGTGGAAAATAAAGCACATCAAATCCCATTTTGGCAATATAGGCAAGTCTGTCCTCGCAGTCTTTGAAAGTTCCATGCTTTCCAGGTTCTTTTGAACAGGAACGGGGGAATACTTCATACCAACTGCCGAAGAGCGCTTTAACCG
>CAZKZW010000107.1:0-1863 GCA_964557365.1 uncultured Pseudomonadales bacterium | reverse complement strand
CACGTAAAGACGAATCACAAGAGATAGTGTCAAAATCAGACAATTCCATGCCCGGTAAGATGCAGGCAGTGTCGATTGCCATGGATCAAATCACCAAACAATTTGGTACTGGTTCCATCATGCGCTTGGGTGATTCACTTCAAAATCAAATGAAAATTGACGTAATTCCAACCGGTTCGATAGCGTTAGATATTGCGCTCGGTGTAGGTGGCTTGCCTCGTGGTCGCATTATTGAAATCTATGGCCCCGAAGCTTCAGGGAAAACGAGCGTCTGTCTTCACGTCATTGCTGAAGCTCAAAAAATGGGCGGAACAGCTGCATTTGTAGATGCTGAACACGCACTTGACCCAGTTCGAGCTCAGGGTATTGGTGTAAAACTTGAAGATTTACTCATTGCTCAACCTGATACAGGTGAGCAAGCATTAGAAATCGCTGAGACACTTATTCGATCTGGAGGCATCGATGTCTTGGTAATTGATTCGGTTGCTGCTCTGGTTCCCAAAGCAGAAATTGAAGGGGATATGGGTGATTCAGTTATGGGCCTACAGGCTCGCTTAATGAGTCAAGCTATGCGTAAACTCACCGGAGCGGTATCTAAGTCTAAGACTGTTCTTATCTTCACCAATCAATTGCGGATGAAAATTGGCATCATGTTTGGTAATCCAGAGACGACTCCAGGAGGTCAGGCACTTAAATTTTATTCTTCAGTTCGGATTGATATGCGCAAAATAGGCAACATTACCGAAGGAGACAAGATTGTTGGTAGTCAACACAGAGCAAAAGTTGTTAAAAATAAAGTTGCTCCACCATTTAGAGTTGCAGAATTCGACATTATGAATAGTTCTGGCATTAGTAAGAGTGGTGGGTTGGTTGATGTGGCTACGGAATTTAATATTATCCAAAAAACCGGTTCATTCTATAAATATAACGGCGAAGTATTAGCACAAGGTCGTGAAGGTGCCAAAATCAAATTGGATGAGAATCAAAAACTTGCCAAAGAAATCGAAGCAGGTATTTGGGTCAAAATTAAATCTAGTACCAAAATGCCTCCAACTGAAGTGGGAGAGAAATCAGATGATAACGAATCAGATCTACTTTAATAATTTAATTAATTAAAGTATGACAGACCGACAGACGAATCAAGTTTCTCCAAAAAACATGATTCAGAGTGCATTGCGATATCTTTCCATCAGGATTCGTTCTAAGCAGGAATTGGTCGATTACCTGACTAAAAAAAGTGTTGATACCGAATTGGTATCCCAAGCGATTCAATACCTAGAAGAGAATCACCTTGTTGATGACGTTGCGTTTACCAAAGCATGGATAGAATTTCGTCTCCGTCAAGGTAAAGGTGACAAAATTATCGCCTTCGAACTTCGCCAAAAAGGTGTTTCCTTAGAAGTGATCCAGTCACAGTTATTAGCTATTCCGGACATTTCGTGGCAAGAGGCATATAGTCAGGTTGCGAAAAAATACCAAGACAAGTGGCTTCACCTCAAGGGATATCAGCAAAAAAGTAAAATATATCAAGTTTTTCAAAGTCGAGGTTATTCATCATCACACATTGACGCTTTCCTAAAGCGTAGAGTAGAATAGCCCTGCTAGAGGTTACTAAACCATAATAATAAATCACATTTGGAATTAATAATAACCATCATGTATAACTGCCGCATTCTCAGTTCATAAGAAAATAGACCAGGGGCATTTGCCGTGGTCATAATCGGTTGTTATATCCTCCAAAAAAAACAGTAATCTCAAGCTCCACTTAAGGAATAAAAAGGAGTTTGATATGTCATTTTTTAGTAAACTAAGTCAAGTATTTAAGCGTCCTGAGATAGTAGAAAAGAAAACTTCTTCTATCCA
>CAZKZW010000106.1:0-1907 GCA_964557365.1 uncultured Pseudomonadales bacterium | reverse complement strand
GGGGCGAGGATACCACTGACACTGAACTCCAAATAGCCCAGAATGCAACGTCCATTGCCCAGAACGCTTTAAAAGATCAGGAAAATTTATTAAAACAACTAGACGAACTGAAAAATAAATACCTAAACAAAGGTATTGAAGCCAACATTATTAAACTTAATGAAGAGAAAGCGATTCTTCAAAAAGGTTATGCTGAGAAAAAAATCAGTGAAGAAGAATTCAACCAGGCCACAAAAAATATAAATGAGAAAGCAGCGCAGGAACGTTATTCAATCGTTGAAAAATATCTTCAGGCAACTCAGAAGCTTTTTTCCTACGCTAGCGAATTCACCCAAGCTTTGGAAGATGCTGAATTGGCAAAGGCAGGAAACAACGAGGCTAAGAAAGAAGAAATCCAAAGAAAATATGCTAAAAAACGTAAGGTTATAGCTATTGGACAGGCCGTTATTGATGGAGCTTTGGCAATTGTTAACATCCTAAAGACCCCGGCAACAGGAAATCTGATCGCAGATTCAATTTTAAAGGGTGTGGAAATAGCACTTGTTGCAGGAACAACAGCCGCGCAGATTTCAAAAATAAATTCTACCCAGTTTAGAGAGGGAGGTTTCACAGAAAGATCCGGAAGTGATAGTACACCGGTTGGTGTTGTTCATGCCAACGAGTGGGTTGCTTCTGCTCCCCTGCTCAGAGATCCCGACACCAGAAGACATATTGATTATCTGGAAGCAAAACAAAGAGGCCTTATTCCTTCTTTTAGAACCGCATTTATTAATGATGCAATCAGACAACGAGGTTTTCAATCTGGGGGATTTACAGGACAGGCTGCAGCACCGGACACAGATTCAACTGAGATGAAAGAAATAATGAAAAATCTTATTGTCGTCATGGATGAAAATTCTAAAGCTTCAAAAATACTGGCAGGGAGAAAGCTTTCCGTTAATTCCCAAGAGGTTTTTAATGAACAAAGCAAATATGAACATGGTGTTGAGAATTAAAATTATTAATCATAAATACGTCAAATCATGGAAGAGTTAAAAAATGAAAGTATTGATCCAACAGTTGATCAAACTTCTGAAAAAATCAAAGAAAACAATGATCAGGCAGCTGATCAGGTTACAGAGCAACCAGAAAGTGTAGAAATAAGCGAAGATATGGAAGCTTTGGAAGAAAAAAATGAAGTTGATGATAGTGAACCAATCCTTATTAACACGGACAGAATTAAACAGAATCAGTTGTTTAATTTCTATCAGGATCTAATAAACAATCTTAACATTCACTTAGGAAATCTGGAATATGCTTTAATTCCAATTACTCCGCAAACTGAAAATAAATATCAAAGTAATGAGATCTCACTAGATTATGTATTGGGATATTTGAAGGCCAAAGACAGGAAAAAGTACTTACGTGCAAAGTTTATTGAAAGAAATGAAATCCAAATCCTTGGCATATCAAATGATAAGCTTATTGAAATGGATATTCTAGATATTGCTCAGCTTGACAGTGAAGAAAGCGCACTGATTGAATTTGACAGGCTACAGCAAAGGTATGTGATGCAGCATTTGGATTTTGCTTTTCCAGTTTCAAATCTATATTTGAAAGCAACTACAGACGAAGGAGATAATATGTTTTATTTCTCTGATGAGCTTCAGCAGGCTATTAATCAACATTGTTCCACATATGCGCGTACCGAGGAACAAAAAGAACTTTTGGACGCAGTAAAGATTATAGCAGATGCATTTAACTATTTTATTTCGATAGGTGTTTCAATCGGAAAAATCTGGAGCTTTGTTGAGTTCGCTATTGATGAAGACCGAATGAATAAAAACTTCACCGTCAATAAAAATTTATTCTCTTCATTTCTTCTAAGAGAAGTGACAAATATACGCGACACTAAACAGTTGTCAGGT
>CAZKZW010000105.1:0-1907 GCA_964557365.1 uncultured Pseudomonadales bacterium | reverse complement strand
TGGCGAATAATCTTCGAATTACCTGCCAGCAAATTTCGAATATCAATGAGCGTCTGTATGTTCTTACCGCCATCGGTAGATATCACCTGTCTAAGGGTGAATTTGAAGAGGCTGAAACTGTCTTGCAAGATGCGCTGCGTGATTTTAGCCAGGGCTCGCATGAGGTTGCGGTTGCGAAGTGGTTGCTGGGCATTGCTCAATGGAATGTAGGCAGAAATGCTGCGGCACATGCCAATTGGACCAGGGCTCGAATTGCGTTCGCTGAATGCCAGAATTTCTGGCGAAACCGGCAGGATCCTGAGACGAGAAATGCTGATGCCCTCAAGAATTTGTGGTATTCAGATGTACTAAAGAAAATCCGGGTCGAAATGGCCTGTCACATGGAAGAAGCGGATGCCTGGCTGACCCGTTTTGATCCATCTTCTTTATCCGCTTCAGCTCGAAAACTGGCCATGCGTATTCGGACAGATATCAATAAGCGCAAGTTCATCCCGGTGCATGAGTTTAGCAACCTTCTCCTCGGAGTTGCCCAGAATAGCACAAACCCGGCTGAGAGTGCGGAGGCCTGGGAAATCATCGGTCTTGCGGCAAGCCAGACTGGTAATTTCGCCGACGCAATCCTGTACTTGAAACGCGGGCTTTCCGCGTATGATCCCTTCAGCCATCAAGGGGCTACCGTGAAGTGGATGATTGGCATTGCCCAATGGACGCTTCCGGGAGAACGAGGCAACGCGATTGCCAGTTGGCAGGATGCTATTGAAAAATTCGAGTACAACCGGTTGATGGCGGATCGGGCGAACAACAAAGAGAAACGAGACTGGTATGCCGGGGTGATTGAGACTTTGAAAGAGGCTCTGGCGATGATGCAGTCGGAAAGACTAGGGCTGTAGCGGGTCTTCTGTCCGCATCACCCAGCTTTCAATTCCAGGCCGTCCAGTTGAAATCGTGGTTGAGGCACCTGCCGCGACAATGACTGTGATGCCTTCGTCAGCTAAATCTTCCTGGGAAAAACAATTCCACCCAGGGATTTCCATCACGCTATCGTCCCGCTGTGGATCGAACCTGGCGAGGACGCGTTCTGCCAGTCGTTTTTTCATTTCGTCAAACAATTTCCTCACCGAGCGTGCATTTCCGAACTGCGCAGGTGCTTGTCGTTGCTGAGCAGTCAGCCTGGACTCAGCCAATCTTTGCACGTCGATGGGTAGTTCCAACCCTTCTTGGGCCGCGTACGCATTAAGCAAACCGCCCATTTCATCTTGACTGAGGTCGGAAAACAGAATCGGATCAGCGAAGCGAGACTGTAAGCCGGGGTTGCTTCCAAGGAACTCCCCCATCTCTTGAGGGTAACCCGCAACGACCACCACGAACCGGTTACGGAAATCCTCCATGGCTTTTGTTAACGTGTCGATGATTTCAAAATTTACCGCTCCGGTGCGCCTTGTGAGCGCATAGGCTTCATCGATGAATAAAACGCCATCTAGCGCTTCCTGAACCAATGCTGATAAACGATTGCCTGAATCACCTGCGTATCCAGAAATGAGCAATGGGGCAGAAACTTCCACTGTGTGTCCCTTGCGGAGGTAACCACAGGATTTTAGAATTTCTCCATACAAACGGGCGATGGATGTTTTTCCTGTGCCAGGATTGCCGATGAAAACCTGATGCAATGTTGGAAGATTCCACCCCGCGTCTACAGATGAGGCCCGTTTGTGTTGTTCATATTCCACTAGTTTGGCCAACCGGGTAAGCTTAACTTTCACCTCACGTAATCCCTGGAAGCGATCTAGAGACTGGAAGACTTGCCTGGTTTCGTCCGGATTGGGGCCTAGTAATCGTATGTATTCCTCTGGTAGGTCAATGATGCCTAGAATGCGCGATGTCTCCTCGTTTTTTCTGGAATTCCGCAA
>CAZKZW010000104.1:0-1944 GCA_964557365.1 uncultured Pseudomonadales bacterium | reverse complement strand
GGTACCTATTTGTAATTCGACATTCTTTTCAGCGTGAGACGCTTTTACTTGAAGATTGAGCGTTGCAAGTTCTTTAAGAATGGCAGCACCTGCAAGTTTTCTTTCAGTAAAAACAGTATCAGTAATTTTCATTGAGAATTCATCTTTTTTGGTCAGCTCCGGTCGGGATTGCATATCAGCTTCAATCTTCTTAACATGTTCCTCTGCCGTAATAATCTCATTAGGAAGCCTCTGACATCTACGATGTGCACTGGACATGTCATTCTGAAAAGCACGGTATTGAGATCGAAGTTTCCGTAAATCGTGATCAAGTTCAAGAGACTCCTTTATAAGAGGGTTATCAATCGATAACTCTTTGATAGAACCATAGTAATTCTCTTCGATGGTACGAGTGGTTTTATCGGTACCATCCATCACCTGACGAATGGAAGTGGCTTTTGTTTCAAGGACATTCCACAGCCCCGTATCAAGACTCCCCTTTGTTACAAAGTAGTAAATATCCAATTCTCCGGTTGTATTACCTGGGCGATAACCACGACCATTTTGCTGCTCAATATCCCGAGGTCTCCACGGTGCGTCAATATGATAGATGGCTTTGAGTTTCTTCTGAAAATTGGTGCCTGCTCCCATATTTTCGGTACTTCCAAAAATGATCCTGCACTGACCCTCCCGAACACGTTCAAAGAGTTGTTGGCGCTGTTGAAATGTTTTGCAGCTACGAACATCTCCAATTTCACTTAAGTCAATTCCGCGTTCCACTAGTTTGCGGGTAATTTCATTTATTCCATCAAACTTTACGATACCATGTTCAAGGGATCGTGCTTTATCAAAAAATACTGCACACGTATAACGCTCGGTTTTGTATTTATTATAGAAATCAGCAATGTAACTAACTGCTAAATTCAGTTTGGAATTTGGATCATCGGGGAGCTGTGGATTAATAAATCGAAGATCAATAGCAGCTTTGCGGCCATCGGTCATAATTGACAGAACGTTATCCATCCCCTTCTTAGGCTTCCCTTTTTGTTTTACTAACCGTTCACGATCTTCAAGATGACCAAGATATGATTGGAGTAGGGGAGTATTCGGCGCAGCTATCTGATGAATATTTTTATAGGGAAGATTAACACCAGGTACAAGAATACCATTAGTTTCAAGGGTGCTTGCTGTCTGAATATCCCACGTTTGACGTAGACTTGTTACAAGTTCAGGAACGTTGACAATTTTAGAAAATCGGGTAACCGGAGTATAACCGGTTCCTGTATTGTTAAGCTCCATCTGAGTGACCGATTCAGCATACTGGCGTGCCCATTCATCAAATGCCTCGATACCATTTGCTTTTAATACTTCAGGTTGCAGGAAACGCTGCATTGTGTACGCTTCTACAAGGGTATTACTGATAGGGGTACCGGTGGCAAAGGTAATACCACCATCAATACTTTGAATGTAACGTACTTTCATGAGCATATCTAAAGCACATTCACTACCTTTTGAATCACCTAAACCACGTACATTTTGAAGTTGAGTATAATATTCGAGATTTTTATAAATATCTGCTTCATCCGCAAAAAGATGATCTATTCCAAGTTTGTCAAACGGTATTACTCCTTCGTCTCTATGTGCATCGGTTAATTCTTTTATCTTTTCTTCATATTTTTCTGCGGCTTTTTCAAGGTCCTTAACAGATCGGGTTTTTCGTGAACTACTATCAAGTGTCCTAAGAATTTCTTTGTACTCGGATAGTTTATTCTCAAAGAAATTAATCTGGAATTCATTTGACATCGGGATCATTTTGAATGACTCTGATCTGATTAAAACCGCATCCCAATCACCAGTGGCAATTCTATTGATAAACACTCTACGGTTCTCTCTATCCCAATTCAAATCATCGGCAATAAGTAGTTTAGCTGCAACACCTAAAAGCAAATTTGCTTTTGGTGGATT
>CAZKZW010000103.1:281-1997 GCA_964557365.1 uncultured Pseudomonadales bacterium | reverse complement strand
CTTGGGGTTGTATTTCTTCATATCGGGGTACTTCACCCCCAGATCCTATGACCATAAAGGACTGGCCCGGTTCTGGAAGGAACGCCTCTTGCGCCTGGGCGTGCCGATGCTCCTCTATACATTCGTCTTCAGCCGGATTCCCACCTACATCGCCCAAGTTGCCCGCGGCGAGGAATCAGCCTCCTTCTGGCAATATTTTGGGCGGACATTTATCACCGGCGCGGATGAAGGCCCCACCTGGTTCATCTTCGCGCTGTTGGTTTTCCTGGTCGTTTACACGCTGTGGCGATTAGCTACTCGTTCTTCATCAGAAACCTTCGCCTGGACCAAGAGCCTGAAAGTGCCCGGGAAACGAGCGATCCTCCGATTCGGATTAGTCATCAGCCTGCTGATGTTCATCATCGGCCTAAAGTCCAAAGTCGGCGATACCGTTGAGATCTTTGGCATCTTCAACCTGATGACCATCTTCTTTGCCCAATACATTCTGTTCTTCATCGCCGGCATCCTGGCTTATCGCAACGATTGGTTGTCTCGCTTTGAAGGAAAAGATCTTCGCTTCTGGGCCTGGCTAACACTGGGACTGTTCTTGATGATGCCGGTGCTGTTCTTCGTAGGTGGAGCAGCAGAGGGATCAGCCGATGTTTTTCTCGGCGGCCCATACTGGCAAAGTGCCGCCTTCATGCTGTGGATTGGCTTGTTCAGCGTCTCGATCAGCATGACCTTGATCCTCTGGCTTCGCGACCGGAAGAAACCCCAGAGTCAGGTCATGACCTTTGCAGGACCCAATAGTTATGGTGTCTATCTGATCCACCCGCTCATTTTGGTACCAGCTTCTGTAGCCATGAGCTTCTCGCCCCTCCCTCCACTGCTCAAGTTCGCCATCGTGCTGCCTGTCGTGATCATCCTCTGCTTCCTGTTCTCTGAAGGCCTCCGCCGCATACCAGGAGTGAAAACCATCCTGTAATCGACATCATTTGTAGGGAGAAGCGATTAGGTCAGGGCCTACCCAGGTGATCATGTGTCGATTGGGTAGGCCCTTCGTTCTTCAATACTCGTATAATAATCATGAAGGTTCGGACAGATAAAAAAGGTTGGCATGATGACCACAGAAAGCACTCCGATTGCGGGCCGTTATCAATTGGGGCAATTCGTCGGCGGCGGGGGCATGGGCGATGTGTACACCGGCACCGATACGCTGACTGGTGAAACGGTTGCCATCAAAATGCTGCGCGCCGGAGGGGCCGGTGATATCACCCAAATGATTGAGCGGTTTACACGGGAGGGAGAAGCGCTCCGCAGACTCAACCACCCGAACATTGTTAAAGTATTGGCTGCCATCCATGAAGACTCCCAACACTTCCTGGTCATGGAATTCGTGCCGGGCGGCTCATTGGCCGATTTATTACTCCGCCAACCTCAGCTTCCCGTGGAACAAGTGGTATCCATCGGACTGGAATTATCCGATGCCCTCAGCCGGGCTCACCACCTCGATATTCTGCATCGGGATATTAAACCAGCGAATATCCTTCTGGCCGAGGATGGCACGCCTCGCTTGACGGATTTTGGCTTAGCTCGCCTGGGTGAGTTATCCCGCATGACAGAAACACACTCGATCCTGGGAACTTACTCCTATCTCAGCCCCGAAGCTTTTGAAGGACAAGAGGTAAATGAGCGTTGCGACATTTGGTCTTTCGGAGTCGTACTATTTGAAATGCT
>CAZKZW010000103.1:0-271 GCA_964557365.1 uncultured Pseudomonadales bacterium | reverse complement strand
GCTGGTTGGACGGCTGCCCTTTCGCGGAGACACCCCTTTTGAGATCATGTGGGCGGTAAAAAACAACCCGCTGCCGATTTTGGAAAACTCTCGCAATGATCTTCCCGCCCCGTTAGCCAATTTGATCCGCCGGATGCTGCGAAAAGACAACCCTGCTCGCGTGGAAAGCGCTCGCCAGGTGGGCGTTGAGCTGGAATCAATTCAAAAAGCACTCCGCAGTGCTGAAAAAGGGGGTGGGAAGAGCCAAACCGACGAAACAACCTCCCCGATC
>CAZKZW010000102.1:0-2040 GCA_964557365.1 uncultured Pseudomonadales bacterium | reverse complement strand
AACAGCTAAGACACGCAAAAAAATGCCGTAAACAACGGCAGTGTTTGTCTTATAGAGGTATTATACCGATTTATTATTTCCACGTCCACCATCGCCTTCGCGATCGCGATTGGTGAGGGCTCGATATTCTTGTTGTAATTCATGAAGCTTTGTCTCGTCAACATCTGAAGCACTCATTAAATGTGATAGTTCAACCATGCGTTGTTTACTCCACATATCTGACAGCTGTTCTGCGGTGGCATTCAATAAGTTTTGAATTGCCTCTTCGGTTTCTTCGAGCCAATTCACTTGCATGGTAAAGACTTCCTCAGCGAGCGGTCGAATAGCTTCAGGTAGCTGTTTGACCAAGGCCGCACCACGATAGGTAAGATCACTGGCAGCAATACTATCTACTAGCCGTTTGAGATGAGGTTCAGAAAACCACCGGAGGTCGATTTGAGCTAATGAGGTGGCTGGATTTGACGATTGAAGGGTTAAACCTAATAATTGTCGCTCGAGTAATTCACGACGAGAATATGAGGTGGCTGTAGCAGCAGGTGGAGGTGTGGTGCCCAATTGAAATGAGCGTTTGGTTTTTTGAAGTTCTTCATTAAGAGCAATGTCTGATACATGCAATTTTTCAGCGAGTTTTTTCATGTAAAATTCCCGCTCGACTGCATGTTCAATTTTGATCAGTTCTGGCATAACTGCTTGGGTAATGCTTTTTTTGCCCTCACCTGTGGTTGGATTAAATTGTTCACAGGCAGATTCAATTAGATAGCTATAGACTGAATCCGCTTCAGTGATGGCCGCTTTCCACGCTTTGGGGTTTGATTTAGCTAATTCGTCGGGATCTTTACCCCCCGTAATACGAACCACTCGCAAGTTAAGTGCTTGTTTTTCGCAAACACCAATTCCCCGGTGAATGGCTTCTTGCCCAGCGGCATCTGCATCGAGTGCAAGAACAACGTTGTGAGTTAGTCGTCGAATTAAGCTTGCTTGCTCATCGGTGAGCGCAGAACCCTTGATGGCCACCGCTTCTTTCAGCCCAATTTGATGAGAACTAATCACGTCAAATTCACCCTCCATGATAATAATGCGGTTGTTTTCACGAATGGTTTTTTTGGCGAGATTAACGCCGAACAATAGTTCACTTTTATGGTAATACTCGGTTTCGGGAGAATTGATATATTTGGCTTCTTTGGCGTCAGGATCCATGGTCCTCCCGGAAAATCCCACTATCTTCCCAGCATACGTAGTGAGCGGAAACATAATGCGGGAACGGAAACGATCATAGTATCCGTTTGACTCACCTCGCCTGATAATGAGTCCCGCAGCTTCAAGTTCTGGGAGGGTGTAGCCTTTTTTTCTAACCAAAAACAACTGTAATCCATCCCAGCTGTCGAGTGAGTAACCGATCTTAAAATCTTTGATTGATTGATTGGTGACACCGCGATCTTTGAGATATTTCAGGGCATTTTTACCAACGGCATGCTCTGTAAGTAGGTAATGATAGTATTCTGAGGCTAAATGCATGAGTTCTAGAACCCGATCTCGTTGTAATTCAGACGTGGTCCGTTCTCGTTTGGTAAGTACCACACCAGCACGTTCAGCCAACATGGCTAATGCTTCGGGAAAGGTTAAGCCCTCATAATTCATGAGAAAACTAAATACGTCTCCAGAAGCACCACAACCAAAACATTTATACATTTGCATGTCAGGGGTGACAAAAAATGAAGGGCTTTTTTCGCCATGAAAGGGACATAAGCCCTTGAGATTGCGACCGGATTTTTTAAGCACAACCCGCTCCCCGATGAGGGAAACGATATCAACTTTTGATTTTACTTCTTCAACCTGGCTGTCTGGCATGATGTCGATAGTGTGAAGTGTGAAGTGTGAAGTGTCAAGTCATTGTGTATTCATAACTAATCTTGGTTGGCCGTAATCGAAAATGGTGGTGGGGTGTTGTTGGTAGTTGATAGCGGATACTTGGTGATTGGTAAGGGTAATTTCCATATCCAAGATCATGCCTTTACGTGTTTCGTCTGACCACATTTGATC
>CAZKZW010000101.1:0-2134 GCA_964557365.1 uncultured Pseudomonadales bacterium | reverse complement strand
TTTATGGGTGTATTGTAGAATTTCAAGGGCATGGTAATTATCGCCCTCGATTAAAAGGTTTTTTCGAGACTCACCGTTATTGAAGCCGAACCCATCACCTTTTTGAACTAAAAAAGGATAATACTCGGCATCATCAATACCATGTTCTTTGGATTGCTCTTCCCAGACAAGGCCGAATTTTTTTTGTCTTTTTAAATCAGCATTTTCTTTTTTTAGCCGCTCAATTTCTCTTTGAAGGGCTTCTACAGTCAAATTCATATATGAGTCACCAAAATTTTTTGTTTATTGTATCGGCATCGGTAGAGAATAGCAATAATTTATTATGCAACCCATTGTTGTTTGTGATTATGGCTTTTCCCAATGGGGGATATTGTGGCGTAGTGATTCAATATAGAGAAAGCTTTTTTCAAGCTCAGCAAGGTTGTTTTCAACAAAGAGCGTATCCATGACGAACGTTGTTAGCTCTACTTGTTCCATTATGTCTGCTTTTCGTTCAGGGAAGAGTTTGGCTTTTTCCAAATCAATCATAATGTCGTCAACCGATTTTTTTAATCTGTTCATCATCTCTTGAACTTCTGGCGCAATATATCTGTCTTGCATGATATGTCCTTTTTTATTCAATCATAGTATTTGCATGATACTCTATAGAAAAATATGACAATTTGTAAAGATCAGGTATAAACTATTTAATGATTCATTAAATAGTTTATTAACCAAAACATTAAATTTCTAATGACATTTTCTTGTTGAGCAGCTCGCCTAATTTAATAGGAGCATACCCCATCGCTTCGACACTCGCATTGATACAGAATTTCTCATTGAGCTGCATCGAATGGATGTGGCCGTGGATGTTGATATTGCAGTGCTCTCTGTCAAATACGTTGGATAAATAACGCCAATGAGTATCGTCAAATCCATCGCTTACAATCGGATAGTGGCTGAATAGAATCCGGACTCCATCTACATCGGTGATATGGTAAGCCGGCTCACCTTTGGCCGGAAAGTCGATTACTTCGGCAAAGCCGTTATCAAGATATGTCTGTGCACTCTTATCGTGGTTGCCACGAAGGAGGTATTTGATACCGTTGAGCTTTTGTGACCAGGTATGCACCGCTTCGCTCTTAAAGGCGAAATCTCCAAGATGTAAGACAATATCGTCTTTACTGACGGTTTGATTCCACAACTCTACCATCCGTTCATCGGGGTGATCACCGAGAACAATTTTGCGGTTTGGTTCGTATTCCAAGACGTTCGCATGAGCGAAGTGGGTATCGGCAATGATGAAGGTATCTTTGGTGATAGTCATAGCTCGATCACTTTCAATCCGAAAGTATTTCTACCTACCAGTTGTCCGATTGAGTTGCAATGGATATCGACTGTTTTAGTATCTTGTCGTGTATAGGTACGATGAAAACTCTGATGGGTATGCCCGAACACCCAGTGCTTCATTGAACCGTTCTCTAAGTACTCTTTTCCATCAAAGCAATAGAATGCACGATATTCTTTCAGCGCTTCATGATTGGCACTGTATTTGGGATCGATCTGATCGAGTGCGGGCTGGTAGTTGTACATGGTCTTGAACTGCTCCCATTCCGACAGGGGTGATACGTGAGTCATCATGATATCGCACTGTTGATAGACGGTGTCTAAACGGTGTTTCTGCTCATGGAATAGATCATCGAACTTTGCACCGTTGGTTCCGGTCGGATGGATCATGTTCGCATCGTTCATCTTCCATCTCCAGATAGATTGAACATCCGTATAGCTTTTTTGCCCGTCACTCATTAAGAGACTGCCATCATACCATCCGCTTGCGCCTCCGATACGGATACCGTTGATGTCAACAACGTTACCGTCAACGTAATCGATTCCCTCTTCGGCATCGATCATGGCTTTCATCTCTTCTACCCGTGCACGGCTGGCACCGGAACCGTCTCCGAGCTCTTTATATCTGGAGATGATCGATTTACTTTTCAGATAATAATCATGATTCCCGAATGTTACGACGACACGACCATAGTAACGTCTTAAATGCTTGAGGCACTCAAGATTCTGGGTATTGTAGTGACCGATATCCCCAGGGAGCAGAAGGACGTCTGCGGGGCTTGTTTCGAGGAAATGCTTGAATCTCATG
>CAZKZW010000100.1:1903-2151 GCA_964557365.1 uncultured Pseudomonadales bacterium | reverse complement strand
TGAACGTGACATCGCCCGCGATGCTGCTCGCGAACTCCGTCTCAAAGACCGCTAATTATTACACCACCGTGACTGATTTGGCTAGATTTCTCGGTCGATCAGGATTAATTCCTCTTTGTATCGCTACCTGGTATGCAAGTAATTGCGCTGTCAACAATCCCGGTAGAATCGTCAATGTTCCCATATCTGGAATCGGAATCCATTGATCAAATACATCGTGGCGGATAGGGGAGACTCCAATCACCACG
>CAZKZW010000100.1:0-1893 GCA_964557365.1 uncultured Pseudomonadales bacterium | reverse complement strand
TGCTGAATCAAGGATATTCGGACATCTTGGTCAACATCCAACACCAGACAAGGTATGTGTGGTTCAATGAGAGCCAACGTTCCATGTTTTAATTCTCCCCCAGACATGCCTTCTGAGGGCAAATATGCTCCTTCTTTCAACTTTAATGCAGCTTCCAGTGCCAGCATCCAGCCACTTCCTTCACCCAAAATAGCTGCCCAAGAACTTTTTGAAAACAAAGGGGAAATTTGGCCAATTTTGGACAGCGCAATTTCATCGTGCAAAAAAGTAAATAATTGTTGTCCAAAAACAACGTCATCATCAAATTTTTGGTGTGACATTCGCCATAACAATACCAATTGGGCTACCAACGACTTTGTTGCCAATACGGCTTGTTCAGGACCAGCAGGAGTAATAATGCAATGCTCTACTGTTCGGGCCAAAGTTGATAACTCTCGATTAACCAAAGCAATTGTATGTAATCGTTTCTTCGTAACCGCTTGAAGCACTGATAGGGTATCTCTCGTTTCTCCACTTTGTGAAATGAGAACACACACATCATGTTTTTTTATTACACTCATCCACGAATCATATTCACTTGCGGGAAATGCCTGTGCGACTATTCCGGCTTTACGTAACCAATGTGCTCCAGTTAAAGCGGCATGGTATGCGGTTCCTGATCCAGTTAGCCAGACAGTTGGAGCTGTTTGAATAATTCCTGTTACATTTCCAACATCAGTTTGGCGACTCAACTCCACCACTTCTGGTGCTTCCATTAATTCCTTGAGCATCATTTGGCCAGGAGTGGATACAGAACGGGGTAGTGTCTTAACAGTAATCGGCTTCCAAGAAGTGTTTTTATCTTTTTTCTGCGGCGTGAGGTGCCAGCCATCTGCGTCAACAACTGCCACATCTCCAAAAACAAGTGGGTAATAGGTGGATACATCATTGTTAAACGCAAGGGGATCACTCACCACCCATGAGTTTGTTGCGCTATTTCCCAACAGGAGCGGTGATCCGAAACAAGCTGCTCCCAATGATTGGGTTACTGTATCCAAAACCACAAATGCATTCTGACCTTGGAGGAGTTTTCCTACCGCCAATAATCGCTGAGACAACGAAATGGATTCGTCAAACTGACTCAACATATGAGCAATTACTTCAGTGTCAGTTTCGGATATATAAACACACTGCTTTGGCAGAGTTAATGCCAATTCTTTCCAATTTTCAATAACACCATTATGAACCACAGCAAATCGTCGGGTTGTATCTAGGTGTGGATGTGCATTACGTTGACTTACTCCGCCATGAGTTGCCCACCGAGTATGGCCAATAGCCATCCGAGACCGTGGCCATGTTTTCTTATCTCGCTGGCAAACATTCCCCACCTGTTTCTCCAAAAAAAGGGAATCATCACCCGTTAATCCAGCCACTCCCCAGCTATCATATCCTCGGTATTCCAGTATTTCTAATCCCGACAATACCTCATCAATCATCATTGATGATTGTCCACGCACTCCAATGATGCCACACATACATTCGGCCTTCTGCCGTCACAGGAAAAATGAAAATCGAATGACAACGCACTTTGGCCTTACTTTACAGTAGGGTATTGATACGCATCTTATGATGTCGATACACCAGCAGGTTTCCGCAGATACTCCCCCTTCGGGGGGTCCGATTTTCCGGTTCGATACCGGAACCTGCTCCTCGTCTTCCCTCAGTTAATCAGGAATTGATCCTGAGATCGCCGAAGGACCACACGCCTGGTATTTAGTATTTTTTCGCTCTTTTTCCTTTCGTCAACACGGCATAAATAGTAAGTACCACTATCGTATCATGCTATAATTCACTCCTAATGGGGATGCATTGTTTCGACGCGTCCAGTTCTTTAACATCTGCATGTCGTTTTGA
>CAZKZW010000099.1:0-2154 GCA_964557365.1 uncultured Pseudomonadales bacterium | reverse complement strand
GAGAATTGGACTTTTTGCCTTTTTGATAAGAAAGTTTAATCCTCTTGACTTTCCCACCTCTTTCATTTGAATCATTTCTATTTTTGGTGAGTAAAATGATTTAATCACACATGCAGAGGCTTCGCTCTCGCTTTGGTCAGCAATAAGAATCTGATAATCATGAAAAGTATTCTGTAGTATCGATCGAACACAATCAGCCAACTGTGCAGGCCTATTTCGAGTGATGATTATAACCGAAATGGCTGGAGTATATTGTTTAACGCTGTGCTGCATTGACTTCCATCTCTTTATCCGAAATGAGAAGCATTCTCATCCATATACAAATGATCATACACAATCCTATTGACCCCAAACGCTTCTAGCCGTTTCGATAATACCGCCCTTTTAACAAAGTGGGCGTTACCTCGTAAATATATTTCATCTTTCGCCGTGATATTGCCTAGTTTTAATCGACTATCTACCATCAAACATTCTTTGTTACAGGTAAAGTCTTCATATTGCCTAATCGTATCGGATAACAAATGAGAAAAGATGCATCTTCGAGTAACCGCCGCGACAGCATATGGAAAATACACTGAGAAAGACACCTTTTTATGATATTTTTTTGGAATATCGATACATAATTGGCTCCTTCTTTCGTCAATTTCAATCCTGGCCACTCTATACGTTTTCGTCAAATAGTCAAGCAACTCAACGCTACGAATTGTCGTTTCTTCACTTATCGGAAGAACAGTATGAGAAAGCAACCTTCCCACAACTAAGTCAAGTTTTGGAAAACGATCACCCAACATTTCAAGATAACCAAAATCGTTTACCACAACCTCAGACGCCACCTTTTGAAAAGCACAAACAGTATCCAGAGCATCACGTATTCCCCTCTCGGTAGACGGAGGAAGCATTAATGATACTTTGACACCACGTTTATAGAGACGTTCTGTTTGTTCGTACAGCTTTTTTGGAAAAGGTGTAAGATTCTGACAAAATTCCGATCCAACATACACTCTTTCATATGAGAAAAATGTATCATCAAAGTTGGCATTGATAGGTAAAATAATTGCTTTTTCCATACATCCTTATGTAGGCAGTAATAGTATGTTGTTATGCTTCTTGAACAATTCCTTAGACATCTTACGATATTCATCGACGCCATCCGACTTCTCTAAGATAGATACCATTTCGTCAACAAATCGTATTAACTTTATTTTATTTTCCAATGAAATGCCTCTTGTCCCAAGTTTGACATGTTCTGTGCCAAGCTGATTAAAATGAAATAAGTTCCCCGCATAATCGATTAAAGGAGGTTGTAGCAGCAATGACTGTGCCTTTTTACAATACTCCGCCATCTTCTCATCCATAGCCCCAACTTCATTCATTCCCAGACACGGCATAGACATAGCTCTATTTGTTCGACAAAAAGTCTCCGTTGAAGACCCGTGATACCTGCACAAACCATCAATATATGCACAATTGTTATACAATTGAAAAAATATTTCTGTCTCAAGATTGGGAACAATCGAATTAATTTGTCTAAACTCATCAGCAGTAATTTGATGAGGCAAGATTATCCGAGATATATTCCCAATTTTTTTGTAAAAACCAATAGAAAATGAGTTTAAACATAACGCTAAACTACTCAAATGTATCCGTGTCGAAACACTAATTTTTTTACATAAAATCAACAAAGATATATCGTTCATAATAAATGCATCAAAACCTAAATCATCAAATGTTTTTACTCGATCTGATAAACGATCCATTTGATGGTAATTCGACCATACTTCGTTGAGTACCAAGAAAATCTTTCTTCCATAACTATGCGCTATTCCAATTGCCAATTTAAGATCTTCTATCGAGCTGAAATTATATTGAGTTGTATTTGGGCGATGACCGTATAGCCCATCCGCCTCACTTCCAACAACTCCGCAAAAAAACTCTGACACATGCGGATACTCTATCAGAGCATGAATATCCTCAATCGTATTAATACCGGCGGTTATACTCATTGACATAATCCGTTTATCTCAATATAACAAACAATAATCACACACCCTCATGAACTAGCACGATTTTATACTAGCACAACTTTGCTCTCAAAAAATATATGGTCAACAAAGAAATCCCAGCGATACAATCAGGCGACATTACTATCAACCC
>CAZKZW010000098.1:0-2182 GCA_964557365.1 uncultured Pseudomonadales bacterium | reverse complement strand
GATACCATCATCGACGAAGCCGAACAAAAGATCTTTGGTTTGAGCGAACGGCGGGTGAAACACGATCTGGTGCCGATCGCGCAGGTGGTCAGTGAAACCTACGACCATGTGAACGAGTTGGCACAGCGCGACGAGGAGATATTTGGCGTGCCCACCGGGTTGACTGACCTGGATCGGCTGTTGGGCGGCTTGCAAAAATCCGACCTGCTGATCGTGGCTGGACGCCCAGGCATGGGCAAGACCGGTTTTCTGCTCTCCGTGGCCAAAAACGCCGCGCAAAAACACAAGAAACACGTGGCCATCTTCTCGCTGGAAATGTCGAACGAGCAGTTGGTGCAGCGTCTGATCGCCCAGGAAACGAAGATCGACACCCAGCGCCTGCGCACCGGCAAGCTGGAAGAACATGAATGGGAACTGTTCACCCAGGCCACCGAAGTGCTGGGTGACACTCACATCTGGCTGGACGATACACCGGCTATCACACCGTTGCAATTACGCACCAAATGCCGCCGCCTGCACATGGAATACGCGCTTGATCTCGTGATCGTGGATTACCTGCAGTTGATGGGCAGCGATAATAGCCGCAACGACAACCGGGTGCAGGAAGTCTCGAACATCTCGCGCAGTTTGAAGGTGCTGGCGAGGGAGTTGAACGTACCGGTGCTGGCCGCGGCCCAGCTTTCCCGCGCTGTCGAACAGCGTACCGATAAAAAACCCATTCTCTCCGATTTGCGGGAGTCCGGTTCACTTGAACAGGACGCCGATATCGTCATGTTCATCCACCGCCCCGACGCCCTGGAAAAGGACAGCCCGCGCGCGAATATCGCCGAACTGATCGTGGCCAAGCACCGCAACGGCCCCACCCATCCCGGCATCGAGCTGGTGTTCCTGAACAACCTGGCCCGTTTTGAGAACGCGGCCACTTTCACCGGCGGATTCGACAAAGAAGCCAAACACAGCGGAGCGAAGAAATCATGACGGCAGCCAAAGGGCTGAACGACGGCAAATTCGCGTCTCTTGCCGTGCCTGAGGATTTTTTCGAAAAGATCGTCGCGGCTGCTTCCGACCTGAACGAATTGAAGGTTGTTCTGTGTACCCTGCCGCTGATGAACCCGCAAAAGGACGCTCCCAGATATTTCTTTCTGGACGATCTGCAGGAAAGCGGAACCGCGCGTGCGAGTTTTGCAGCCAACGGAGATACCTTGGGAGCAGCGTTGGAAAAGGCTTGCGGCGGCGGACTCCTGATCCCGGGAGAATTCGAGGGCAGGGCGATGTATTTCCTGAACACACCGCGCTCGAACGCGGCACTGCGCGCCATGCAAAAAGGCGCCTGGTCACCCGATCAACGGCAGCCTTTGGCGGCAAATGCTATTGACCAAAAGCCGAACATCTATACCCTGTATGAGAAGAACATCGGACCGCTGACACCGATCCTGGCGGAGACGCTGGAGGATGCTGAAAAGGAATACCCCGCGGAATGGCTGGAAGAAGCCGTAAAAATCGCGGTCAAAAAGAACGTCCGTAACTGGCAATACATTGAAGCGATCTTGCGCTCCTGGAAGGAGAAAGGACGCGGTGAAAAAGATCAACGAAACCACAAGGAAGATGCGAGAAAGTATATCGAGGGAGACCTTGCCGACTACATCAAACACTAAGGCATCACCGGAACAGTCTGCTGTCTGCCCAATCTGCGGCGGCGTGGGCTATATCCGCCAGGACCTGCCGGTCGGCCACCCCGATTTCGGCAAATTGCAGTTGTGCGTGTGCCAACAGCAGAAACTCAACCAATCGGCGCACTCCAAACTGTACCAGACCAGCAATCTCGAATTGTTCAAGAAGATGACTTTTGAGACCTTTTCGGTACAGGGGCGTCTGGGGCTGGGCGATTATCAAGTTTTCTCTCTGCAGAGCGCGCTAAGCGCGGCGCGCCAGTTCGCAGCGTCACCCAAGGGTTGGTTGCTGATCACCGGTAATTATGGCTGCGGCAAGACCCACCTGGCAGCCGCGGTGGCCAACACCTGCGTGGAATACGGCATGGCCACGCTCTTCCTCACCGTCCCCGACCTGCTGGATTGGCTGCGCTATACCTATGGGAATTCAGATGTCTCTTATGAACAGCGTTTTGAGGAGATCCGCAATGTGAACCTGCTGGTGCTCGACGACCTGGGCGCACAAAACGCCA
>CAZKZW010000097.1:0-2184 GCA_964557365.1 uncultured Pseudomonadales bacterium | reverse complement strand
TTACCAACTTCTGATTCGATATATAACGATGGTTTATAGACGGTGCCACGGGAGAGAGGAATATAGAATCTAGTTTCATCATCATGTGCAAGAGCAGTATCAAAGCGAGCAGTTACCCAAGGGTAGAGATCACCGTTTTGGGTGATTCCTCCACCAGGGATAAGTATGGCGTCAAACATATATTATTCGTCGAAGTCGGCTTCGTCTGCATCTGAAACTGTATCGGGGTTGCGGAGTGCTTCGATAATTTCGTCGATATTTCCAGCCAGAATTTCGTGGAGATTGTGCCACGATTTTTTGATCCGATGATCGGTTACCCGGGTTTGGGGGAAATTGTAGGTGCGAATTTTCTCACTTCGTGCGGCTGTACCGACGGCATTTCGACGTTTTTCGGTCAATTTAGCCATGCGTTTTTCTTCTTCGATTTCCCAGAGATGAGCTCGGAGTAATTCCAGGGCAATTTCGCGGTTTTGCTGTTGGTAGCGTTCTTGTCGGCAATTGACAACAAAACCAGTGGGTTTATGAGTCAATAAAACGGCAGTGGCGACTTTATTGACGTTTTGACCACCATGACCGCCGGAAGTGGTGAATTTCCAAATCAAATCTTCATCGCGGATTTCGATGTGGGAAGAAGGGATTTCAGGAAGCACCGCTACGGATGCTGTAGACGTGTGAATTCGGCCTGAACTCTCGGTTTCGGGTACGCGTTGAACCCGATGTACACCAGCTTCGTATTTAAAGATACCATAGGCGTTTTTACCTCGGATTTTAAACACACCTTCATCGAGCGATTCATATTTCATTTTGTGTGTTTCGGCAAACTTGAGGTACATACGAATGAGATTGTCGGCAAAAATCTTGGCTTCTTCACCTCCTGCACCGCCTCGGACTTCGACAATGGCGGGACAATCGTCATAGATGGAATCAGGATCACTCATGTCGGCTTTGACAAAATTTCCTGTCATTTGGTTGATGGAGTCAGTAATAGCGGTTTTTTGAGCTTCGAGACCTGCAATTTCTTCTTTGACGAGATCAGCCATGGTTGGATCCGCTTCCATCAAAGCGGTTGCCTCAGCGATTTGTCGATCGAAGTCGGTGAGTTGAGTTTGGAGTGATTCAAGAGCTGGATTGGACATAATACAAAAAACCCGTCTTTTGTTTAGAGTGTATCAAATATGATACGGAAACAAAGTCGGGTTTAGCTTGTGAATTTTGTTATTCTTTGGTTTCGGAAATGGTGGAGGAACCAGAAAGCATTTCTTTGAGAGATCTGGGAGCAGCAGCTTTTTTAGCTTTTTCTTTAGCTTTGGTTTTGTTGGTAGCTTGCCACTTGGCTGCATTTTGCAATTTTTGTTGGAATTTTTCCACACGACCTTGTTCATCGACGAAACGCATTTCACCGGTGAAGAAAGGGTGACATTTGGAACAAATATCAACTTTGAGGGTAGGCTCGATGGAACCAGTTTCAAAGGTTGCGCCGCAAGAACAGGTGACTTTGCAGTCATTGTACCAAGTAGGATGAATAGTTGTTTTCATAGTTTTTTCCCAAGAACACGAATAGACAAAGGTGATTATACCTGGTCAAGATCGATATTGCAAAGAGAGGCTTTTTAACGATGATGGGGGAACGGTTGAGAGCGTGGGGTAGGAGCTTCGACGAGGCGGAGACGGGTAAGGAGTGGCATACCTTGCTTGAGAATTGACTTGTGGTGAGAAGGTCGGCGCCCTGCCCACCAGACGCCAATGAGGATAAGAACCATGCCGGCAATTTGTTCAGGTGCGATTGACTCTTTGAGCCAGAGGACAGAAAGGGGGAGATATACGAGGGGTTGGAGATAGATGAATAGACTGGCTTCGGAGGCTTCAATTTTGGTGTAGGCAAAATCAGAAAGAACAATGCCAATGACTGAGCCGAGAATAGCCATGAAGAAGACAGCTGTGGCAATGGTGGGATTGGCGAGAAGTGAAAGTGAAGGAATTTGGTGTGTTGATGCTAGATATACGGAAAAGAGGATAAGACCGAGCCACATATGAATACCGGCGATGGCGAACTTGTCATAGGGGCCGTAGTGTTTTTTTATGAGGGCAGAGATGATGGTGTAGATAATGTTGGTGCACAGTACCATGGTGACACCGATCCAAGATAGAGATGAGCTGGCGTGATGGGACACGAATAGTTGGAGA
>CAZKZW010000096.1:0-2188 GCA_964557365.1 uncultured Pseudomonadales bacterium | reverse complement strand
AGAAGGTATTGCTTGCTACCGTAAAGGGAGATGTGCATGACATCGGGAAAAACATAGTTGGTGTTGTCCTGGGGTGCAATAATTTTGAGGTAATCGACCTTGGGGTTATGGTGCCTACTGAAAAGATAATAGAAACCGCTTTAAATGAAAAAGTAGATATTATTGGTCTTAGCGGATTGATAACACCTTCGCTGGAAGAAATGGTAAATTTCGCCCGCAAGATGAAAGAACGGGGCATTGACTTACCTGTGATGGTTGGAGGGGCAACGACATCGAAAGTTCATACGGCAGTAAAAATAGCCCCTGAATATGAATCTCCTGTTGTTCATGTTAAAGATGCTTCGCTGAGTGCAGGGGTAGCAACACATCTCATCAATAAAAATGAAGAGTTCATTTCTTCTGTTGCAAAAGATTATTCACATGTCAGGGAAATACATTCGGGACGAAAGCCTAAAGAATACCTGAGCATTGAAGATGCAAGAAATAATAGTTTTAAAACTGACTGGCAGTCGGTTACTATTTCAAAACCAAATAATATTGGGATTAAAGTTTTTTCAGGCCATTCACTTGAAGAGATACGTGAATATATTGACTGGACATTCTTCTTTATGGCCTGGGAGATGAAAGGCACTTTCCCTGCAATTCTTACAGATAAGAAGCAAGGCGATGAAGCCCGGAAACTTTTCATGGAAGCCAATAATCTGCTTGATGAAATTATTGAAAGGAAGCTTTTCAGAGCAAACGGAGTTGCCGGCATCTGGCCTGCCAATTCTATCGGTGACGATGTTGAAGTTTACAGTGATGAAACACGTTCCGAAGTGATAGGCAAATTTCATTTTTTAAGGCAGCAAATTAAGCATAAAGATGGAGCACCCGATGCTTGCCTGTCTGACTTCATTGCACCCAAAGAATCGGGGTTAATTGATTACATAGGAGGTTTTGCAGCAACAGCTGGTGTAGGAATGAAAAAGTGGGTTGAGGAAGCAAAGGAAAACGGAGATGACTACCGTGCAATATTGTTGCAAACATTAAGCGACCGGCTTGCCGAGGCTTTTGCAGAACTACTTCACTTGAAAGTACGAAAATCGGTGTGGGGATATTCTTCTGATGAAAATCTTGCAAAGGATGAAATAACATCCGGTCAGTACAGAGGTATACGTCCTGCAATGGGCTATCCAGCTTGTCCGGATCACACAGAAAAGAAAGAGCTTTTTAGAATGTTGAATGCTACTGAAATAACGGGTATCAGTTTGACTGAGAATTTTGCAATGTACCCGACTGCCTCTGTGAGTGGTTTGTATTTTGCTCATCCTGAATCGCATTATTTCGGTGTAGAGAAGTTAAGCAGGGATCAGATAAGTGATTATGCAATCAGGAAAGGAATGTCGGTAGAAGAAGTTGAAAGGTTTTTGAATTCCGATATTAATTACAATCCTTACAAGAAGTAACGCGGCGACAGGATCTTTTGTCCTTTGACAACGAAATCGTAGCTTATGAATATTTCGTGGGAACCTGTATTATAAAGCCTTAAGCGGGAATTGTTCAGGTCGTATGAATAGCCGATCTGAAGGTTTTTGTTTATCTGGACTCTGGCATGGGCAGCAATAGCATCGCCAAAGCGGTAAGTCAAGCCAAACCATAATCTGTCATATAGAATTGCCGTAGCACTAAGTTCAAGTGAAGCAGGAGAACCATTTACCAAACGGGTCATCATACTGGCTTTCAGCTTCCAGAAAGGATCATCAATAGTAAATACATAGCCTGTTGTAAGGAACACATGTCGTTCTTCCTTACCAAGGATTATGTTTTCGCTGTTACGGATTGTATTTCTAAGCAACTTAGGGACAGATATTCCCAAATAGAAATCATCAGTAAAATAAAAAGCACCAAGACCGAAATTAGGCAATAAAGTCTGGTTTCTTGGGTCGGCAGCAATAAAAGGATCGTATTCATACATCACCATATTCATAAGGTTGATGTCAAAGTAATTCAACCCTGCTTTCAAGCCAAGAGAAATATTTCTTCCTTTTTTCAGGTTGAAGTATTTTGCGTAGTCGATATAAAAACCCACCTGATGACAAGGGCCTATCTGATCATCAATAAGGGTAAGACCAAGACCTATATCATACTTTGCATAAGGGGCATTAACAGAAAGGCTTGTAGTCATAGGGCTCCACTCCTGCCCCAT
>CAZKZW010000095.1:0-2223 GCA_964557365.1 uncultured Pseudomonadales bacterium | reverse complement strand
GAAAGAACGTCTTGAGTCTTATGATCGATTAAGAGAGTTGATAACGCTTCTGCTACCCGAAACATGACTATGTTTCTCAAAACACTGTAAAAATAGGCTGTCCATTCATGGGCAGCTTTTTTTTGTCCTTTATCTTCCACCCGAAAAGCGGTTGTTTTGCATTGTAAAACAATCGCGATGAGTAAATTAATTAAGCAATCCCGAATTTGGGAAATGATGGAGAGAATTGGAAAGGATGGCAAACGCCTTCCATTCCAGGTTAAATTCGTCAAACAAAATGGCGAGATACGTGAATATAAAAGTTGCGTACTCACTTCATTTCATTCATCCGGAGATACACTTAATGTAATGCCTGAAGGTGAATACTACCCTCGAAAAATACGTCGTATAACAATAATTGAATTCAACCATATAAGAGTATATCTATGAAAGTATTTGACAATTACGCAATCTTAGAAGGAGAGTCTCCGGCAATAGTCACCGAGTTCTTATCAAATAAAGCAGCCGGGGTTGGTTTGACAGCCGACGCCACAGATGACAATAAGGTGACAGTAAGTCCTAAGGGAAAGTCGAAGGAAATTCCTGTATACCCATGGGGAGTTGATAATGACTTCCCGGATAAGCTAATCAAATATGCATTCAAGAATAACATAGTTGCATCAAACCTTGAATTTAACGGAAATATGGGACACGGAGAAACGGCTATCCCCGTGCGACAAAGTATTGACGATTCAACTGGTAAGGTTACAAACATACCACTTCAGCGGTCAGATACAAATAAAGAAATAAAAGAGATCTTCGACTTCATTGACGATAATAACTACCCATTAATTCAACAGGAGTTGGTCGCAGATCTTTCTTTACTTCATAATGCTTTTGTTGAATTCATCTTCAATAAAGCAGGCACCAAAATAGTACAAATGCGATTTAAGGAAGCTGCTTTCAGTCGACTTTCAGTAATGAACAGTAATGGAGAAATAGAGTACCACTGCTATAGTGCAAAATGGGCCGGAGACACACAGGATGATGTTGTTTTAACTCCACTGCTTGACTATGACAATCCGCTCCATGACCTTAAAGTACGCATGGGTTTTAAGCCAGGCTTAGATGGAAAAAAGAAAAAAGTTGATGATCGTCGCTTCATTATGCACATAGGAAAACCATCTCCGGGTAAATTCTACTATCAAAAAGCATATTGGTGGTCAATCTTCGAAAGTCATTGGTACGATCTGAGTTGCGCCATCCCTGAGTTCAAAATGAATCTGATAAGTAATCAGATGGTTATAAAATACCACATCCAGATCCGCAAAGGTTTTTTTGACGATCTGTATAAAAATGAGGGTATAACAGACAAGAAAAAACAGGCAGAACGTCAAAAGCAGTTCTACCAGCAACTAGAAGATTTCTTATCGGGCAAAGAGAATGCAGGTAAAAACTTAGCTTCTGAAATCGAATACGAATCCTTTGGTAAAAACATCGAGAAGTCAGACATTAAAATAACTCCAATTGAAAGCTTCATAAAAGGTGGTGAATATATCGAAGACAGCGAAGAGGCCAGTAATGCTATTTGCTACGCAATGGGAGTTCATCCTAGCCTTCAGGGAGCCAGTCCTGGCAAATCAAAAAACATCAACGGTACCGAAGCACGTGAGCTTTTCATCATCAAGCAGAGTCTTATGAAACCGGTTAGAGAGTTACTCATCCAACCTCTCAAAATAGTCAAGGCAATTAACGGTTGGCCTGCAGATATCGATTTCATAATACCAAACATCATGCTGACAACTCTTGACAAAAACACTGGAGCAGAAAAACAAATAGGTAACGAAAAAGTATAAATTATGGAAGCACTAATTAATACAACAGAAGATCTTCAGAAGTATGTAAGGGTTAACAAGAGTATTGATTTTGAGATGTTCAGTCAATTCATTATTGATGCCCAGGACAAATACATAAGACCTTATGTTGGACAGGAATTAATCGATAAACTGAACGTGGAAACAGCAGATAAGCTGAAAACATATCTCTGTCGTGCATTGGCTCCATTCTCAATGGCACTTGCAACAGATGAATTCAGTATCAATTTTGGTGAAAGTGGACATACAGTTACTCGTAGTCAGACCTCGGCACCTGCATCAGATTCCAAAATTGCAAAAGCAACTGAAAGCCTTTTCAACCGTGGATGGAGTAATCTGGATAATGCACTCAGATATCTTCACTCAAACA
>CAZKZW010000094.1:267-2238 GCA_964557365.1 uncultured Pseudomonadales bacterium | reverse complement strand
CGTGCCTGTGATGGTCGATCCGGCAAGGAGCATGTTCTCTGACATGAACGCTTCAGGGAAAGGAGGAAACGGTGGCCTGAACCTAACCTCACGCAGCTAATCGAATTGGTGGCAATGTGCACACGCCTGTGCCAATTTCAAGGGCCCAACTCGATATCGCGCCGCAAGTGCGGCTGAATCTCACGGTTCACCATGGCCTGTTTCTTGTCCACCTGTTCGCGGAATCCGTCCATGAACCTATTGAACGAAAGGAGCATTGAAATCATGTCCAACAAAAAACAATCCATCTCCAATGCGACTCGGGAGGTAATGGATTTCATCCTGAAGTACAAGACCATGAATTGCGGCGCATCTCCCAGCATCCGGGAAATTCGGGATGCCTGCGACCTGCACTCCACCAGTGTTGTGCAGCACCATCTGACTCGCCTGCAGGCTGCGGGATGGATTGAACGCGATACGCGCACGGCCCGCAATATCCGCATTGTGGGCGAAACATGGTCGTGTCCATTCCACATTGCCAATGTTTGAGATGATCCAGACAATCCCCGGTCGTCGGGACGGGTACGGTGACCTTGCCCTGGCGATCATTACCCAGGCTGCAAAGGACTTAAACAAGCCCTTGATGTGTTGTTCGGCCATCGAATGGCTCATGTCTGATGAATTTCTCTTGTATGCCGGTTCTCTAGGCATGGACGCCAATCGGGTTGCCCGAAAGATGTTCTTGCGTTCCATCGATACCTGGAGGAAATGGAAACATATGACAAAAACATTCAACCTGGTTCGAGATCGTGATGTCACGGGAATTTCGGGAACAGGAGTTGTGGCCGAAGGGATCGTTTTTCAGGGCGGACAAACCGTGATTTGCTGGACCTGTCCGCCCTTTACCGTGTCCGTCTTTCCATCCCCTGAGGCTGTACTGGCTGTTCATGGGCACCAAGGGAACACGCGGATCGTCTGGAACGAGGAAACGGCTTGAGGCTGCCCTGGGCTGGAAAGCGCCTGTGACCTGTCCGGGATCTGGACCTTGGTTAAGCAGAGTAGCAGCGCTTCGGGTTCCATGAACCCGTGGTGAGCAGGCGTTATTTCTGTTTTGCAATATGTGAACAAGCAATATTACTTGGTGAGGAGACTTAACTTATGACTCGTAACAACAGCTGCCAGCACGTCATTGATCTCACGGGGGACATCCTGTTCAATATGATCAGGTTGAACGGCAAACCGGTGGCATTTCTGCGTTTATTTGGCTTGGTGAAAGCCACTCACGGCGCATCACGAGTAGATGGACTCCGGTTTGTGGCCTACGGCCCGCTGGCCGAGCTGATCTATGCCCACGTCCAGAAAGGCTCTCGCCTCTTCGTGATCAGCCATGTGCAGCAGCGCCAGGTAGAGGATAAGCTGTTCACAGAATTCGTGGTCGAGGAATGCCAATTTCTGAGAAATGTCGATTGGGAAGCGGGAGCCAGGAAACAAGCTGAACTGGTTGAACGTGGAGAACTGCGCCCGTCTTATCAAGCGGAAGATGATCATGTTGGAGGTTGAGCGGGAGATGCCTATCCAAAAATCGGAATATCACAGCAGCGAAGCGGACTACCTGCTGGCGCACGAACGCGACTGCCGCTGCCCACTTTGTGAGGGCTACAAACTGCAACCCAAAATATGCTCAAATCTATACACGCGACCGTTTCATAATTGATGAACATCGTTTGCTCCATCCAAAAGTGGGGCGCATCCGCTCAATATCTACGCTTTCTTTGATGAACCACTTGAAAAAGTTGCCCCGGTTTCACCCATAAGTGGAGGGAATAGCCCGCTGGCTGGAGGCTTTCTTAACTTTGGAACGGTCTCCTATACATCGAACCATCATAGGCGTGGTACAATTGTTCTATGAAAGTACATCGCGGCTACAAGACCGAGCTAGACCTGACAGACCGGCAGCGCCAAGCATGTACTCGCCACGCCGGAGCGGCCCGC
>CAZKZW010000094.1:0-257 GCA_964557365.1 uncultured Pseudomonadales bacterium | reverse complement strand
GATCGGGGCAGAAAGTCCCCACAGCCATCGACCTGCACCGGGAACTCAATGCGCTCAAGAAAGGCGAACTGGCGTGGATGTACGAGGTATCCAAGTGCGCGCCGCAAGAATCCCTGCGAGACCTGGATCGAGGTTGTAACAACTATTTCCGCGGATTGGACAAGAACAAGACGGGCAAGAAGACCAAGATCGGTTACCCGCACTTCAAATCTCGGAAGAAAGGCGTCGGCAGTTTCCGCCTGACTGGAGCCATCCAC
>CAZKZW010000093.1:0-2278 GCA_964557365.1 uncultured Pseudomonadales bacterium | reverse complement strand
TACAATCATTCTTGTTACCGGATCCATGTATTATTGGCACGTTCATCGTCCGTCCGCGTTGCAAAAGGCTATGGCTGTGGAAACGGGGGAGGGTACATCTTCGTCCACGGAGCAGGGGATTGATACGTCGAATTGGAAAACGTATCGGAATGAGGATTTGGGATTAGAGATGAAGTTTCCGTCGGAGTGGTCTGGACATATGGATGGCGGAGCGCCGTATATCAATTGGATTGATGATTATCATCCGTTTTGGCAACCGTATCTCGGTCGCGGACGCTGGAGAAGCGATCGAGTCAGCTTAAATATCCAAATCAAACAATCTACAACAACCCTAGAGGGATTTAGTGAAGCAATTGGTCGTTGGTTCCCTTCGGTAAGAGTCACGATCAACGGATTTCCAGCTTTGCAATATGCACATAAGATCGAAGAATCAACATCGGATCCGTCCAATATCTCTGCTGATATTGGGGAGTATCAATCATGGGAACACTTATTGATTCAGCGTGAAGACGTATTCTATCTCATTGAGTTTCACGAAGATTCGTTTTCGCTAGAGGATGCAAAAATGAGGGACGCTGAATGGCAGGAGGTGTTAAAGCAAATGAAACTTTTTCCTCTTTCTCCTTCCGCAAGAAAAGCCATTGAGGAGTGGCCGGAGTGGATGAATGGGAACTATGTGGTGATCGAGAGAGAAACCGGACAAGTAATAGATCATCCCGATCCACGGAAACAGCTGGAAACGGCAGGTATGACTGATACGGAGATCTGTGATGAAAATTGGAATCAATCGGGTCCGGACACCCACGTTCCATATACGAATCTTATGTACGGGCTCCAATTCTCAATTCCTTTTCATAGGAATTGGGGGAGCGAGAAATATAAAATCAAACCCTACGGGGAACGGGATATGAATGGCGAGCTTTCTATCGCATTCGGTCCTGTAAGCGCCGGTGGCGCATGTGGTATAGAGCGTAGGTATGAACTCGCGACTTTGTCACAACGTAGTGCGGACGTCGCCTCTCGTGTTGCGGATTCCTATGAACTTCTGACAGAGCCCGAAATCAAGACGGTGAATGGATTGGATGTGGTTTACTATGAAGTTGGTGAATTGTGTGGCGGCTGGCGAGCTGAAGTGATCGGGGAGAGCTATAACTATTCCATTGGGGGCTGTGGCGCAAGCCGTAGAGAGATGGAAGATATCGTAAGTCAATTCAAGATTTTCCCCGTAAAATAATTTCATTTTTTTGCTCGTTCCTCGGGTTATCCATAATGCATAGTGGATAGCCCTTAGAACGAGGCACGTTCTTTCACAAAAGCAGAAAAGAAAGCGAAGTCACATGTCATCTATTCGTACTCTGGTCATGGTCGCATTGTTCGCGCTCATCGGATGTGCCGAACCGCCTCCTCCGTTTGAAGAGGATTCGTCTATTGACGTAGGAGGCGATGTGTCTCAATGCGTTTCGACATCCGATAGGTGTTCCACTCCGTATGGAGGGCGTACGGCTACATATATCGGTTACGAGGCGTTTTCGAATGGCGACTGCACAGGGGGCACGAAGGGTGCGTATCAGTGTGCTCAATTCGCCAAGGATTTCTACGAGAATGGCCCGTTGAATCACAGCCCCGGGTTTACGCAATCATGGACCCCCGTTGTCAATGAAAGGTATGTCAACAGAGCCTTGGATGCGGAGGAAGATCATCCGAATGCCGGCGACCCGCTCTTCGTATTTCGGTCATCACATTCCGGTTGGAATGGATTGACCGAATATCCGCGAGAGACGGATGTCTTGGTCTTCGAGAATGGCGGTGCCGGGCATATCGTCATTGCAAGAGGCGTGGAACAGTATTCGGATACGGAGATTCACATCCCGATCATCGAAGAGAACGTGGCGATAAAGGATGCGCCAAATGCCGAATTGAACGGTCCTGGCGGTTCTTGCCACAACCGCGTGCTCATCGGAAGGAAGTCCAGCGGTGAGTGGATCGTCGAATCCGGTATCGGGGCGAGCTATCGCTACACAGGATTCATTCGTCATAACCTTGCCGGAATCTTCGCAGATACCGGTTGGCATAGTGATGGATCAAGCAAGGCGTTTCGTGACAAGTACGTCCAGTATGGCAGGAAGCTCGGCTGGGCATTCAATGATCACGGTGGCGGCCCATTCGTTCACAAAGTTTACGGCGTCAAGCTACAAAACTTCGTGAACACGGATCCGAGCGATCGCTTCGGAACGGATGGAGAAACCGCGCTTGCCGCGGCTCCTTCCGGTGGCATCTC
>CAZKZW010000092.1:0-2396 GCA_964557365.1 uncultured Pseudomonadales bacterium | reverse complement strand
CTTGAATTTTTTCCCGTCCAGACGTAAAATAGCCCATAATCATTTTCTCGTAGCAGCATTGCCAGAATAATTGATTAGTTCTTTAACGTAACACAACTTAGGAAATTTCAACGCGCTTACAGCGTTGTTTTTTTGCACCAAAACATCCCACACATTACAATGGAGAACCATGAATACCGTAATTGAAAAGTTGGAATTGTTATTAACCACCCTTGGGGAAAAAGTTTCAGAATCAACTCTTTATAAAGAATTTGAAGAAGTTCTTAAACAAAAGATTGACTGGAACAATTTGCGTCAAGATCAAATTGATCTGCTGCAAAAAGCCGATCAGATGGCTAAAGATATTGAAACCATGACTCATGTTGTTCCAAATTATCTGAATGAAGTACATCGTATCGTGGTAATTCTTCAAATGAATGTAATCGAACCTAGTTGTGTTACAGTCCTTTAACAACGTAGGGAAAAACCATCTTTTCATGAAAGGGCTTATCCATGTCCACAACTACCTCTGTCATTGATTTAAACAGCCTTGTCGATACACTAAAACGTACCCGCGGTATGTTAGTGCTCGAAGATCAGGATCCACTGTTCCGACAATACACTGTAGCTATTGGTCTTTGTACCAATCTCATAGAAAAAGGTATCCAAATCGAACCTTCCGAAATATCCGGTTGGATCAAAGGCCATCAGGACGGTCCAAATTCGGAGTCACTTATCCGCCTCACCGACTGGCTTGAAACCATCTTGCACTAAAGGAGGTGATCACAAGGACATATATATCCAACATTCCACTCACCACAATCTCATAGAAAGGAGGGTTATTATGTCTGATCAGTCAGCGGATTCCGAAAATGATCAGAGAATTGATCATTCAAAAGCAGACTATGAATAGCCTGGTTCAATAAACGATGATGGGATCACCACCAATTCACCGATTGGTGATCCCCTCTTCCCTTCCCTACGTTGTTTTTGTTTTTTTAAAATTCCTCACTTTCCCATTTTTCTCCGCATACAAAGGAGCTAGTCGAGTGAGTAAATTGATGAATTCATCATAAAAAGCGATTAATGTCTGAGCCGGAAAAGGTCATCGATAGATGGCCTGGGCGAGTTTTAATCGCATAAATGAATCAATATGAACTCGAAAGAACTTTGTCGCGGGGTCCTTTCTTGTTTCGTTCTTTGGACAAGCAAAGAATGAAAAAATTAAACAAATATCATCATGGGAATGGATCCCCAATCCTGCTTCGCTTCGCCAATTTAGATTCGGCTCCGCGAGCCGGTTGAGGATGACGAAAGTTATAGACCAATTTTCCCCTGGTTCTTATCCAACACGTCTTGGGTTATCTTCGCCTTTGTCACCAATTCATCCAGTGAACTATATGGTCGATTTTGAATAATCGTCTTCGCTCGGGCCGCCCCAATTCCCCACAAACTATCCAACTCTGCCTCACTTGCCGTATTGATTGAAATTATCCCTGCCATCGAGGAGCTTGCCCCTCGTAGTCCGCCTTGGGCGGACGTAGTGGGGTCACCTTCCTCTGGAATAAATAGCTTCATGCCATCTTTAATCAATTCCGCCTGGTTCATAAACCGTGCCACATAACTTCGATCTGCCTTGGCTGCCAACCCGCCTGCAGCAATGATTGCCTCCCCCACCCGAGCACCCTGGGGTAATCGATACACTCCTGGTTTTTGTACCGCTCCCGCCACATCCACCACCAATTGCGCTTGAGTTGCACTTGGCGAAGGAGCTATCTCCAATATTTCCACCGGCTTGCCTTGAGTTTGTTGTTTTGCCACCACCAATCCCCCAATCATCAAGCCTGCTCCCACCACCATCAGTCCTATCTGCCACCAATATGTCTTCAATCGTTCCATATATCCCTATCCTACCCTACTTTTATATCGATTCTCTATCCCTACATCATATGTAAATATGTTAACCTATATTATTGTTAATAATAATACGTCCGTATAACTTTATCTTGGCTACAACACGACTAGCACTATAAAATAATGAGTGATATATTCATATATTCGCTTGATGTAAAGGTGAATATGTGTATTGTTGTATATTTCGCACATTGACGACGTTAGATCTACAAAAAAAACAGCCAAACCAGCTGATAACAATTATTGTTTACTCACCTATCACGAACCACAAAAACCACTCCAAAAACGGCTACTTATTCACAACATGTGTGGCAAAAATCGATTACAATCGCTTCACCTCTGGTACTAATATCCTGAGCTTGCCGAAGGATTAATCCTGAGCTTGCCGAAGGACTATACCACCCAATTGATCAGACCTTGGCGCTTGTCGGACGGAGAAACAAACACAACTTTACGGATAGTTTTGCCCTCCAACCACTTTTGAAGTTTCTCATCATGTTCCA
>CAZKZW010000091.1:2084-2401 GCA_964557365.1 uncultured Pseudomonadales bacterium | reverse complement strand
TAATTTCCATATCCAAGATCATGCCTTTACGTGTTTCGTCTGACCACATTTGATCGAAAATGAAATTTCCCAATGAATACGCAATCAAACTATTTCCCTGTACTGTTATTGGTTGGAGCACATGTGGATGAGCTCCTAAAATGATCGTCGCTCCTGCATCAGTCATGTCTTTTGCCAGTTTCTGTTGCCGGGCAGACGGAGAGAATTCATATTCATTCCCCCAATGCGGCATAACCACAACAACATCTGCTTGTTGCTTGAGATCGGAAATAATTTCTCCTGCTCTACTGGCATTTATTGGGATAAATGTATCATTG
>CAZKZW010000091.1:0-2074 GCA_964557365.1 uncultured Pseudomonadales bacterium | reverse complement strand
AAGAAAACCAACTTTAACGTTGTCCGTGGTAATGATGGCCGTTTCGTAATCACCGATGCCGGTTATTTTGTTGTTGATTAGGGTTTGTTTGGTGGCTATTAAACCATCATGGCCATAGTTGGTGGTGTGATTGTTGGCCAAACTGAGGACAGAAAACCCCGCATAGGTTAGGCCATCAACTGCTTGAGTGGGAGCACAAAAGGTCATGCCTGTGGATGTGAGTGGGCAATTGCTGATAATGGGCGTTTCCAGATTGCCAATGAGCATGTCAGCGGGAGGCAAGAATGGAGTAGTTCCTGCGAACGGCCATTGATAATTTTGTCGTTTTTGTGTTTCCACAGCAACATGACGACCCAACATGACATCACCAACTGCGCGAAGATGAAGGGTATTTTTATTCGAAATTGGAGTCGGTGTGGGAGTATTACCAATCTGTTTTGGCCGCTGAAACCAAAACAGGCCGGCAATCATTATGATTACCAGGCCTGCAAAAATATACCTATTTTTTTTGTTCACCTATATATTATATAGGTATGGGCGAGTCGCGCCTCTCCCCTACAAGAACGTTAAACCTCTTGGATGCGAACCACACTGGTTTCGCCAGATTTACCCCAACGTTCACCATAGACAACAATGGCTTTTTCACCTGCATGGAGATATTGTTGTTCTTCCATGAATTTCAACACGGCGCGAGTGTTGGTTTCTTCATCTTTGGCATATTCATATTTAACAGGTTGAACACCCCAAACAAGTTCGAGGCGATCCAATGTGGGGATTTCGTTTGACAGTGCAAAGATAGGTAAATTGGGACGAAGTCGGGATAACCGTTGAGCGGAATAACCTGATTCAGTGAGGACTACAAATGCCTTAATGTTTGAATCTGAATCGTAGGTAAGTGATAAGTCATACGCTGCAGCGACTAAGGCGTCAGTTTGATTGCAGGGTTCAATATCTACGGGACAACCACATAACTGATCCGCGGATGGTTCTGTTTTCTCATGAACTGCAGCCATCATTTTGACGGCCCGGACAGGATATTTTCCTGCAGCTGATTCGCCAGACAACATAGTAGCGTCGGCTCGATCATACACTGCATTGGCTACATCAGATACTTCAGCGCGAGTGGGTCGAGGGTTGGTGTGCATGGATTCAAGCATTTGAGTGGCCACGATGACTGGTTTACCTTCTTCAATGCAGCGATTAACGATCATTTTTTGAAGTGCAGGGACTTCTTCAATGGGGTATTCAATACCCAGATCACCACGAGCGACCATAACACCATCAGCTTCTGCCAAAATTTCTTCAAAGTTTTGAACTGCGTCAGGATGTTCAATTTTGGCGATAATGGCACAATTGATTTTCATCCGATCCATTTGTTCGCGAAGGACTTTAATGTCATCGGCATTTCTCACGAATGAGAGGGCGACGTAGTCGATGGTGTGACGAGCAGCCAAGGAAAGAAGCTCGATATCTTTTTCTACCAAGCAAGGGAAATCGAGTGAAATGCCGGGGAAGTTGACGGTTTTACGATTTTTTAATTCGCCACCCTCAACCACTTCAACTTTTACTCCCTCTTTGGAAGTTTCAATAATTTTAAATTCCAAAAATCCATCATCCGCATAGATGGTGCTACCCTCTTTTAAGGAAGGGAACACTTGGGGATGATCAAGAATGACGCCTTTTTTGTCGGAGTTGGGACCAACAAACCAAAAGGTGTCGCCAGCATTGAGAAGGAAAGGCGACTCAGGAAGACCATCAACCCGAACTTCTGGACCTTGAAGATCAATCAAAGCGGCAACTCGTTTACCTAATTTTTTGCAAACTTTTTCAACTCGAACGACTTTTTCACTGTGCCATTCAACGTTGCCATGCTTCATGTTGAAGCGGAAGACGTTGACGCCCGCAAGGATAAGTTCTTCAATTTTTTCTTCTGATTCACTGGCTGGACCAATGGTAGCGACGATTTTGGTGTGATTCATAGTTTTCTCCTTATTTATTCTTAGGATACTAGATTTTTATGCTATTTTCGGACTCCGTATTATGAATCACCCGAGCCATTTGTTCAACCAGAAGT
>CAZKZW010000090.1:0-2427 GCA_964557365.1 uncultured Pseudomonadales bacterium | reverse complement strand
GGAACTATATCCTTAAAGTATTTTTTGATAGTATCCCAGTTGTATGGTGCAGTCATCATTGGGTCTGGGTTATCTTCTGCATCGTTGAAATATACCAAACTCTTTAAGACATGGGTGATGGATATATTTTGATTTTGATATTTTTGTTTAAACCATGAGAACATCTCGCTGAGAGGGTACTTTTGGGCAATAGTGTATAGGTCAACGAAATCCCGTTTTATGCCCCGAGAAGAAATAGATTCCAACTTCATGCAGGCAAGATCTCGCAATGAACAAATCGAAGTATTCTCAAATTTTTCCGGCTTATCAAGAAGTGAATAGGGATAAATAAAGAAACTCACCTTTGTATCGTCTAGTTGGCCATTAAATGTTCCTTGATCATTTTGAAATATTTCAAGTTTTCCCAATGGTGATAAAGTATTTCTAATAATTTCTGGCTCAAGCGGTGTCGGTGAAAAAAAATCAAGATCAAAGGAGAGGCGGTGATTAAGGTGTAAAGCACATGCTGTTCCACCTGCTAAATAATAATTATTTACCAACGGTGTATTTGAGATTTTTTTGAGTGTCTGAAGTGAATGAGGATCTATGCCTGATTGGTACATCTGATCTCCATAGGATCAATCTTATAGATTAAGCCAAAAAAAGAAGTATCTTTCAAAGAAAGCTCTCTGCTGTTCTTTATCACATGTTCTATTTTGTCAGAAGAATATGTTTCTGTGAGCCATTTCCATGCCTCTTCGTCGCCAAGCCGCAAAAGCCGCGCAATAATATAATCCTGATTCTTATCTGGATTAATATCAGCAAATCGAGTGTCCCAGAAGAATTTCGAGAGAGAATTTGGAATATTATTCACTCTGCTATTATACTCTAGTCGAGATTGTGGAGGTAGTAATAAGAGCGGATTGAAGTATAAAATTATCGGAAGAGAAAATATGCTGAAACTAAAAATACTTATCATTTTTCCCACTCCACCATCAACCAATGATGCATCACATTATCCGTATTGGCATCGTATTTTCAAAGAAGCATCCAAATCATTAGATACCCAATATATATATGAAACACAAAGCCATCCTTTACTTCGTATTTTCACGATTCTAAGTTATATTTCCAAGGGATATAAAAACGTATACATTCATTACTCATATTGGTCGGTTATCTTGTGTCGAGTAATAAAATTATTCATGCCTCTTACCATCTATTATTGGGATTGTGAATGGTATGACCAAAAACCTAAAAATACACTCTTAGACATTGCATTGCATTGGTGTGATGTGCTCGTTACGGGCTCCCAGTCCATCGCCAATCAATACATAAAAATCTTCAATTTGACTCAACCCTATACCCTAAACCCTAAACCCTTCCGAGTAGTCCCCAATTGGTCTGAATACATCCCAGTCAAAAAAATAAATTTACCTAAAGACCAGATTCACATTCTCTTTGTTCATCACCTTTCTCCCCGAAAGGGTAGTCGTGAACTACCAACCATTATTCGTGAAACAATAAAAACTATTCCTAATGCTCATTTTCACATCATTGGCGACGGTCCAGACTTTGAATGGCTCACACGGCAAAACCTCCCCAACACAACGTTATACGGAAACCTACCTTTGTCAGAAGTTTGCCGTTATTTTGCTTCCTGTGATATTTTCATCATGCCATCTCGCTCCGAAGGCTTCCCTAGAGTCATATTAGAAGCCATGAATTATGGCTTACCCATCATCACTACGGATGTTGGCAACGTTCGTGAACTCCTCGGCCAAACCAACCAACAATTCGTTGTGAAAAAAGAAAATGCTCTGCAATTCTCCAACAAACTGACACAACTAGTAAACACATCAAAAGAACAAAAAGCAAAACTCATCAATGAAAATATTGATAAAGCAAAAGAGTATAGTTTCGTGAATAGTGTTGAGAAATTCATAAATCAATATATATGAAATTATCAATCATCACCCCAACATATAATCGTTTAAATCAACTTAAACGCTGTATAAAGAGTGTCGAATCGCAACCGTTTAAAAACTGGGAACATATTATTATTGATGACGCTTCAATTGATGGAACTAGAAATTATCTTCGTCAAATTGCCAAGGTAGACAAAAGAATTAAACCAGTTTTTCTACAAAAAAATCAAGGTGTTTCGGTTGCTCGCAATAAGGGTATAAAACAAGCAACTGGTGAATGGTTAAGTTTTCTTGACAGTGACGACGAGTATTTGCCGAATGCTTTGTTAATAATGTTAAGAGAAATTCATCGTCTTTCGTCAAATGCTGATGTTGTTCAATTTATGCTTCAAGTAGAAGATGAAGATAAGCGATATCGATGGGGTTACAAACCAGAACAGAAATGGGATTATTTTTATCCCACATATCCTGAAGTGGTAGTGAAAGAGGGGATTACCCGAGACCTACATCGCTGTATCAG
>CAZKZW010000089.1:0-2460 GCA_964557365.1 uncultured Pseudomonadales bacterium | reverse complement strand
GATACTCTGGATGCACATAAATCGCATGAATTCTTCCATTGTCGTTCCCTTTTTCTGCTACGCAAAACCCAATGATGTTGTTCCCATCTAAAGCGACCATTGTGAGGAGATTTGGATTTTCATATCTCTTTTTTCTTTCCTCCATTTTCTGTTGTCCCTCAGGAGTTGTGTCGATTTTAAACTGGTCTTCAATATCTTGCGTTGTGATCCCTGCTTCTTCATTTGGATAGGTAGCCAGCCAGGTTATTCGTTGGACTTCTCGTATACCATACACATCATCAGGGGTTGATTGTCTAATATGGATGTTCATATAAATCAGTATAGTGTACCCATAAAAGTAGATATATTAGAACTCGTTTAAGAAGGCATTTTGTGGAGACTTGGGTATCCTTCGCTCAAGCTATGGAATACTAAAAGATAATCTTGGAACTTTTCATTTTGAAAAAATGTGTTTATTTAAGAACGATCTTCCCGATCCTGATTTAAGATATTTTTCAAAGTTAAATGCACTATATTTATTTTTGAACGCAAAATAGGAAATGAGTTCGATAGGAAGACGAGGTTTGGTGGCTGGGACATAACCTTTTTGGTGACGCTCGACTCTGGCTTTGAGATCGTCGGTACAACCGATATAGGGATGATTATCAGAACAAAGAAGAAGATATACGTAATACACAAGTTAAGTGTACTGCCTGAGACTGAAGTAGTTCAACGCAAAGAGGGCGAAGGTCTCCTTCGCGACTAATTAAGCGGACTACGTCCGCCGTAGGTCGCTATGGCGACCGAAGGCGGAGACGGAGGGATTTGAACCCTCGAATCCCTTACGGGATACGGTTTAGCGAACCGTCGCAGTTGCCCACTGTGCCACGTCTCCAAGTTTTTTCAATCTGTTAATGTTGTTGATAACAAATACTGGACTCGTTCTTTTCCTTTTCCAGTCTTTAAAAACAACTCCTCTCTTCTTGCATCTGTTTTATTATTAAATGCCTCGTAATACACTAAAATCCATGGCTTTCCTGATTTAGTACTCGTTGCATCTCCTCGGTTGTGTTCTTCAAATCGGCGCTTCAGGTCCTTGGTAAAACCCTTGTATATTTTCCCTGTAATTGTGCTTCTTAAGATGTAGACATAATACATACGATCTTATTATAGAATCTTTCACTGTCAGCCCGAGGCTGATCGGCCGTGGGCCGATGCCACGTCTCCAAAAAAAATAATGCGTGTTGATTATACCTGACTACTCATCTTTTTTTGTTTCCGATTCGGCAGGTAATTATTCTTACTTACAACGTCTTGTCCCGATTCAGCCTCTAATTTCTTTCTGGCCTGTCTAGCTATTTGCCCTCCTTTATGTCCCGCTTCTGCGTTTTCAACCATTCCGGTAGCTTTGACAGATTCAGCAATGGTTCGCGTTGACATTTCGGCGAGCGCAGTAAAAATGAGTTCTGCCTCCGTCATGTGATCTCGAAGGTTTTGATGCTTTATGCCTTTTAGTTCTTTGTGATCTTTCACACTTAACTCTGACCACTCTTGATGAATAAGATTTGTCAAAATTGCAAATTCCTGCTCTTTGGTAATTTCGTGATTTTTCCAATAGTCGGTTAGCTTATTTCTTGTTTCCTGCCCCATCATCCGCTGTTGTATCCATTTTTCACTTCGCCCAAGTTTTTGCCAATGACCACGCGCTCGATTAACAGCTTTTTCTGGATCACTGATTTCTTCAATTCGTTGATAACCCACCTTTGCTAACCACAATTTAATTGGCTCTGCTTTTGGAGACGGAATCGATTGAATTAAACGCAGCAGAGTTTCAACGCTTGCAACGTCTGTGGTGTATTTTTTCCCATCTGCAGCAATTAATTTCAGTTGGTGACATTTTGTCACCGACTGATTACCTTCTTTTGTAAGCCGTTCTTTAAGTTTGTTCCAGTATTTACGCGCAGTTTGAAAATCTTCTTGTTGAAGCAATGCTTGGATAATATCGACTACAGAAAAATACCATTTACTACTAGACTCGTCATAGTGTCGGCGAACATTAAACTGTTCAAATACACTTAGAGTGTCAATCATATCCTTACTCTAAATTCTACAATTACCGAAGTCAACCCGAAGATAGTTAGGCACAGAGATCTTTAGGTTTCCTGACTTCATTTACTATTGATTGGATCGATTCATCTTGGATTATTTCTGAACTTACAATCCGTTTACCTAGCGCGTGAGCGTAGCCCATTTCAAGTGAAACCGTTTTACCTACATACCCATTGCCAGCATAAACGTATACCAAGTCGGCTGATTGAATCATTTCAAATGACAAATTAAGGGCTTCTTCTTCACTGAGAGAATTACTTGTTATGGTCGACACTACAGCAATGCCAGCGTTTTGAAGATCAGAAATTAACTGACATATTTGGGATAGATATTTTCGCGAACCGGCGATATAGATCATATTTGTGCCCCTGG
>CAZKZW010000088.1:0-2496 GCA_964557365.1 uncultured Pseudomonadales bacterium | reverse complement strand
ATATATAAGCCAGATGGCTTCGCCTTGTTTATTGTCGCCGCCATAAATGACGGTCAATGTTTCTCCATGTGATGGCGCTTGCCCGCGGAATAACTCCGCTATTCAGTTTCAAATCCGAAAACCAGACCTATTGTCAAATCTAAGACGTGTTCTTCAGGCTTACTGGCTGTGGCTAAACGCGCTTGCCTGTGCGCAGCTCAGAAAGTAGTAAGGGAGGGCGTTCTTGAGTAGCAGCGCTCCCCGACCGGCAAATGAAAAAGAGATCGTGGGGTGCCACGTGATTCAATCATCGTAAATTACGCGGCATCCCGGAAGTCTCTAGAAATGCATTGTTGGGCACTCTACTCATCTCTACTAAAATTCATGCCGGTCGTATTCAGAAGGGAAAAGCCGGCGTCGAGGAACACCTGAAGAATGGCCTTTTGCCCTTCTTCACTGTCCTCATCCAGTCCAAGTGTGTCAATCTTGACGGCGGCCTCCATGCCGGTTTGTTTGAAGCGCCGAATGTTTTCTCGGGTGTGTTCAAAGGAAAAGCCGATGCCGATGGGGTACGCGATTCTGGGATGTCCGGCGAGCATGGAAGCCAGGCGTTCCGGTTTCGCGGAGGGGTCCAGGTGATTGCGGAGAGTGTCTGTGAGGATCCACATAATCTCTTCGTTGTTGGTGATATTGTGTTCAGTGATGAGGGGGGCTATTTCATCAATCGCGGCGAGAACACGGTTTTGGACTCCTTCGGGGAGCTTGTCCGCAGACCGCACCAGTTTCGCCACCATTGGGCTGATCTCTGCCGGGAGGGGACGGGGCATATCTAAAACGTCATAAATTTCATAGCCTAATTTTTCGGCGAGTTTGGCAATCGTCCGGCCTCTGGGGATATATTTATCGGACATCCATTCCGACAAGGATGGTTGTGGCACTTCCAGGTATTCCGCGAACTCAAGGACGGTTCTACGTTGACCGACGGACAACTGCCATTGTAAATACTTTTGGCCCAACCAATCAGCTAGCTTGCTCATTTTTAACATCTCCTGGGGGAAAAGATATTTTAGGAGAAAGCCTCCCGCGAAACCTTCAACCCTCTGTTCCTTTCTTATTTTATCAGAATGTGGATATTAATTCAATAGCGAGTTTTAAATCAATTCATAAATGAATTTCGCAATTTTAATATTGACTTTAATCGACTATCTGATATAATTTTGTCATAAGAACGGGGTATCGATTCGATGAGAAGTCTTACTAAACCGATTGCCAGATTGAATTTCGTGATCCGGACTCCGTACAAGGAGATATCGGACGCGCTTGCCAGTGATACGCTGCGCTCGCGTACGAACACTATCCTGCTGACCCTGACCCAGGTGGAGTACCGAAGTCGCTATCCTCATTCTGGCCCCCACCCTTCGGACGAATCAGCTTCGATACAGGCCGGCGGCTTGGATCGGGGCTGATCCCGCTCCGGACAATGACCTCCTTTGTGAAAGCTGCCGGTGAGTGATCGCCGCAGCGAGGGGGAGGCAAAGATTCGGTAAAAGCACAAAGGAGAATCCATGCGAAAGAATGCACCATTTCGTGCGAAAAGCGCGGTCAACAATAATGGAACATAAGTTCAACAAGCTGCGGGACCCATTTCCTGGAGGACTGGTGAAGTGGATTATTGCGCAGGTGGACGGAGCACGGGCTTTTGTGGTCCCGTTCGTTGCCGCTCCCCATTACAAGACGCGCCTGGACAGCCTCTTCCCAAATAGTTGGGGGAAAAAGATAGAGACGCTTGACTCAGAAGCCGTGCGCTGCCTCCTCCAGATCGATGGTGTGATCCACAAGGGAATTGCCAGACCTAACGAAGAAGATGGGCTGAACAAAAGTTTTGATGCAGACAAGGCATTCATTCGCGCTTGCCAGCAGTTTGGATTAGGCCAGTATCTTCAATACCTGACGGGTCGGTGGGTAAAGTATGACCCAACTGAACAGAAGGTCACTTCTCCTGCACCAATCTTGCCGGCGTGGGCCTTGCCCGGTGGGGCAGGATACCCTGTCAACGTTCCCGGCAAGCCGCGGTCGGCTGCAAAAAGCGGCGGGAAAAGTGTGCAGAATGCTGCACACTCGATGCAACAGGAAACCCCTACGGTGAAAGATTCCGCGGCTCCCGAAAAACAGGGTGTAAACGAAATTGCAAACGAGCAAGCTCTGAGAGCCTGGGAGGAACTGGTGTGTGAGGCGAAAAAAGCCGGCGTTACTGACATCCAATCCGTTGTGCCGCCGATCACGGTTGGCGATCTGCGAAAGCGTTATAGGGAACTAAAAGACCTTGTTTTTCAATTATCACAAGCAAAGGAGGAGCAATGAGTAGAATGGCAACGTCTGACGACATTCTGGAGAATCTGGATAAAGGTATCCGGGCGTTGCGTCGAGCGGGTGTCCCGGTGCTTTATAAACGCGCGCGCGTGCGCATGCAAATCGCCTTATGGAAATAGCCATGAAAGAAGAAGACATTCAGGCCAT
>CAZKZW010000087.1:0-2533 GCA_964557365.1 uncultured Pseudomonadales bacterium | reverse complement strand
CTGATCATCAGCTTTGATTGTTTCCAAAAATTCTTCCCACTCCATCCATTTCCAATCAGCTACTTCGGTAGGATCAGGCTTAATCTCTCCTTCCACCACTCCTCTATATATAGGGCAAACCTCATTCTCCATGACGCCATCTTTAGTGAATTGATATCGATAATCACTTACTTTCTCTATACCCCGCACCCTACACCCCAACTCCTGCTCTACCCTTCTCGCGATAGCTGCCTCATAGGTTTCTTGAGGAGCCGGATGGCCACAACAGCTGTTCGACCAGATCCCTGGCCAGGTTTTTTTGGATAATGCACGCTGGGTTACCAAAATGTTCCCATCTTTATCAAAGATAAATACAGAAAATGCACGATGTAAAGGAGTTTTATCAGTATGAACTTCAGATTTTAATGCCGTCCCAATTTCTCGATCTTCGCTATCAACCAACACTACCCGTTCATCATTCATAAATGATCCAACTAATTTAAAATCTTCTTCTCTGCCCCAATCCATCCCATAGATTTGTCCTGAATTTTCTCAGTTGGCTCAAACCATTCCACCCTTACTTCTACTGTAAACAACGGTTCTTCTCCGCCACCATCCTCAGGAGAATCAGCTGTTCCACCCTCGTCATACACATCCATCACATCATAATCCATGATTTCCATCGCTTCACTTAGTTCACGATCCAACGCATCTGTCAGCAAATCGCTCTGTTGTACTCGTCCCCGCACTACCATAGCCGACTGACGCGTAGCACTTTTAAATCCCAGTGTGAGCCATTGACCATCATCAGATTTTGTCTTGAGGACTATCCCCAGCCAAAACGGTTCAATTGCGGGCATATTTTCAGACAGCGCTTCCCAGGCCTCATCTCGGCGCACAGCTAATCGAAACTCTTTTTCATCACATGCATATGCATCCACTTCACCATCTTGAAATCGGTAAACTGCTCCATCAACGGGGTCTGACACTGCCAAGCCGCCACCTTCACCGTCTTCAGCTATAGCAATCAATCCTTTTGGCAACCCTTTTATGGCATTTTCGTCGCCAAACGTATACCGACCCTGTTCTACGCCAGAGTCATCCAAAATGTTTTGTAACCAAGTAGGAAGTGCAATAGTTTTCATCAGGAGGTATTTTACCACTTATTCATTCTCTGAATCATGTGATAAAATCCACTAGTTCGTATGGGTGATTAGCTCAGATGGTTAGAGCGCTATCCTGATAAGATAGAGGTCTCAGGTTCGAGTCCTGGATCACCCACATGTTAACCCAAAATACGCATAGGTTTTTGGTGTTGCCACGCGTCCTCGATTAGTCCTCGCCATCAGTCCCATCTGCATCAAAAATGGTTCATACACATCCTCAATTGTCCCTACATCCTCTGCTGTTACCGCCGCCAAAGTACTCAGTCCTACCGGTCCACCTTGAAATTTTTCAATGATTGCCAGCAACAATTTCCGATCTGCCCCGTCCAACCCCATATCATCCACCCCCAAAATATCCAATGCCTTGGCCACTTCCTTGACTGAAATTGATCCTTCTCCTTCAATTTGGGCATAATCCCGTACCCGCTTCAACAATTTCAACGCCACCCGCGCGGTTCGCCGCGACCGTTGCCCCAAAAGCAAAGCTGCGTCTGCATCAATCGTAATCTGCAATTTCGTTGCTGCTTGTTTGACAATGCTGGCCAAATCTTCTGGAGTATAAAAATCCAGATGCTGAGTTAGTCCAAATCGGTCTCGAAGTGGCCCCGACAATTTTCCAGCCTGAGTCGTTGCTCCCACCAAAGTGAATCGAGGTAAATCTAATCGAATTGACCGAGCTCCGGGACCTTTCCCCAACACCACATCCAAGGCAAAATCTTCCATCGCTGGATACACCGTTTCCTCCACCAAGCGATTCAGGCGATGAATTTCATCTACGAACAATACATCCCCCTCTTCCAAACCGGTCAAAATCGCTGCTATATCCCCCGCTCGTTCCAGTGCGGGACCAGAGGTAACTCGAATATTGACTCCCATTTCTTTGGCAATAATGTGAGCCAGAGTGGTTTTGCCCAAACCTGGAGGTCCATACAGGAGAATATGATCCAGCACTTCGCTACGTTGTTTTGCCGCACGAATAGCGAGCTGCAACGCTTTTTTTGCCTTATCTTGTCCACAAAACTCACCCCACTCCGTGGCCCTCAGTGATTGATAGAGTTTTTCCTCCACCACATCCGCCTGCGCGTCCATCACCCGAAAATCTTGCATTACATCAGCCATTTTCACCCTTCCGTAGCCTTGGCGAAGGAGGGCCCAATAGCTTTAGTCCTGCCTTAATCTGAGCCTGCTCACTGGTTGTTCGATCCAGCTGTTTCAATGTCGCCTGAACCTCGCCAGGCTTAAACCCAAACTGCTTAAGTGCCATAAACACCGCATCATCCTCGTCTTCTTCCGACAAATCAAGCTCCTTCAAACTCCCAATTTTATTCTTCAAATCAATAATAATTCGTTGAGCACTTTTTTTACCTATTCCCTTCATACCGGCAAAA
>CAZKZW010000086.1:0-2550 GCA_964557365.1 uncultured Pseudomonadales bacterium | reverse complement strand
CCAGGCAGCCGATCAGGTTCAGGAGCGTCGTTTTGCCGCTCCCCGAAGGTCCGACGAAGGAGACGAATGAGGCCGGTTCGATCTCGAAACTGACATCCTTCAGGGCCTGGACTGCCAACTCGCCCACCTGATACTGCTTCCCAACCCCTTGCGCCCGAATCAATCCCATGACCGCGTCCTCCTTTTTCCCGCCTTGCTTGCTCTCGATCCCTTCTGCCTGCCAAGGCAAACACAAACAACCCCTATTTATTTTCTCATGATGGAGTCCATGGTTTAAAGGTCTTAATTTCTTCGAAAGATCTTCGAACGAGCAGGCCGTCCGCGCTCATGGAAAATTCATGACAGGGGGAGAGACCCCTAGACGGGAGAGGAGGCGCCCGATGACGATCCAGGGAGCTACCGCAATCAAGAGAATCAATAGATTGCTCAGCATCTCTTACTCCTCGCCAAAAAGGTTTATACATGCCCTTCCACTCCCTCTGCTGATAAACGAGGTTAACATTTACAGTTGATTATACTAGCGAGCTTCTGTCTTGTCATTGACTTACGTCAACGGCGATCCCGACGCCGCCGCTAGTGACGATTTAGGCACTCGGAGCGTGCTTTGTCTTCTTGTGTCATATTCGTCCTTCTAAACGGCAGGTAAACGGACCCGTCAGATCGATCCCTTACGAGGCAAGCAGATAATCCGCAATGGCGCGATACAGCGTGCTGACGGCCAAGATGGCGCAGTGGCGACCCTCCTCAGGCTGACATTCGCCGGAGCGGATCAGCTCGCCGGCGCTGATCGAAAGCGCGTCGGTGACGCTCCGACCCTCCGCTCGGCGGGCGACGGCATGCCCGCAGGAGCGCGTATTGCCGCATCCAATCGTGTGGTATTTGACCTCTTGAATCTTCTCGTCCCTGATCAGAAGATACATTTCCATGGTGTCGCCGCAAGGCCCGGTAATGGTTGCTGAAGCGGTTGGATCGTTCATCCGTCCGAAATAGGGATCTTCAAACCCGGGAATCACCTTTAGCGTTTCATCACTCATTTGCCATCTCCTTTCATCCTCGTTGAACCGATCACAAAAAAGTTTCGGAAACAGGATCGTGCACCTGGTAAGATTATTCGGTCATCCATTGCAGTATTGCAACATGGGGAATTGCTCAATCTGGGGCCTCCTCATCGTAAAATCTCCTGGAGAGCCGCGACCAACGCCTCGTTCTCTTGCGCATTCCCAACACTGATGCGGAGGTAATCCGGCAAGCCGTAACTCGACAACGGCCTGACGATAATCCCCAGCATAAGAAGCCTTTCAAAAAGTTGAGAAGCAGGCCTCGAAGGCTTGACCATGATAAAATTGGCCTGCGAGGGATACACGAGTAACCCCATCTCGTCCAAGGCACGGGTCAGCATCGCCCGCCCCCGGACCACCGTGTCGACGGTTGCGTCGCGGAAGGCCTCATCGGCCAGTGCCGCGATCCCCGCCGCCTCGGCCAGGACATTCACGCTGAAGGGAAGCTTGACCCGCAGCAGGATATCGGCCAGGGCCTCCGGCATGACGCCATATCCCAGACGCAACCCGGCCAGTCCGTAGAGCTTTGAAAAGGTGCGCAGGACCACCAGATTGGGAACACTGCCCGCCAGCGACAGGAGGGAATAGCGTTCCCGGGGCACGGCGAAATCCATATAGGCCTCGTCCACGACCAGCAGACAATCCTCGGGGAGGCGACGATGCAGATCGAGTACTTCTTCCTTGGCCGGCGCAAAACCGGAAGGGTTGTCGGGGATGGTCAAGAACACCATGGCCGTGTCGTCTTGCACGGCGTCCCAAAGGGCGTCCATGGGAAAGGTGAAATCATCCCGCAGGGGAACCTGGCGGAAATCCACACCGCAGAGCTTGGCCTGGAGCCGGTAAATGTCGAAGCAGGGCCGAAAAGCCAGGACATGATCCCGGCCCGGCGCCACCGCTACCCGGATGAGCAGGTCGATGATCTCATCGGAGCCGTTTCCCGCCACGATCCGGTTTTCCGGAACCCCGTGATAGGCGGCCAAGGCCTTGCGAAGCCGGGGGCTGCCCGCTTGGGGGTAGCGATGCACTTCCGTGAGCTGTTTTTCCATCGTCTGGAGGACCTTTGGCGAAACCCCCAGGGGATTTTCATTGCTGGCCAGCTTGCTCACGGTGGACAGCCCGTAGCGCTCTTTGACCTCCGCCACGGACAGACCAGGGCTGTAAGGATCACCATCAAGCAATGGCCGGCGGGTCAGAGACCGCCTCATCGTTTCTCCCTCTTTCCATCCATCATATCAGTCTTTCCGCTCCTGAGTAGAGTTCCTCGACGCTCAAGACCGCGGCGGCAATCCGGGGATGCTTCGGGTCCGCCCAGTTTCGCATATCCTCATAGATCGAACCGGCAGTGAGGTATTCAATGGAGCCCTTGGCCTGATAGGATTTTCCTTCCTTGGTCAGAAACAGCACGGCGACCTTGCTTCCCCGTTGGATATTGGCCCGGGTTTTGTTGAAATAGTTGTCCGCTACGACGATGCGGTCATCTTCCAGCAGCTTC
>CAZKZW010000085.1:1432-2607 GCA_964557365.1 uncultured Pseudomonadales bacterium | reverse complement strand
GTTGATGAAGCCAGTACCCAGCCACATAGTAACCGATGTAATAAATGTAATAGGTGAACGAGAAATGGGGCAAAATGTTTGATCCGGCTAACAACCAATTTTCCAGTGTGTTAGCAGCAGCGGTTGTCAGCATGATATAGCAGACAAGCCAAAATAATTGTTTGGCGGATAGATGGGTCAACCATGATTGAAGAAATGGTGTGATGAGATAGAGACCAACGAGCACAAACAACAGATAAAAGGGTTGACCAAAAAACACAATCCGAAATGCATAGTCATACCAAGAAAACGACGGTTGGGAAAAATACTGCCAGACTCCAAATATTAAACTCCACACAATCAGAGGTATACCAAGCCGAAAAAAACGCTTTTGGGCAAATTCTTTGAATGAGGATATGGGTCGACTCAGCAATAATGCTCCACTAATCATGACGTACATTGGCACCGCAAAACGAAATAGACTGGCAAACATAATTTGAATGAAGGGATGAGTTAGAGCAATTGTGTGCGTGTAGGCCGTGAAGGGATCAATGACATGAATGGCAATAATGCCACTAATTGAGAGCACACGGAGATAATCAAGATATGTAATCCGGTTTAGCATGTTTTTGTGTCAGTATGTGGAGCTGGACGCATGATTGAATACAGCATAACAGCAAGACTCAGGAAACAAAACGCTACCACAAACAGGAAGTTTGGCCATTTGAGGAATTCTGGTTTGTATTGAGATATTTCCATTACTAGCCGCGATAGGGGGAACCGATCATAATACGCTCCAAGCACATACCAAAGACTAAACAAGTTGAGAGAAACCACAATCACGGCGATTATCCGAGCAAACCAGCCCTGTAGCCATTTTCCACCCATTTGCCACCAGCCCAGTACTAAGAGCGCCATCTGGGTACTGATCAGCGGGAAAAAGTATCTCCCCTGGATGCCATGACCAAAGCCCAGCTGAACCAACACTGACGTCTCCCAACCAACCAACGCTCCAATATATATAAGGTTGGTACCCATCACCCAATACCAGGGAACATATTTCCATTGGAAGAGATGGTGACGATTACGCCAGATATATATCATTCCCCCCACCACCGCTGTAACGATCGTCAATTTGATGACCCGAAGGAGCCACAAGGGTAAAACCAAGCCAAGCCATTTATAGACACCCCAGT
>CAZKZW010000085.1:0-1422 GCA_964557365.1 uncultured Pseudomonadales bacterium | reverse complement strand
CAAGCGAAAGTTTCTTTATACAGTTTTGTGACAACAAACCCTAATGCCGAGATACATTGTATCACCGATCCATGGACTGATGGCCAATAGGGCAACCAAAAACCTTGATTAAAGGTGGATAGCCACCAGTACCCCGCACAAACTAGCGCAACAATGCCGGCAAATATACCAATCATTTTTAGGTTTCGATAATAGCGATACCAAGATAGGGCTAAAGCAATACCAACCGAAGGGAGTAAGAGATACAACAGTTGTTTAGTGAGAATAGCGGCAATAATAAGACTAGTGATAGCGGCTATATCAATTTTTGAAAAAGGACGATTTATGACCGCAAGCGATTTGGCGATTAATACTGTTCCAATTACATTCATTAAAACATCGTTGTTGATACCACTACCAACAAACATAAGCATGGGATGAAAACTTATCATCATCGTGGTAGCTAGCCGCAGGACAGGATTTGATGGGAATAATTCTTTGGCTACTAAGTAACCTGCCAAACTCATACATGTCATCAACAACACTGACACTAACCGGACTAGAAATACCCGTGAGAATATATCCCCTTCTATATATTGCTGATAAGCAAACGCCCCAAGCACATAATACAGAGGTGGGTAATGAGGCGCTTCCTGTTTAACCATGGTGATCCGGCTAATGGGATCGAGATCCTTAAGATACATTTCTGCAAACCCGTATCGAGTATCACTTAAGGGTAATTGATACCCGGGCATAGGGGTATACAGATTGTGGCCTTGTTCATCTCGGAGTGTACCCAAAATTCGCGTTGATTCAACGATTTCCCAAGAAGTATCTTTGCCAGTGGGAACTGTTTTGAGCTCTGCATAATCTTGGACTTGAGCAAAATGGGCTTGTTCATCGGGAAAGTGCCACAAAGGAATCAGCGCAGCCCAGACAAGTGAGGTAAAAAACACTGCGAGTATTATCCGTCTGATTTGAATATTTTCAGTCATGATTTTCTTTGTACCATTTCCATAGTTTTTTTATACCTTCGGCAAAGGGGGTTTGTGGGTGCCACTGCAACAAGCTATTTGCTTTGGAAATATCCGCGTATGTCAGACCAACATCACCAGGCTGGAGCGGAAGAGGTGTGATGGTGGGTGATTTTTCCACGGTTTGCGCAATCGTTGCAATCATGTCTTTTAGGAGAATAGGATGAGAATTACCTAAATTGATAATTTCATATTCCCAATCACTCTCAATGGCTTTCAAAATACCGTCAACTGTGTCGTCAACATACGTATAATCTCGTCCCGTAGTACCGTCGCCGTATTGTTCGATTGGTTGATTGCTATCTATACGGCGCATAAATTTATAACACGCCAGATCAGGCCGGTTGCTGGGGCCATACACGGTGAAAAAGCGCAAACACGTAGTCTTTATCCCCCACTCATTTGCATA
>CAZKZW010000084.1:898-2736 GCA_964557365.1 uncultured Pseudomonadales bacterium | reverse complement strand
GGCACATCGGCGTAGAGGAAGCCGTATTCAGCCAGGATGCGCCCGAGCAGCGTGGCGAAGGTGAAGGCCAGGATGGCCCAGATGCCAAACGTCACCGCGGCGTCGCCGGTGAGCAGGTTGAAGAATTCGCGCAGCAGCAGGCCGGGCACAATTTGCCACATCAGGCGGACGAGCAGCACGCTGAAAAAGTCCACCGTCCAGTACCAGAAGCGGAAGCGCACCATGGCGAGGATGACGCGCCAGGCGGGTAGGGCGGGTATTTTCCCCGCGTTTGTGGGTGTAGGGGCAACGCTTGTCGTTGCCCCAGGGTCAGGCATTTCACCGTTCATACCAGGACCTCCTCGAGGCCGGTTTGCAGGAGTTGAGAGAAGCGCGAGTCGGGCGAGGCCGCCAGTTCTTCGCGCGGGCCGTATTCTTCCATCTGGCCCTCAGACAGGATCATGACATGGTCGGCGCGGTGGACGGTGTGCAGGCGGTGGGCGATGATAATGGCCGTGCGGCCTTGCAGCAGCCGGTCGATGGCGCGCTCGATACGCTGCTCGGTGAGCGGGTCAAGGCGCGAGGAAGCCTCATCCAGAATGATGAGGGCCGGGTCGCGCAAAAAGACGCGGGTGAAGGCCAGCAGTTGGGCCTCGCCCGCCGACAGGCTGTGCCCGCCGGTTTCCAACTCGGAATCCAACCCGTTGGGCAGTGAGGCATACCACTCGCCCAGCCCCAGTTCGTTCACCACTTCCAAAATGCGCCCGTCGGGGATGCTACGATCGAAGAAGGTCAGATTGTCGCGCACGCTGGCGCGGAAGAGCTGCACATCCTGGGTGACGATGGCTACCCGGCTGCGCAAGGTCTCCAGCTTTGTCTCGCACATTTCGCTGCCGTCCAGCCAGATGTGCCCGGCGGTAGGGTCGTAGAGGCGGAAGACCAGGCGAGCCAGAGTGGTTTTGCCACTGCCCGTGCGCCCCAACAGCCCCAACACCTTGCCGGGCTCCAGCTTGAAGGACAGGTTTTTGAGCACCACGTCCTGATCGTTGTACGAGAACGACACATCATCAAAGGTCAACCCCAGCGGGCCGTCAGGCAGCGTTTCGCGCGTGCCGTCGCTCACTTTGGGCCGGCGCGCGCGCAGCTCGATCAGGCGTTCCACGCAGGCGCCGATGGTCTGGAAGCTCTGCACCTCGTGGGTCAGGGCCCAGATGGGCGCTTCGAGCATGTTGACGTAATGCACGAACAGGTACACCGTGCCAATGGTGATGATCCCGCCGGTGAAAAGCCAGTACCCACCACCCAGGGCCATCATATAACCCAGGGTCAGCAGCAGCCCCATAATATTGCCCGCAATCCACTGCTTTTTTTGAGCCTTGCGATTGTGGCGCAGGATGTTGCCCTGAAAGCGGAACAGTTCGCGCAGGCTGAAATTCACCGCGCCGCTGGAGCGAATGTCCTCGGCCCCGGTCAATTGTTCTTCCACAAAGCCAAACAGGTCCGCTTCGGCCTGGCGGCGATCTTTTTGGTGGGCCACGGCAATGTCGCGGATGCGGTAGAGCACCAGCAGCGTGACCACGGCGAAAAGAGTGAAAGCCAGGCCTGTTTGCCAGTTTTCCAGCGCCAGGGCCACCAGAATGCCGAACAGAAGCAGGACATTGCCGATGAGCGTGACGGCGAATTGGGAAAAGAAGTTGGACATTTCAGTGATGTCGCCGTCGATGCGCTCGATCAGTTCGCCGGGGGTGGTGTTGTTGTGAAAGCTCATGTCCAGGCTCAGGCAGTGCTCGGCCAATTCCTCGCGTAGGGCGTTGGTAGCCGTCCAGGCCACGTTCTGCCCGGTGTAAACGACCGCCACC
>CAZKZW010000084.1:0-888 GCA_964557365.1 uncultured Pseudomonadales bacterium | reverse complement strand
GAGACGACCTGCTGGAGGATGGCGATGCCGATGAAGGCCAGCGCCACCGGCAGCAGCACGCCAACGGCTGCGCCGCCCAGGGCGGAGTCGATGAAGTTGCGCATGACTTGCGGGTTGACGACCTGCAAGCTGATGCTGCCCAACAGCAGTACGGTCAGCAGGGCAAACCTGCCCCGTTGCGGGCGGATATGACGGGAGAGTAAGTCCCAGTATTGTTTGAGTGGCAGTTTCATGATGTTTTTCCTGCCCTCCCTTCGGGTCTCCCCCCATTTTCGAAGAAATGGGGGAACTAAGGGGGGACTAGACCTGACAGGTTTTTAAAACCTGTCAGGTCTCTTATGTTTTTAGGTGATCAGCTTTTCCCATTCGCCCAGGTATTCTTCCAGGCGGGCCTGGGCCAGGGCAACCTGGCTGCTGAGCATGTGGACGCGCTCGAAGGCCTGTTTTTGTCCGGCCTTTTGCATCTCGCTGGACAGGCGTTGGATGTTGTGCTCTTGCTCGCGGATGCGATCTTCGAGCTTGGCCAGGGCTTCGGTGCGGCGGCGAGTCTCTTTGCTGTTGTCGCGCACCATCGGCTTGGGGGCCAGCAGGATCTTGCGATCGGGGGCGGTGGCTGAAGCCGTCCGCCGCAGGACGTACTCGCGGTACTTGCCCTGGAAGATGGTCAGCTTGTTCTCGCGGATTTCCCACACCTGGGTGGCCAATTGGTCGATCAGGTAGCGGTCGTGCGAGACCAGCAAGATGGTACCCGAATAGTTATCCAGCACATCCTGAAGGGCCTCGCGGGCGGAAATGTCGAGGTGGTTGGTGGGCTCGTCCAGCAAAAGCAGGTTGTAGCCCTCCAGCGCCAGGATGGCCAATGCCAAACGGGCGCGCTCACCGCCGCTG
>CAZKZW010000083.1:697-2788 GCA_964557365.1 uncultured Pseudomonadales bacterium | reverse complement strand
GCCAACTCAGTAAGTGTGATTCCGGTCATGCAGGCATTGGTTAGTAAGGGAGTTCCATTGGGAACAGTCCTAGCCTTTATGACCGCTACCGTTACGCTATCTATTCCAGAAGCGCTGATTCTAAAAAAAGCGATGAAGTTACCCTTACTGGCACTCTTTTTTGGCGTAACCATCATCGGCATTATGCTGATGGGATATTTCTTCAATTATTTCTTTTAGTGTACTATCCCAGCCGTTTGAGAATATCTAAGAGTTTTATTTTCTTTCGGGCGTAATCTTTTTCCAGAATTTCAAGTTTTTCCTGCGCTTCTTTTTTAAACGCTGACCGGTCCAGACAATGTTTTTGAAATGTTTCTTCAGACATTAATCCAACAGTTGATTTGCATTTAGAACAAATCAAAAAACCACTCAATTCATTGTTGGTTGATTCTCCACATAAAACACATATTTGTTGCTTGTTCGTCATAGTTAAAATTATACATACATCAATACAAAAATTCCCAAACCCATCAATAGAGTTCCGGCAATATAGTCAAAATAGATTGTATTTTTTCCAGACCGTTTTGCCGTGGGTTTGGTAATAATAAAATACAAACCCAACATCAATGAATACACACAAAGAATGAATGAGAGGATATGAATACGGGAATGATCAAGTGTGACTAAAAATTGAAATCCACAATAACTTAAAAATCCTGTCAAAGTTCCCAACAGGATATAAAACAAGGGGTGATCAAACGCAATTCGTTCTTGTTTGGTTGTGACAACGGTATCTGGTGATAAGTATGAGAAGAGTTCAGCTTTGAAAGGTGTAAATTTTTCTAAAGCTGTAATAAATACACTTGAACCATCAGTGAGCCAAGTATAAATCTCGCGGATTGTTTTTTGTGTTGTCCATTTCACCTCAACCCGGTTAATAGTTGATATCAAATATCGTTCAGTGAGAAGGGGTGTCTTCTTTATCAAATACTCGTTATCTAAATAAATAACCGTCTGCGTTAGTTTGCTAAAGAAACGAAAAGAGTAAATCCCTATCAGTAATAAAGCCGTAATAACAACAAAATAAAGAACTGGCGTTAGAAAAGACTGAAACACGATCGTTCCAATAAAAATTCCCACAATAATATGAAAGGAAAAAGTAAGATATGCTTTTTTACGACGAGTAATTTCAGATTGAGATATTGAATAGTGCATTCAGAGTTGGTTGGGAAAATAACTGATTAAAACACTTTGGTAGTATCTCGCCATGATTTCATAGCTGAGAATAACCTGCAAGAAGAAGTGTGAAAATAATAATACTTAGATACAAGATATAATAAAATCATGAGTTTTTCACCAAAAAGCCTGTCGTGGTTATTAGAAGAAGATGGTAGTGGTATTAGATATCTTGTCCTCAAATACATTGTTGGTGCGAATCAGGATGATCCTGAGTTGTGTAAAGCCAGAGAAGTAGCCTATACCACAGGACAAATTTCCCGCGTTTTAAAAAACATGAATCCAGAAGGCTATTGGCGGAACCCCAATGGTGGCTATTCTCCAAAATACTATTCCACTGTGTGGTCCCTCATTCTCCTCTCTCAATTAGGTGCTTCAGTCGAGGATGATCCGCGAATAACAACTACCTGCAAACGATATTTAGATCACGCCCTCTCAGTGAATGATTCTATTTCTCACAATAAAACCCCATCAGGCACCTTTGATTGTCTGCAAGGCAACATGTGTGCCGCACTTACGGATCTTGGGTGTCAGGATGAGCGATTAGATAGAACCTATGAGTGGATGGCAAAAAGTGAGATCGACAAGATAGATAAATATTATGCGAGTGGAAAAAACGGACCCAATTTTTCGTGCAGTGCCAATGGTAAACAACCGTGCGCATGGGGAGCGGTAAAGGTATTGTTGGCACTGGGGAAAATTAAAAAATCAAAACAAAGTGCAGCTATGAAACAAGCAATTCAGATGGGAGTAAATTTTCTTTTCAGTGTTGACCCTGTGACTGCCGCCTATCCCACCACATACAGTGAGAAACCAAATGGAAGTTGGTGGAAGTTTGGTTTTCCCACCTTTTACTGTACCGACCTACTTCAATTG
>CAZKZW010000083.1:0-687 GCA_964557365.1 uncultured Pseudomonadales bacterium | reverse complement strand
TGAAGCCCTCGTTGGTGTTGGTTGCGGTCACGATCCGCGTCTCCAAAAAACCATTGACTACATTGTGAGTAAACAAGATGATCAAGGTCGCTGGAAATTGGAGCATGATTATAATGGTAAGACTTGGGGTAATTATGGTGAAAAGAATCAGCCGAACAAGTGGGTGACGTATAGAGCTGTATCTACTATACAAGCATTAAATAATTGTTAATTATTCATCATGTAAAAAGGGCACGTAAATAATGAGTGTAGATGTAGGTATACAGTCTATTCAAAAATGGATACATAAACAGGAATCACACTCGCCAGTTCTTATCGCAATTGCGGGTGGAAGTTGTGCAGGTAAAAGCACGATTGCTCAGCAAATATTTCAATTGTCATCTTCTCGCTCACAAATTATCTCGTTAGATGATTTTTACAAAGATATTCGAAATCCAAATATACCTTACGATGGGACAGGGAATCCCTCATTCGATCACCCTGATTCATATGACAGGGATCAATTTTGCAACGCGATCAAACAGTTGATGATTGGTAATAATGTCAACATTCCTGTCTATGATTTGAATAAGAATTGGATTACTGGTCAAGTACATGAGGTAAATTCCAAACAGATTCTTATTGCGGAAGGATTATATGCAATTCAGTTCTTACAGCATAAATTTCATCCCAATCTTTCTGTCTATA
>CAZKZW010000082.1:0-2801 GCA_964557365.1 uncultured Pseudomonadales bacterium | reverse complement strand
TGAATCCTTCGATCCGATTTTCAAATTCTGAATAGTAATCATATGACCAATAGCTACTTCGAGACAACACATAATTAACTGTCATATTGGCTAGTGGTTGGCCGTAAAAATAACTGCCTTTAACCGTAAATTTCATCTGATCACCGCTTATGTACGCTTTCCTATCACTCGTCACCTCAATGGAGTACTCTGGCTTGCGATAATGTTCGACTTCAAAATATGCTGACCCTCCGTTGTAGTATTCTTGACCCCGATCTTTGTATGACACTCTGACTGAATAAAAGCCTGGACTCATGGTTTTTGGCAAAGCACATTCACCATCGATAGATCCTTGATCAGAAATAGGTAAGGTGGCTTGACAGAGTTTTTGTTCCGAATCTCCGTATCCTTGACTGACAACTACTTGGGCATTTCCTGATGGAATAGTGAAAATATTATCATTGTCACTACGAATAATTGATTTGTATGACACGGTATCCCCTGGTTGATAGATGGGTCGGTCGGTAAAAGTGAAATAACGTTCTTGTTGTTTTTTAACGGCGTATTGTTTGTATTTTGCACTACTATCGTTAAGGTGTTTGAGATTTATGGGGAGCAAGGCTCGGTAATCACCTGACTCAATAATGGCTACATCAGCCTCAGATAGGAGAGCAACATGAGCGATACCATCAGCTCCGATTGCTGCGACTGTCAGCTCTTTAGGACCGTTTTCCAGATTGTAGACACGTACCTGTCCGCTGGTCATGCTATGTTTGGTTTCAAATGACCGAGTCCATACCACCATATCCGATTCAGCATTTTTCAACACACTGCCAATAGAAGATCGGACAATTAACCCAATTTCTTCAATCCCATTCAGTTTTATCTTAACGATATATACTCCGTCTTTTTCTAGGGGGAGTGGTAAAAGTTGGGGTTCTCCATTGTTTTTTACGTCGTATTTTGTTTGCAAAATAAGAGGTAATCCATCAGTGTTCATTTTCTGGGTTTGGATGTAGTCACTGTTGTGGTTTAAGTATTGAAGTATGGTGTCGATAGATCCTTTGTAAAGTTCAATATCGGCATTACCACCGATATTGTATCCAGAGATTTGAATATTGGGTTCATCAGTTGATGCAAGAGCAATTACTCCACCACTCATACCTCCTTTTGTGTCCGAGATATATAAATACCGATTGGGTTGATATTGATATCCCAAGACTTGAGGATTAGAAGCATCATTCCGGTTACTCATGCTGATTAACCGATTTACAGTGCTTGAATTGGTCCACATCCACACCAAACCACCAACAGAAAAGCTCAATATAAGTGAGCAAAAAATAATTGTGTTTCTTCTCAGGAATTTTGTGTACATATACTTCAGGTGTTTTAAGTATATCTGCACTAATGATTATGTTCCAAGAGGGAGAATGACATCCTCGCTGAAACAGGGTAAACCTACACAGTCGCTTTTTGGTGATTTCTGGTAGAGTAAATGATAAAAAATCCCATCATTGTTCCGAATGATGCGATCCAGACAGGTAATGAAATGTGCTGTGCAAAGAGAACACCACCAACCATTGGTCCAGCAATACGACCGAGGCTACCAGCTGATTGAAAAATCCCCATGACTCCCCCATATTCTGATTGGTGAACTTCTTCTGTAGCAAGAGCTTGTAAGGTTGGGCCTGCTAGATTATTGCCGAAGACGACAAAAAAGTGAGCGGCGTAAACTACGAAGATGGTTGGAGAAAATGCCATCCAAGCAAAGCCAAGAGCTAAGATCGGCATGCCAACTATGAGCGTGCGGTAATCACCTAGTCGTTTGACAACAACTGGCAGCAGTTTTAATTGAGAGATAACTGCCAAGACTCCGACAAGACCTAACACAAATCCAATTTGTTGAGGTCCCCAGTTGAATAATTTCTGAGCCCACAAGCTAAAAATTCCCTGAAAGGTAGTAAAAGCAAAACTGAGTACAAAAAATGTCATGGTATAGCGCAGCAAGACTGAGTTACTAAATATTGCCTGAAGACGGACAAGGTTGAAACGAGTCTGAGACGCATGAACTGTCTTTGTCACATCCACTGATTCTTGCAAAAAGAGCATCGTCACGATTACGGTAACAAGGGAAATGCCGGCTGCTACGAAAGCAGGAACGGCAAAACCAAATTGGGATAATAATCCACCCATACTCGGACCAATAATGAAACCTAATCCGAAAGCGGCACCAAGGAGACCCATGCCTTTGGCACGATTTTGTTTATCGGTGGAATCGGCAATATATGCTTGGGCAATGGAAAGATTCCCTCCCGTGATACCATCGATCACCCGGGCTAGAAAAAGGAGAGGAAGTGAATTGGCGAAACCAAGTAAAACGAAGCCTAAGAATGTTCCTAGTTGAGAAATTACGAGTAACTTTTTTCGGCCATATTTGTCGGATAATCGCCCCAATATAGGGGCAGAGATAAATTGGAAGAGCGAATAGGCAGCGGTGAGCAATCCTATTTGTTCGGGATTTGCGTGGTATTTCTCAGCGATAAAGGGTAATAACGGGAGGATAAGACCGAAACCCATCAGGTCGATAAACACAATCAAAAAGATAGTTACAAGTGGTTTATTTTTCATAGACGAGTGAGAAGTATATCAGAATTTATTTCTTTTTACTGGCGAAGGGGCAGAGTGAGTAGTACTCACAAAAACCGCAGGTGACTGGGTCAGGCTTGGCAGGGAAAGTGGATTTCTGCATCGTTTCAATTCGATCAATTAATTTAAGTTTGGCTTTGATCAGCTGTTCTTCAGTCCGGGTGGTAGCTATTTTC
>CAZKZW010000081.1:0-2896 GCA_964557365.1 uncultured Pseudomonadales bacterium | reverse complement strand
CGCGACATCACCTTCAGGGTTCTGCCTAATGCCCAATTAAAAATTTTCCTTACCGCTGATGAAACATCTCGGGCCAAACGCCGTCATCAAGAACTTCAAAATCGTGGTGTAGATATTTCATTTGAAACAGTGCTTCAAGATCTCATAGCACGTGACAAACAAGACTCAGGACGTGCCATAGACCCACTACAAATTGTTCCTGATGCCTGGGTGTTAGATACCACCAATCTGGATATAGAAACCGTAGTTGATCAAATCGAAGCGCGGGTTTTATCAATAAAATAATTACAATTCTGTAGGGGTTGGCCTTGTGCCTGCCCCCTTTACCATCACACAAAACATGAAAAAAGACCTTGCCGAAAAACCATCCGCTGATTTGGAAAAAAAAGATAAACCAGCTGTTGATAAACCAAAAAAACCTCGGGAGCCATTACGCTACGAAGGTAATCGATGGAACTCATTAATACTACTGTTGCTCACCATCGGGATTTGCGCCATTCTCTCCCTTACCAATCATCACTAAGAATTTATCCTGAGCGCAGTCGAAGGATTAATTTCCCGTCTGAACTCCTTCCAACAACTGATCTCTTGGACCATCTGGTGCAGGAGAAGGGGTTAGTGCGCGTTGAATTTGTTCTGCTGTACAAGCATATTTAGGTTGTGTTCCTTCCACAAAGTATTCGGTCTTGGGTGAAGGACATTCTGCACATGTCAGTGTCTGCGTTAGGGGACAAATAGCGACCTTTATCATGCCAGAAGGGGGCATAAATACATGGGTGGGTTGATCAACCAACAATCCTTTCATGACAGTTTGCCAAATAGGCGAGGCTCCTGTAATTCCCGACGCTACCCGACTCATAGGTGAATTATCATTATTACCTACCCAAGTAGCCACCAAATAATCCGAAGTGTAGCCAAACGTCCAGTTATCTCGCAAATCATTCGTAGTTCCTGTTTTCACCGCCACTTGTTGCTTTGGAATCACCAAGACCGAATGAGATCCAAATGCCGCTGACCTTGCCTGGTTGTCTGACAAAATATCGGAAATCGAATACGCAGTCGTCGCGTCAATCACCTGCTCGCCCCCACAAGGATTAGTAGTGTTCGTTGATGCGCAAGCATAAGCATCATTTAATCTTCCCGTGAAATCAGTCACTTTTATTAATGGTTGTGGAGTTACTCGATATCCATTGGTAGCAAATACCCCGTAGGCTTCCGCTAAATCAATCATCCGCACTTCACCACCTCCGAGTGTGAGTGATAAGCCAAATCGACTAGGATCGTTCCATGTCGTAATTCCCATCTTCTGTGCAAACTGTACCAAATTATTCACCCCAATTTGTGAGAGTGTTTTTACGACAGGTACATTATATGAATTTGCCAAAGCTTGACGGACGGTCACCCTACCATGAAAACGGCCATCATAATTTTGTGGCGCATATGCCGGACTACCGGGACTTCGATACACGATAGGGGAATCGTCAATAATCGTTGAAGGAGTAATCATGCGTTGTTGCAACGCATAAGCGTAGGTGAGAGCTTTAATGGACGATCCTGGTTGACGTGGCCGCAAGACCACATTCACTTGCCCATCATGAATAGTGTCAAAATAATCCTGTGATCCCACCATGGCTAAAATTTCTCCGGTTAAGGGTCGGATAACCAACACGGCAGCATTAGTTACATGCATGTTTTTTAATCGACCTAATTCTTGTCTGACTGCCGACTCTGCCAACTGTTGAATGTTGTTGTCCAACGTTGTTACAACATCCAAACCCCCACTTTGCACGACTTCCTCACCATACCGATTCGCCAACAATTCTTTTACGTACATGACGAAATGAGGGGCAGAAATATCTGTTCTAGGTGCTGAAAACGTCAGTTGATACGCTTTCGCTGTTTCCGCTTCCTCCATGGTAATCATTTTTTCTTCCACCATTCGTTTTAATACAGCATGTTGTCGCGCCACTGCTAACTCTGGTTGGCTACCAAATGGGGAATATACCGTTGGGGACTGAGGTAATCCTGCCAACAATGCAGCTTCAGCCAAGTTGACATCTCGTACTGACTTGCCAAAATATTGTTGCGCTGCCGCTTCAATCCCATATGCAGTGCCTCCATATCCAACTTCATTAAAATACATCGTCAAGATCTCATCTTTCGTAAAATAGTACTCCACCTCCAAAGCTAAAATAAACTCTTTCACTTTTCGAGTAATCGTCCGTTCGTGAGTGAGCAAAGTATTTTTTACCAACTGTTGGGTTATGGTGGATCCACCTTGAAGCGAATCACGAGAAGCATTTTTAGTCATTGCCCGAAGAATCCCTTTAATCGAAAATCCCGGGTGTTGATAAAACTGAGAATCTTCAATCGCTAAAGTTGCTTGAACCATATATGGAGGCATATCTCTCAAACTGACAATGGTACGATTCTCATCTTTATATATTCGATATAACAAAACACCATTCCGATCATAAATTTTGGTAGTCACTTGTTGGTCTCGACTAATCAATTGTTGGGGTGAGGGTAAATCTTTTAATACCCAAAACCAAAAACCAAGCATTCCAATTCCCATCACAAGAACAAACAAAAATGCTTGCCATGATAACCGAGGGACTACCGGGCGGATAACTCTTCGATGTGATGAAACGACTGGTTGCGGTTGAGCAATGCGTTCAATTATTTTTCCCACAACAATCCAAAAGACGTGCCATCGCTTCCACATTGACCGAAATCGGTGATTAATCCACACAATAATCGCGACAACACCATAACAAAGCCAAAAGAGCGGCAAGCCTATCCATTTCAGCCACGACAACCAAGAAAAATAACGATTTCGCCTGTCCGATCGCATGTTTTCATTCTATAGCTAGAGAGCTCAACTACAACCACCAGT
>CAZKZW010000080.1:0-2940 GCA_964557365.1 uncultured Pseudomonadales bacterium | reverse complement strand
TGAATTGGTGACCAGCCACACGTATTGTCACTTGTTACTTTACATTCCATATTGGCTGGAGGCATATTTTCACTGCCAATTGAACAGATAGAAGACACTTCTTCGCCTTGACGAACACACAATTCACCGTTGCATCCAGATGTGACGCAAGTGAGAGTGGGAGTAGTTATACTTTCTTGAATTGGTGACCAGCCACACGTATTGTCACTTGTTACTTTACATTCCATATTGGCTGGAGGCATATTTTCACTGCCAATTGAACAGATAGAAGACACTTCTTCGCCTTGACGAACACACAATTCACCGTTGCATCCAGATGTGACGCAAGTGAGAGTGGGAGTAGTTATACTTTCTTGAATTGGTGACCAGCCACACGTATTGTCACTTGTTACTTTACATTCCATATTGGGCGGTGGAGTGTTTGTATCATTTACGTCACAAGTAGTAACAATATCTTTTGCGGTAGTTGCGTCAACGCATAATTGACCATTACAGCCTGCTGGAATACAAGCAAGAGAATTGTTGTTTATGGGTAATAAGGGATGATCATATGCTTTGGAGCGATCGCGAATTTGAGATTGAACTGCAATAACTCCGATGGGGATAATAGTTGCAATGATTGCAAAAGTTGCAAGAGATGTTTTTTGGTGAAGGGGGAGATGTCGAAACCAGTGGAAAAAAGAAATGATTTTACACGTTTTTGTTGTAGGGATAGCATTAACATTGGGATATTTCCGAACATTAACGGAATCTAATTTAATGGAATCCGGTGAAGAATGATTAGAATGCGTCATGGTTTTCTTGTTTTTATGCACTGAGTATATGTTTCGGTGGGGGTCCAGTTACATTCACCACTTGGTTGCAATTCGCAGGTGGTGAGGGCAGTGCACTTATCTGGGGTTGGTGAGGCGCAAGTGGGGGCAATATCTTGGCTATTGATGGGTACACAGTATTGACGATTACAGCCAATGACTTTGCATAGTGGTTGAGGGGTGGCAAATGCTCGGGAGCGGTCTTCAGTAGTTTGATTCATAGTGGATAGAGCAATAGGAATTGTCAACAGCATGAGAGCTCCAATAATCGCGCCTGTTTTTTGTGTTCGTTGCATTTTTTTATAGTATTTCAAAAATACTTCGATTCGCTTCATATTTAAGCGAGGAGTTTGAGAGGTTTTTATTTTTTTCATGAGGATTTTTTGGCAGCGAATTCTGTCATGATTCGCTTGACTTCTTCAACTAATTCGCCCGTACCCAACGTATCTTTGGCGATAAAGGCAGCGGCACCTCGGCGGAGGGCTTCATCCCGAGCATAATCGTAGATGAAGTTGGAATAAATAATAATGGGACCATTTGGAGTTGAGGCGGGATGTTGTTGGAGAGCAGCAAGGAATGTCATGCCATCCATGATAGGCATTTTTAAGTCGCAAACGATTGCGTCAAAACCACCCTGTATTGCATTATCAAGACCAACTTGACCATTGGGAGCTTCGGTTACCGCAAATCCTGCACCAGAAAACACTTGATTAGCAAGGGAACGGAGTCCGGGATGATCTTCAATAACCAGGATTTTTTGTGCCATACACTATCAGCGTACTACAACTAGAAGGGAGTAGTAAGTAGAAAGTAGAAAGCGTTGAAACGAGACTAAATCTTACTTACTTGTAGGAAATCAAGTTCGACGGGAGTCTCTCTTCCGAAAATACTCACCAGGACATGGACTTTACCCTTGGCTTCGTCAATGTGATCCACGGTGCCGAGGAAATCGGCAAAGGGACCTTCCACAATCTTGACGGCTTCACCCAGGGAGAACGAAGCCTTGTATTTGGGAGCTTCTTGTTCCATGAATTTTTTGATGGAAGCAACTTCGGTGGGAGGAAGGGGAGTGGGTTTACTGCCGATACCAACAAAACCGGTGACACCGGGGGTGGTGCGGACAGCTAACCAAGTCTCATCATCCAAGACGAGTTTTACCAGCATGTAGCCAGGGAAAATCTTTTCTTTGATGGAGGTTTTTTTACCACGTTTGATTTGAATTTTATTTTGAGTAGGAATTAGGATTTCCAGAACACGACCATCGAGCTTCATGGTCTCCACGCGTTGGATCAAGTTGATGGCTACCGAGTTTTCGTGACCAGAATAGGTGTGAAGGACGTACCATCGACCGGTTTTGTCATCGGTTTGTAAGAGAACGAAATGGTTTTTGGCCAAATCTTTTTTCTCTTCATCAGGGTTTTCGGTGACAACAGGAACAACGGGTTCTTTGACTTCTTCAACAGCTTTAGTGGCTGCGGTCTTTTTGGCAACTTTTTTAGTCGTTTTTTTTGCTTTAGCCATATTATTTTCCCAATTAAATGATGAGTCCCATTAACTTGGTAAACAGATAGTCAAGAGCACCCAGGTATCCACCCACCACAAGTGACACAACTACAACAATAGTAGTCAACCGAATGGTTTTCTCTCTTGTTGGCCAGGTGACCTGATTGAGTTCATCCCGGACTTGCCGAATGAAAGCAATAACAGAATTCCCCTGGTGAAGGGTTTTTGGTGTTTGCATCTTGGACGACATTATATCAAGTCATTTACCTTGATCCAAGAGGGAAGAACGGAAAAGAAGGTGGAGCAGGTATTTTTGGTTTTTGGAACATTCCAAAGATACCTGCTCCGGGTGGAGTGTGTATACAGAAATGGCCGTACCAGTCCTTAATGGGGGCCTATGAGATAGGTAATCTCCAGATTATGGTTTTGGTTCCGGAGGTTTTGGTGCTGAGGCTGGAGTTGGAGTTTGGATATTTTTCCAGACAGAGCAACGGGGGCAATTAGTGCCGGGGCAGTTTTTTGGACATTCCATTGCATGCTCCCTACTTGGATTTTGTTACCGTTAAGGAGTTGAAATGACCAAATTTACCAATAAGATATTAACAAGCCACTGGGATGGAGGGGT
>CAZKZW010000079.1:0-2984 GCA_964557365.1 uncultured Pseudomonadales bacterium | reverse complement strand
GTTTCGACGATTTTGGCAATGGGGGCCTCGCGAATTACTTCGCCCAATTGCCTCACGTCTACCACACGATGATTTTCTTGAGATGTTTCTTTCAAAGCGGCTGTAACTTCAGTCGATAAACTTTGCGAATACCGTTCCGCAATTCCCACTTCCAAGTCAGATGCAGTCGCCAAATGAGGGATTATTTGATATCCCGTTTTCTTTTCCACAAAATCAATCGCTCTCAAATCCAATGGATTGGCCATTGCCACAGATAGTGTTCGTTTGGCCTTATCTAATGCAAATGGCAACAATAGATAACGCCGCGCCACTCCTTCCGGCACTTGATTTAGTGCCTCAGGAGCTGCGCCAATTTCAGACAAACTTACAAAGGGGACTGAGTAATATTGTGCTTTTGCCTTCGCCAGCTGAATCTCATTCACATAACCGCGTTCCAACAAAATCGTGTCCACCTGCTTGCCTGTGGTAATGTTTTCAGCCTGAACTTCTTTCAGTAAATCAGCACTAATGATTTTTTGATCGACAAGAATCTCGGGAACACCAGCATGTACAGTTGATGAAATAGGTTGGGCAGTTGAATCCATAATAAGAAAAGGGGAACTAACTAAAGTTCCGTACCTCTGCTATCATTCCACCATATGGGAACCTCTACGTCAATTCTCTGTATTAGTCAGCACCCCGCAGATACACTCAAAAATGAACTTGGTGTTGACCTTGCCAACCCTCACATCGACTTGTTTGTATTGGCCTCAGAAACATCAATCGGTATCCAAGAAATCCGCGATATTAACAAATTCGCCCAACACCCTCCCCTCCAACATGAACAAAAACAAATCATTATTCTCAACGCCGATACACTCACGGTAGAGGCTCAAAACGCTCTTCTCAAATTACTTGAAGAACCACCTGAATACACTCAAATGATTCTCTGCGCACCCCATACCCAGAGTTTTTTAGACACCATCCTTTCCCGCTGCCACATTATTCGTGACACTAACAGTACGAACCTGCCTGCGCAGACAGGCCACGAACTACTTTCTTCGCTCATAACCGTCGAACCGCCTGCCCGACTCTCTCTCATCCCGGGAGATGCCAAAACCGCCGAAGGAGCTGTTGCCTTTTGCCGTCAACTCATTGCTGAAATGGAAGCTCTGTTGCATACCGAACCTACCAAGTCTCACGTCCACAATCTATCAATTCTTACCGATTGCCTGGCTCACCTGACCGCCAACGCCAACCCCACTCTCACCCTCACCGACACCATCCTCCAGCTTCAATAAAACACACTCCCGATGTGTACTTACTATAAGAGGTTTCGCATTTTAACCGAATAAAAACCCGTTTTTACAAATCAATACTGCATCCCCTCAAAATTCTCTTCAACGCACGAAAATGACTAAATACACGGGTTGCCCCGCTCCAAAGACCCTGCTACAATGTCCCAGTAATTACGCGTTCTACCAGAGAAAAACTTGATTATGCCAGCCACATCAAACTATTCAGCCAAAGACATTAAAGTCCTCGAAGGACTAGAGCCGGTTCGCAAACGACCAGGCATGTACATTGGTTCAACCGATACCCGTGGTCTTCATGAACTAGCCAAAGAAATTATTGATAACTCCGTCGATGAAGCCATCGCTGGCTTTGCCAAAAACGTCTACATCTATCTTCATGAAGATGGTTCCCTATCCGTCCATGATGATGGCCGCGGTATCCCTACAGACATGCACCCTTCTGGAGTTTCTGCGTTGGAAGTAGCCATGACCAAATTGCATGCAGGTGGTAAGTTTGAAGAAACTGCCTATCAAGCCTCCGGTGGTTTGCACGGCGTCGGTGCTTCTGCGGTCAATGCTCTTTCCACCAAATTCCGGGTCGAAGTCCGTCGAGATGACAAAGTGTATTGTCAGGAATACCACATCGGCACCCCACTCTTTGCCACCAAAGTGTTGACTGACAAAGAAGCTGCCGCCTCACTCTCCAAAACATACGTGCCTCAATTAGCCACAGGCACCTCAACTCAATTTTATCCTGACCCCGATATATTCAAACAAACCATCGACTTTTCGTTCAAAATTTTGGTCGACAAAATCCGCGAGCGAGCATACCTCGTCAAAGGATTAACCTTCCATATTTTTCATGAAGCCTCCAAACGTGAATTACACTTTTACTTCGAAGGCGGTATTAAATCACTCGTCACTCATCTCAACAAAAACAAAAAAGCCCTCCAAGAACCTATTTATCTCGCTGGGGAAACTACCATCAACAATATTAAAATTGGCGTTGAAGTTGCCATGCAATACAACGACTCTTTTACCGAAACTATTGATACGTTTGCCAACGTCATCAAAACCTATGACGGCGGCACTCATCTCACCGGTTTTAGGATGGCGCTCAACAAATCCCTCAAAGATTACGCTATCAAAAATCAACTGATCAAAAACGAGTCTGAATCGTTTACCTCCGAAGATTTACGCGAAGGTTTAACCGCGGTGGTTTTCATCAAAATGTCTGCAAACGACATTCAATTTGAAAGTCAAACCAAAGCAAAATTAAACAATTCTGAAGCACAATCTGCTGTGTATCAAATCGCCAAAGACGGTTTGGATATGTATCTGGAAGAACACCCCAGTGAAGCCAAAAAGATGACTGAAAAAGTCCTCTTGGCTGCCCGCGCCCGCTTGGCTGCCCGCGCTGCCAAAGACGCCGTTATCCGCAAAGGTGCCCTGGAAGGCTCATCTCTTCCCGGCAAACTCGCCGACTGCCAATCCCGAGAAGCCGCTGAGTGTGAAATATATATTGTAGAAGGTGACTCAGCCGGTGGTTCAGCCAAACAAGGCAGAGATCGAAAATTCCAAGCCATTTTTCCGCTTCGAGGTAAAATTCTCAACACCGAGCGTTCTCGCCTGGACAAAATCATTGCTTCCGAAGAACTTAAAAATCTATTAATAGCTTTGGGGACTGGAGTGGGGGATACCTTTGACGCC
>CAZKZW010000078.1:0-2986 GCA_964557365.1 uncultured Pseudomonadales bacterium | reverse complement strand
AAATCACTGCCAATAAAATTTTTGTTGCCCACAATGCAAGTTTTGATTACAACTTCATCAAAAAGGAATTCAAGGAGCTGGGCTATGATTTCTCGCGAAAAACGATTTGCACTGTTGAGTTGTCGAGAAGATTAATGCCCAATCATGCGTCCTACTCTTTGGGAAATATCTGCAAAGATCTGGATATCACCATCAACGGCAGGCACCGGGCTGAGGGTGACGCCACAGCTACAACCGAGCTTTTCAGGAGACTGCTTGTCATTCACAATCAAAATCAGCGGTCAATCTTCAGTCAGGAATAATCAGTGCCTTTTCTTTTAAATATAATTTCCTCTGTTTTTTCAATTTGCTAACGAGTATTAGAGCTTTCATAACCGTACCACATCCGTACCATATAGGAGGTATCTCCCTTTATAAAGGGGGTTTCTCCTGTTATAATGGGAGAAACCCCCTATATGGTACGGATGTGGTACGGTTATGGTAGTTATATGGACTTGTTTAAAACAGGATTTGTTATTTAAAGTTTTCTGATGCTTCATGGGATGAAGATAAACGATCAGTGGCAGAAATGATAAATTCAGAGGTTAAAACATGCCATTCATTAAAAATATTTTTTAATAACATTTATGTTGTTTAACTTGGTGGAGATTAATTATAATGAAAAATAAAATACTAATAATATTAATTCCAATTTTGGTTTTATTCCCCATTATTGTGAAATGTCAAGTTGTTGAACCAGATTCATTATTAGGCACTTATTCAGGTGAAAGATGGTATAGAGATTATGCTGTATGTGATGACTGTTGGGATAAGTCTTTAGATTCAGTAAGCATTAGCAAAATTGATACCAATTATTGTTCGGCATGGGTTTTTGGAAATATTGTTCCTATTACAAATAACGTTGCTCTATACTTTTTTTGTGAATATAGTTTTTGCCAAAATAAACCATCCGGCGGTTATCAATGGTGCAGATTTTATAGTAACGACAGTATTGAAATATATATTTGGAAAATCTCAATGCCTCCCGAAATTGATAGCCACACTTATGGATATCATTTTTGGGGGAAACGTATGAGCAGTAATTATACAAGCTCACCAGAAGTAGAAATTCAAAAAAACCTTATAAACATTGAGATACTTAGAAAAGAAATACAAATCTTCAATCAAGATTTAAATCAGGGCAATTTTATTTTGTATGATTGTTTAGGAAGAATTCTGCTAAATACAAAAATCAAAGATAGAATAACACTGGTGAATGCTCCATTTACTGGGATTGTGATATATCGCTATTATAATCAAAAAGGTAATATTCAAACGGGTAAGTTAATTATTGAGTAAAGACCAAAAAAAATGAAACTAAAAATATTTATACCCCTATTGATTTTAATGGTTGAATTAAAACTTAATGCTCAGGAGCCTTCAATAATTGTTCATGATTATAATCCGGATGTAAAAATTATAAAGGAAGGTTCTGATACCCTAAAAATTGATTTCAATAAAGATGGAGTCCTGGATTTAATGTTTTATTTAGTTGTTACTTCCGGAGGACAATTCCCAACGATAAAATCATTAAATAATAATTGCAAGCTTTCATTAATTACTGAAACTGACTCTTTAATAGGTCAGTACATGGGTTTTAGTTCAGAATTAACTTACCTCATGGGCTTGTTCACATCAGAAAAAATTGGAATTCGGATCATTGATAATGGAAAAAAACACTATGGATGGGTACATTCGATTTTTTCGATGGAGAAAGGTCATGCAATTATAACAATCGACAAATACGCCTTCTGCACTATACCAGACTACCCTCTCCTTTGGGGACAGACTGAACTTACCGGAATAAAAGAAATTAAAGTTCGGGATAAGATTAAAGTTTTAGTAGATAATCAATCCCAGAGTATTAATATTCAATCAAAAGAGGTAGTTAAGGAAATATCACTTATCAATTCATCAGGCAGAGTTATCCGAAAATGGGAAAATATAAAATCTTCGAGGGTGGATATTCCATCTGAAGGGATAAAGGGTGGTGTTTACTTTCTGAGGATAAAGACAGAAAATTATGAAGTTGTGAATGAGAAGGTTGTGCTATAATTGATACTTTAAATCAAATTATTTTACTGATATCATTGGTAATATTCTTACAATGACAGGAATGATTCCAATCTTCTTCAGAAGCAAGTGTAAAAAGATAATTTCTTATTAAATATACTTGGTGAATATACTAAAATGATATACTTTTGTACTATAAAAAGATTGTATTATGAAAACTGTATCATTAAAAATAGACGATTCAATTTTTGGCGAGACTGAAAACATTCTTTCTCGGATTAAGATGCCCAGAAACCGATATATTAACGAAGCTTTAGTGTATTATAATAAGCTTCAGTGCAGGCTAATATTAGAAAAACGACTTAAAAGTGATTCTGATTTGGTCAAAAATGATTCTATCAATATATTAAAAGATTTCGAAGGGTTTGATTATGTCGATTAAACAATACGAAATCTGGATTGCTGATTTAAATCCTCAAATTGGGACTGAACCTGGTAAAACAAGGCCTGTATTGATTTTACAGACTAATTTGTTAAATAAAATACCACATCCATCAACGATTATTTGCCCGATTACCACTAATGTTGAAAAGGACGCAGATATTTTAAGAGTACATTTAAATATTGGAATGGCAAATTTAAATGAAAACTGCGATATAATGATTGACCAGATCAGGGCAATTGACAATACTCGATTGATTAAAAAGATAGGTGATTTACCTTCTGCATTGATTGACAAGGTAAAAGAAAATATAATGATAACGCTGGATTTGGAATAAATAATTAAATTGAAAAATACCGTTTTTAACGTAAGTTCCATAAAAAAACGGCTGTTCTTTTCTATTTAAACAGCCGTCTTTGTTTATTCTTCCGTTTTTTCTTCTTTTTCTTCGGTTGGTGCATCTTCAAGGTTAAGCAGATCTTTCTCTGTCAG
>CAZKZW010000077.1:0-3094 GCA_964557365.1 uncultured Pseudomonadales bacterium | reverse complement strand
TCCATAAAAAATGATGACATCGGCGTCTGAGTTGTGGTCATGGAGACAGTCACCACCGATGGTGATGCTTTTTCAGCCACATCGATCACTGTTGACTCCTCATTCACCACCCGTTGACTCATAGTCACTGTAGGCTCTTGAGATATTTTCTTACCACTCATCTTTTCAGCAATATAATCAAGTGGTTTTATGACAAACAACTTATCTGCCAATGCCCCACCGACCAAACCAATCCCCAAAACAAACATCAATAAAACCCCAAACAAAAAACCTTTTCGTGAATCATTTATGTGAGACATACATTCCTCCTCTTCTAGACAAAATGTATAAATAACAAAGCTGAGAAATACCTTAAAATTCCTAAGAGAGTTTATTTCTTCAGCTCACCCACTGCCTGTTGTAACTGCGTATCCACTGCTGTAGCCGCATCAGTTGCAGTCTCAGGTAATTTTACTTCAATCGCTGGAGTTAATCCTTTTTCATGAATCCAGTCGCCATTAGGTAAGAGCCATTTCGCGATAGTTACGTGGAGACCTGCCCCCCCTTTCAAATCAACTGCTTCTTGTACTGTTCCCTTTCCAAATGACTTCTCTCCAATCAACACTGCTCCTACCCGATCACGAAGTGCTCCTGCCAAAATTTCACTTGCCGATGCACTTCCCCCATTAATGAGTATATTCAATTTAATTCCAAGTAATTTACCTTGACGGTTCACGGTGTAATCCTGGGTCGTAATCTTACCCTGTTGCTTCACAATTACTCCCTCAGGAATAAACTCGCTGGCCAAATTGATAGCTTCTTGTAAGAGTCCGCCAGGATTATTTCGTAAATCCAAGACTACACCCTTCAGTGATGACCGTTTGGATTGAATCGCGCGAACCGCATTATCCCACTGCTCTTGGGTATTATCCCCAAAACGAGTTACTTTCAACCAAGCCACACTACCCGTATCAGATTTTTCCCATTTATCTTCTTTCCAATCACCAATTTCTACCTCAACTGACGGCATGATAATCGTATCTCGAACAATTGATTTTTCAAAAGATCCTTTTTCCTCGCGATAAAAAGTCAGCGTGATCGCTGTTCCCTTTTTCCCTCGAATATAATGAACCGCATCTTGGAGTGTCATCCCCGTAGTGTCGATATCAACATTTGCCACTTCGTCCTTGATGTGGGTAATCACATCACCTGCCCGAACTCCCGCTTTTATTGCAGGTCCATCTTCAAGTGGTGATTGCACACCCACAGTACCCTTGATATATCCCAAAGATATACCTACCCCATCAAACTGACCATCCAAATCTTCTTTTGACTGCTTGTTGTCTTGTGGTGGTAAATACAATGTGTACGGATCACCAACTGCTTCTGTCATTCCCTTGATTGCCCCATAAACCATTTTCGTGTAATCAATCTTGTTTGAATCCACATAACTCGATTCCAATCTATTCCACACATCCCAAAACTGTGAAAAATCTAAATTTGCCTTATCAGGTCTTGAAAGCGGGATAATGCCGCCGAAATTACTCGCTTGACCAGATTTAAATTGATATCCTGCTCCAAATCCAATCACTATAAGTGACAATCCAATTGCAATCGACCGTATTGTTTTTAGCGCAATACCAGGCTTAGCTGTTGGAACAATCACGGACGCAATAGGTGGTTTTATTGCAGCAAGTTTAGTCGTTTTTCGCTCCGTGCTTTTTTTTGAAACTGTTTCGATTGGAGTATTTTTTGGCATACGACAAAAATCATATCGTACTTTTTTACAAAATGCTCCCCCAAAAACAAAAAGACCCCGTGTTTCCACAAGGTCTTCCCATACCCTAAATACCTATTGCCTTTACTTTGCAATAGAAACAAACGGCAAGAGCGCCATAAATCGAGCATGTTTGATAGCTCGAGTTAAATGACGTTGATGCATGAGACACACACCAGAACGGGAACGGGACACAATTTTGCCTCGTTCGGTCAAGAGTGTTTTTAATTGTGAAGGGTTTAAAAACGTTGGTTCAACCTTATCTTCACAAAATGGACATTTAGCATCCCGGCGTGGTCTTTCTGTTCGACGAATCATAGTTTTTTATCTCCTTTATTAAAATGGAATGTCATCAGTGTCGATGACTTCTTTTGTTGCTGATTTTTGAGGGGCTGGTTCTGATTTTTCTTCTACGGATGCAGCTGTGGGAACAGTATTTTCTTCTGCAGGAGCAACGCCAGTAGCATCAGTGGGTGCATAATCCATTTCATAGCCTTCATCGGATTCGCCATAGCCACCTTTACCCTTGGGATTTCCCAGAGCAATCATGTTATCGATGACCACTTCAGTCACCTCACGTTCTAAATTGTCTTGACCAGTCCATTTACGAGTTTGCAAACGACCTTCCACATACACTTTGCGGCCCTTGTACAGCAACTGAGAACAAATCTCAGCCAATTTTGCCCAAGCTACCACTCGATGGTATTCGGTCTCTTCCTGACGCTCTCCACCATCACTTGGCACCCAAGTACGGTTGGTAGCTAAACCAAATGTACATACGGCAGTTCCTTGTGGGGTATACCGAAGTTCAGGATCACGAGTTAAATTTCCAATAAGTTGAACACGATTTAGTGAACGAGCTGACATAAATCCTCCAAATTCCAAAGTGTTAATTATTCGGCTTTCTTAACGTGTTGCTTGACCAAAATATGACGCAGGACTCCACTTTCCAGACGAAGCTTGGTTTCCAAAGCGGCTGTCTTACTTGCTTCCATATCCACAACATACACATAGTACATACCACGGTCATATTTCTTGATCGGGTAAGTCAATGATCGCTCACCCCATTCGTCACACGACATGACTTTCACTTTTTGTTTAGCAAGAAGTGAATCGACATTTTCTTTAAATTTTTCTTTGCCTTCAGCCGCTGCTTGAGGGGCTGTCAGAACCATAAGGTCGTACATCATAAAGCGCACCTTAAAAATTAATAACCTATATTAGTGGATATCATACTTCTCTGTACCAGATCCGAAGCCTTCCTTCGGAAACCCTTTTTATCCACACATATTCTCACCCGCGAGTATATCATTGCTCCCCGCCTCTGGCAAGAGAAAA
>CAZKZW010000076.1:260-3208 GCA_964557365.1 uncultured Pseudomonadales bacterium | reverse complement strand
ATGATTGCTTGCTTAATTCGCTCATAGTCCTTTCCGTCGAAGTAGACGCTCATTGTAACCCTATCAGTTTTCTTTTCATTGCGTCGCCGGTGGTTGGGGATTGCCATCATCAATTCTTTCGATGAAGTAAGAAGGTATCACATCTTTATATAGGACAAACTATCTGTATAATAATTAATTCGCAGTGCTCTTATCAATACTTACGGCAGCTAAAGGCATCTCATTCCAGACTCTATTTTCAAGTATTCTGCCGTTTTGTTTCTTGCGAACCCCACCCCATTGTTTGAAAAAGAATGGAACACTGCCTTTACTACAGCAGTCCTTGATTGTAGTAACCCACTGCACTTCCATTGGACGGGCTCCAGGGCCTGATTCTCCCCCAACGATGACCCAATCAATGCCGGCAAGATTTAGAGCAGGAAGAGGGCCAAGAAGGGGTTCAAGTGAAAGGAATTTCGTAACAGCACCGGTACCCCGTAAATCTTCTATACGATCACGCATAACCGAAGATTCAACAGTAACACCTTGCCATATGTTCTTAGTCCACGTAATCCGATTGGAAAGTTTAAGCAGCCTGTCAGCTCGTTTGGTGAGTACCTGGAAGGTATGCCAGTGTGCAGTATTCATAACCTCAAATATTTTAAGTATCTGATCATCGGTAATCGCATCATGAAAGGTATCACTCATTGAGTTTACAAAAATCATTCGTGGTTTTTTCCATTGAAGCGGCTTTTCAAGCAGATCCGGATGGAACGTAGGGACAAAACCGTTTCGGTATTGTGCAAGCCCCATCGCTTTCAATCTGCGAGTCATACGCTCAGCATAACAATTCAGACATCCGGCAGAGTACTTTGTACAGCCGGTAATAGGATTCCAGGTGGTTTCTGTCCATTCAATTCGTGAATTATCAGCCATCGTGCGAGCCTTTTTATTTGTCTTTTTTGTCAACAGTCGTTTTTGTGGTGTCTTTTGGATTATTTGGCTGATTGTCAGCAGTTTCATCAAGGGGAAACATTTTTTTCATATCCTTGTATTCATTTGATTGAATATACTGTAAATTCTCTGACGCAATCTTCTTATCCATTTAATTATCCTTTGTTAAAGTTCCAGGCCTACACTTCTATTTTTTGAAATCTGATTGCATTTTTCAATGAATTTCTCCGGATCTTTTGCATATGACTCTACTGATGCATACACAATATGCTTCCTAATTTCATCTTTAGAAAGCCCTGAGTCAAGGATTAATTGTGCATTTTTTGTAGACATACTAACGCCGAGCCGCTCAGCATATTCACTCATCGAGAACTTATTGAGACTAAAATTGTACACTGCATTCTCAGCAATAGCTTTTGCATAAAAGGTTGTGCATACTGCTTTATCCTTAAAAAACGTATCCGCAATCCGGTTAAAAGAGTTTTCTGATATCCCGGTCGTCCTATGCAATGTATCAAGCACATTGACATATTGCGCATATCCTGTTTGAAGTTTTTCTTTAAGTGCATCATGATCTGCAGCACTTAAGCGCGGTACATCCTTTGATTGTAAATACTGCTCATAAGCATGCCCTTGCAAGTAGTTTGCAAGTGCGGAAGGGCTCGTATTTTTCTCGCTAATCGCCTGTTCCATTTTTCCAAGCGTTGCTTCAGGGATTTTAATATCCAGATCCCGCGCATATCGTTTTACATCCTCGATATTGTTAATGGAATATTCAGCCTGCGGCTTAAAAAACTTGTTGTATTTCTCACTCTCAATATACTGCTGTGATGCTTTCTGAAAATACGCAAACGCTTGTTCTGCGGTATATTCATTACCCGCAATTGATGTCTCAATCCGTTTTATTGACTCCGGAGGAAAGGTAACTCCAATGCTTCTGCATTTCTTTTCAAACTCTACCATATCCATACAAACTTACCTCGATGAAGGCCGATCATAGCCATATTTTTCTCTAAAAGCTCTGCGTTCTTTAGCTTGGAGCAGCACCATCTCCCTTTCCTTGTCTTTATTCAGACGCTCGTTGTAAACCTCTACACCACGCTGATCGGACAGCTGCCAAGTGTTTAATCCAAGCATGGCAATATATACTTTCAATTCTTCCTGCGAATGCCTCAAACGGAAATTATTAGCATTCACCTGTTCAATACCATACCAGGCAGTCTGCATTTCTTTTTGATTAATACCTTTATAGTTTTTATACTTTTCGGCAATGTTTTCAACTCCACCTAAACTTGTTAAAGACCATCCGTAATACACTTCGGATTTTGCCATTGCCGATGATGCCACGTATTTCGAAACATTATAGATGCTGCTCTCCTTAATATCATTTCTCTTTTGAGCAAGTTCGTTTTCCTCTTTTTGACGTGCTAATGCAATCGCACGTTCATTCTCTGACATGTTATCATCTATCACAACCATTGATGATTCCGGTGAGAAGAGTGCACTCACTCTATTTAGTACATCTGACGTTGTTGGCATCATCCTTCCGCGTATCCGCTCATGTTCTGCCATCTTGTCATATGATTTTTCAAACGAAGCGAGATTACGATCAAATTCGCGAGTCTCTTTAAAAGCGATATCCTCAATCTGATCAAAAAAATCTTCCGTTTTTTTAAACTTCGATAACACATCCCCTTTCTCGGTTGTCAAAAGAACAAACGTGTTACCCGCCTGTTGCATTTTAGCTTTATTGCGTGAAAACCAGTCTTCCATTTTGTCATACGTACGCTTCATGTTTTTCCAGTACTGGATCTCATCATAGGCATACGAAACTCCTGAGCGGACTTTACTATAGATTAGGATCATACTTGACAGAATGCCTTTTTCCTCTTTTGATGCTTTATTCGCCTGATCCTCCTCCTTTGGTGGATCAATAAGATTTTCTGCAACAACCGATGTACTCACCAGTGTCATAAGAATAAGTAGCCATTTTGAAATATGTTTCATATTATAGC
>CAZKZW010000076.1:0-223 GCA_964557365.1 uncultured Pseudomonadales bacterium | reverse complement strand
GGACACGCCTGTTCCCGTGATCGAAATTCACTGGCATAGGTTTCATCAATTACCTGTTTGGTGATTTTAATTCCCCTTGATTCAATAATCCGCTGATAATTATCTGCTCGTTTCTGAATAAGCGGATCAATCTCACGTATTTTATTATCAAGAATAAGCTGGTCCTGCGGTGCAATAAGAATATCTTTCATTCTTCTATAGAAATTTAATGCATAAGCCATGT
>CAZKZW010000075.1:0-3345 GCA_964557365.1 uncultured Pseudomonadales bacterium | reverse complement strand
GTTGAAGCAGTCTTTGATCTCAACTAAGCCTTCATGATACGGTAAGAAGGTGAATAATCTTTTAGAACTCATATATCAGTTTGGCATTATTCTTGCGTTGGCAATAATCCTGATTCAGGTATCTGGTATTGTTGTTGGGCAAATAGAATACGTCACCCGTGCCACAAAAACACGTTCTTTTGGACTTGCAGCCATACTTGCTGCACTATCAACGAGCATGCCTGAATTAATCGTCTCAATCACTTCTGCATTGAATGGTAAAAATGAACTAACTCTTGGCAATATCATGGGCAGTAATATTGCGAATATTTCCTTAGTAATGGGATTAGCTGCTCTCATAGGAGGAATGGTTAAGGGAACAGGAATAATTATAAAACGGGAAGTTTTTTATGCCTTTTTGGCAGGAACTGCTCCCGTGCTTTTTTTGTTGGATGGGTCACTGTCCCGCTTTGATGGTCTCGCATTATTACTTATCTACGTTATGTTTGTTGTCAAAGAGCTCACCAATCCCACCATAAACAAAGAAACGAATTCAAAAAGACATAAAACGAACACGCTTCATCGTTGGGCCAATGCCAAGGTCGAACGTCATCTTCTTCTCTTTTTTGCCAGTATCGGAGTTATGATCGGAGCAGCAGAATTATTGGTGATCACTTCAATTAATCTTGCCCAAGCTGCTCAAGTTCCGATATTTCTCATCGGATTATTCGTTATTTCCATCGGTACAACCTTGCCAGAACTTGTTTTTGAAATTCAAGCCATCAGAAGAAAAGAATCGAGTTTAGCTTTTGGAAATAGTATTGGTTCAATCGTTATAAATTCTACGTTAATACTTGGAATTTCCGCGTATATTCACCCCATCACGTTAGTCAGTGACAAGTCATCGTATCTATTGTCCATCTTAGGTTTTATTATTATCTTTGGTTTTTTCTGGAATTTTACCCGAACCAAACAAAAATTAGACCGAAAAGAAGGTCTAATTCTTGTAATAACCTATGCAGTTTTTGCTTTAGTTCAGTATCTTGCGATTCGCTAGTCCATGACGGGCCAGGTTTGAAGCGCTAAGGTGTTTTTTCCACCAATTTCTTGCCAAAGAGTCTCGGTCACAAAGGGCATAAATGGATGAAGCAGTTTAAGGAATGTTAAAAGTCCTTCATAGAGTGCTGCAACCGAGTATGTCCCTGCCTTACATTGTTCGATGGCTTCATCACAATACCAATGCCAAAATTCATTATGCACTGTTTCTGCTGCCAGACCAACTTTGTAATCATTTAGTTGTTGTGTCACATTCTTCACGATCAGATTTAGATGCTTTTTAAATGCTTCATCATGTAAGGGCGAATCATTATTCGCCCCTACCAACTCATCTCGTTTCATCATAATAAAGCGAGAAGCATTCCAGACTTTATTGGTAAAATTCCGCATCCCCTTTACTTTCATTTCTCCCACTGCAGAATCATGACCGGCCGTGGTGCTCATCACGAGCGCCATCCGCAATGCATCAGCTCCATATTTTTCCACCAAATCGAGAGGGTTTATCACATTTCCCTTACTTTTACTCATTTTCTGTCCTTTTTCATCCCGGACTAACCCATGGAGATAGACATCTTTAAACGGCATTTTACCGGTGAGATACCCTCCCATCATCATCATCCGCATCACCCAAAAAGGCAAAATATCATACCCGGTCTCCATGAGTGAAGTAGGGTAGTAATAATCAAAATCACCCGGATGACTAGCTCGAAGTGTCACGACTGGCCACTGGCTGGATGAAAACCAAGTATCAAATGTGTCAGTTTCCTGCAAGAAATTTGGTCCCGGTTTTTCCCGGCTTACTACATAGGTTGCATCTTGTGGAGCGGACAAAGTTTGTAACCCTTGTTCAATTTCTTCAAACGAATACGTTTTCAGTAGTTCGCCGACAATTCCCGAAACAATCTCTTTATTCTTATTCGTAAACTTTACGACAATAGCACTATTAACTGCACCCTGAACCCCATCGACTGGATACCATACAGGTATTCTAATCCCCCAGACAATTTGACGAGAAATATTCCAATCTTTTAGATTGGTGAGCCAATGACGCAAAATCTTGTCATGTCCTGCTCCATGAACAGTAGTTTCTCCCGCATCCAGTGCCGCAAGTACTTTTTCCGTCAACGGTTTCACAGAGATAAAGAATTGGGCCATAGGAAGAGGTTCAATCACGCTTCCACACCGATAACAGGTGCTTACATTGTGTACATACGAGGTATCAATGTGATCCATTAAACCTCGTTCTTGGAGGTCTTTCACCACTTGCTCCCGGGCAGGATTCACTTTCATTCCTGCATAGGTGCCTGCCAATTCCGTCAATTTTCCATCAAATCCAATCACTCGCTTTACAGGTAAATGATGTCGTTGTCCTACCAAAAAATCATTTGGATCATGTGCTGGTGTGATTTTTACCACCCCAGTACCAAATTCTGGATCAACATATTCATCAGCAATCACAGAGATCTTAAATTGTCCCAATAACCCCTCAACCTCAATTTCTTTGCCCACCCATTCTTTGTAACGTGGATCATCAGGATGTACTGCAAGGGCTGTGTCACCAAATTTTGTTTCTGGTCGCACAGTAGCAAGGACAAAAGGACCATATTTAATGTAATACAACGGATCTTTTCGCTCTTGGTACACAACTTCCAATTCAGAATAAGCAGTGCCGCATTTTGTACAAAAATTCACCATCCGTTCACCTCGATAAATCAGTTTGTCTTGATTCATTGATTCAAACGTATGGAGTACTTGATCCACAATCTGAGGATTGAGGGTAAACTGCTTTCGCTTCCAATCAGCTGATGCTCCCAGATGTTTCATCTGATCTAAAGCAACTTCAGAATTTTCTTGTACATAATCCCAAATCATTTTAAACAACGTTTCTCGATCAAACTGAAACCGGGACTTTCCTTCTTTGGACAGTTTTTTCTCAAACACGTATTGTGTTTCAATTCCGGCGTGATCTGTGCCGGGCAACCACAATGCCGCTTCACCCAACATGCGATGATAACGGATATAGATATCTTCTACTGAAATAAACATGGCGTGACCCACATGCAGCGGGTCGTTCGCATTTGGCGGCGGCATGATCACGCAGAAAGGCTTCTTGTCGCCGGCCTGATCAGCGTCGAACGCATCAAATACCCCAGCCTTATCCCAAGCATCATAAATCTTTTGTTCAAATAAACTATGTTCGTATCGTGACTCCATAAAAAAACCTCCTAAAACATAATTGTTTAGAAGGCCGATAAAAACCGGTGTGCCACCATCTTTTGGACTCGTTCCTGCTATCACGGGCTTACCCGG
>CAZKZW010000074.1:0-3349 GCA_964557365.1 uncultured Pseudomonadales bacterium | reverse complement strand
AAGGGATTTGGCTACAAGTTGGCTGAGGTAGCGTAATGTTTCGATCTGCTCGAATTAAGTTAACGCTCTGGTATTCACTGATTATCATGATTATTAGTCTGGCTTTTAGCGCAGTCATTTTCCGAGTTCTTACTAGTGAATTAGATCGAGTGGAACGGATGCAGCGAATGCGTATCGAAACGAGGATTCCTACTCAACCTCCACCATTTTTCCCCATGGAAAAAAATGGTGTTGTGACAAAAATCTTTATTATTGATCCTGAATTGGTGGAAGAAACGAAGAGGCGGCTTATTTCCATGTTGGTGATTATTAATGTAGGTATTGTAGTTGCAGCCGGAACAACGGGGTATTTTTTGGCAGGAAAGACACTTCAACCCATTCAGATAATGGTGGATGATCAATCACGATTTATTACCGATGCTTCACATGAATTGCGCACACCACTCACCGCATTAAAGACAGAAATTGAAGTATCACTGAGAGATAAAGCCTTGTCACTCACGGAAGCAAAAGCGATTATTGCCAGTAATTTGGAAGAAGTGAATCGGTTACAAAGTTTGACTGATGGGCTAATTACTCTCACTCGTTATCCTCAGATCAACCACGCATCGGTAATGACTATGCTACCAATGAATGAACCTATCTCCCTAGCAATTAAGAAAGTCTCTCCGCTGGCTGCACAAAAAAATATCATTATTCGTAGCAAAGTAGGCAAACAATCAATTGTGGGCAATGTAGATTCTCTCACTGAGTTGTTTGTTATCTTTTTGGATAATGCGATTAAATACAGTGAGAGAAAAACAGAAATTACGGTGATTACAAAACAGCAAAGTGGGTTCTTGATGGTGACTATTGCTGATGAAGGACAAGGGATTGCCGGGAAAGATATTCCTCATATTTTTGATCGGTTTTACCGCGCTGATACATCCCGTACTTCACAGAATACCCAAGGTTATGGTCTTGGTTTGTCTATAGCTAAACAGATTTTAGATCGACATCATGCCACCGTGTCAGTGAAAAGTGTGTTAGGTAAAGGGTCGACATTTACATTGAAATTTCCCCAGTCGTTCAAACAGTCTTGACCAGATGTGATAGAATAACCCATAATAATACTTTACTTGTATTTCTGCCTGAATGTGAAGAACATTATGTCTAAGCTACACACTACGTTATTCGTAGGTATTGGTTCGATTATTCTTGCTGGTTGCCAGTTTACAAATCCTTTTGTGAAAAAAGTCGTCGCCCCCTCACCTGCCGCCACTCCCTTTGTTCGCGATTTGGCCACTCCCGCTCCCGTGGCAACAGACAGTGCTGTGGCCACAGTTTCTGCAGCACCTCGCAAGGGAACAGTTTTGGGTGCTACCACCACACAAACACAGAAGAAGACGGAAGATACGACATATTTGTATGACGTTAGTTTTGACAAATTGGAGGTAACTAATTTCCCTGGACAAACCCAAAATGCAACGTTAACCCTGACAAATAAGTCGTCAGAAGCAGTGCTTTGGTATATTAAACTGAATCAAGCCCAATCTCCAAAATACCCTATTAATGTAAATGGTACCAATGAAGTGACTGGCACAATTGCTGCCAATGGAACATCGACCGTATCGGTTGGTACGATGAGTACAGATCAAACACCTTTGTTTTCTGGATCATTTGAGGTAGTGTTCAACTCCCGAGATAATGTAGTTGCGAAACGTATGGTGAATGTCATTATTCACTCAACTGTGTCAGAAATGGTTCATGTGAATAGCACCGATGACGCAAATAGTACCATCTCTTTCGTTCCCAATGGCTCTTTCCGAGTATGGATTGAAAACAAACATGGGAAAAATTTGAATTGGAGCGCTTCAATTGAGCAAGGTGGCGATAAATTACGACTCGTCGCTCCTTCAGGATATTTCTTGGAAAATGCCGGAGCATTTTTTCCCGTCTATTTCACTTCAGCTGACCGAGGTGGTCTGAATACTGCAAAAATTGTCATCACCTATTCAGATGACAATCATGTGGAGCTCAACAAGCACATCCTGACGCTTAACTTTCAGTAAAGCACTAAACAGTGGGATATTTGGCAATTCGCCAAGCCAAGAGGCCGTGAGATACGTTGAAGACGTGCTGGTATCCCAGTTGCTCCATTACTTTGACAGCCTGGGGACTCCTGGAAGCACTGAGGCAGTACACATAAATGATGGTAGATTTATCAGGAATGACTAATTCAATTTGATCTTTGATTTTATCTAACGGGACATTAATGGCTCCATCAATCTTTCCCCGCAATAATTCTTCGGGAGACCGAACATCAAGTAAAATTACCTGTCTCCCTTGATCTAATGCTTGTTTCACTTCTTGTACTGAAATATCAGTCATTGGTTTATCCTTATCATTATTTTATTGGCAAACTGTATACCTGGATTGCGTTCTGAGAAAATATTTTTTCTTTTTGTCCTTCGGTGATCGTAAGTGAGTTGACTAGATCGATATGTGCCTTCATATCACACATAGGCCAATCGGTGCCATAGATGACTTGATTGGGACGATTCTGAATGGTTTTTTCCAGTATTGTCTGCATCTTGCTGATTCCCCCGCTTTTATCCAACACTTCCTGATCAGCTGTACCAGCTAATTCGTAATAGATATTGGGGATATTTTTCGTAATGTCGTAACAATAATCAAGCTGCGGCCAAAAGTAATGAGTAATGATTACTTTGAGATGGGGAAATTGTTTGGCAATTTCCACAATATATTTCGGATCGTTAAAGCGTGCGCAAGCCGCATCATCTGAGTTTTCGCCGGTATGAAATACAAGTGGAAGATTGAGGTTTTGACACATTTCGTAATACCGCATACATCGAACATCTGTGGGATAATATGGGTCGTGACCGGGAAATAATTTAATCCCTTTGATTACACCATCTTCTGCGTATTGCTGATATAAAGAAATCTCACTATCTCCCCGCTCAATTATTTGTGGGCTACCCAGCATGAAGAGATTTGAATGGCCTTGAATTAGATTGTGTACTTTTTCAAAATCACCTATTTCTGGCCCCTTTATGTTGTCTGGAATTATGATGGCGTAATCAATATGACTTAATTTCATTTGTTTCAATAATGAAGGGAAGGCTTCAGAAAAAGTGGTTACCGTATTTTCATATGGGAAAAGATGAACATGCGCATCGATAATCATGGGATGATTGTAGCAAGAATTTATTGATAATCTTGGTATATAATTGCACACGGTTACCATTGCCAGGTAGCCCGCCTGCAACGTTTTGCGTAGCAATGCGGGCAGACGAAATGACACAATGGGTGTATGAGCTTTTTCTACACCTATGTTTTAAAAAGTGAA
>CAZKZW010000073.1:0-3400 GCA_964557365.1 uncultured Pseudomonadales bacterium | reverse complement strand
GCTTTGTCATTTTTCTTGATAGCTTTGATAACTGTCTTGGCTTGCCAATCGATGATTTCTAAGCGGACCATACTCGCATCATCACCACGGCGATTACCCAATTTGGTAATCCGGGTAAAACCACTGGTGCGTTTGATGGCTGGAGCAATTTCATCAACCAAACGGTTGACGGCACTGCGATGATTGACAACTTGATCAATCAATCGGCGGTTAGCAACAGTTCCTGCTTTGGCTTTGGTAATTAATTTTTCGAATGAAGACCGAACAGCTTTTGCTTTTGCTTCTGTGGTATTAATCTTGCCATGCTCGATGAGAGCGAGAGTAAGATTCTTAAACAGGGCACGGCGAGTACCGACGTTGCGGTTGAGCTGTTTGCCTTTGACTCTGTGTTTCATACTTTCTTCTTCCTGTCTTTTAAGCCTTTAATCCAACGTTCTTTTGCTCGAGAGCGGCAAGGACGATGTCAACTGATTTTTCACCTAAGTTTTTCACTTTAGTAATACTGTCGCGATCGGCCGTAACGAGGTCTTTGACAGTAGCATAACCACCTTTGCGGAGGGCATTGGCGATACGGGTGGGTAAATCAAGTTCTTCAACGGTGAGACGCATAACTTCGTTTTCAGCAGGAGTTAATGTAGCTTCGACTTGAGGAACATCAACGATGATAGGATCAAAGATTTGTTTGAAGTGAGCGACCAAAATCTTGGCTGCGCGATCAAGAGCATCTTTGGCATCAACGGTGCCATCGGTCCAGATATCGAAGATTAATTTATCAAAATCGGTGCGACGACCCACACGAGTGGCTTCCACTTTGTAGGCAACCCGCATGATGGGTGAGAATGAAGCGTCAACGGGAATATCACCTAATGTTTCTACGGAACGCTCAACAGCTAATGAATAGCCACGACCTTTACTGATGGTGATTTCTGCGGATAATTTAGCACTAGTTCCGGAAAGAACGGCTAATTCTTGTTCGGGATTTGCGAGGATTACACCAGCGGGAAGTTTGATGTCTGCGCCAGTCACGGTAGCAGGACCTTTGGCTTCGAGGTGAACGACCACTTCAGCATCATTTTCAAGGCTAAAGCGTAATTGTTTTAAGTTTAAAACGAATTCAACCACATCTTCACGCATTCCATCTAAGGATGAGAATTGGTGTTGAATACCATCGATGTGAACTTTGGTAACAGCTGAACCTTCAATGGAAGTCAGCAAAACACGGCGTAAACTAACGCCCAACGTGTGACCGTACCCTTTTTCCAAAGGTTCGAGGGTAAGTCGAGAATGATTACCGTCGACGACTTCAGCGGCGACTGTAAAAGTTGGTTGTAGCATGGGTTCTCCTTTCTGGCTTCGTGGTTCCCGTTTCGCTTACCATGCGATAATCAAGCAAAACATCTGATTTCACGAAGTGTTTTTAATTTATCGTGAGTAGTACTCAACGACTAAGTGTTCGTTTACTTCAACATCAACATCTGAGCGTTCGGGAAGCATTTTAACTTTTCCGACTAACCCTTGGCGTTCAAGCCATTTGGGAACGCTTTTATTCTTTTCATTTAAGATGTTGGCAACAGCAGGGATTTTGGCGGCTTTATCACTGATAGCGACAGTCATGTTGATATCAACTTGGAAAGAAGGAATGTCGACGCGTTTGCCGTTAACTGATACGTTGCCGTGAGCAACCATTTGGCGGGCAGCTGCCCGAGTGGGAGCTAGGTTTAAGCGGTAAACGACGTTATCTAAACGGCATTCAAGCAATCGGAAAAGTTCAGTACCGGTTTCACCCTGTTTTTTGGAAGCGATGGTGTAATATTTGTGGAATTGTTTTTCCATGACACCATAGGCCCATTTCATTTTTTGTTTTTCTCGGAGTTGAAGCCCGTATTCGGAGGTCTTTTTGGTGCCCTTACGACCATGTTGTCCAGGGGGAATGTTGAGGCGACGACCAAGTTTGACGGGATTGGTTTTTAAGCCAAGGTCAATACCTGCCCGGCGGGCTAATTTATTTTTTGGACCAGTTTGTCGTGCCATATATTTAGTGCTTAGTACTTAGTGATTAGTAAAATTATTATCGATTATGTTTTTTCTTGCGAGGCTTAGTACCATTGTGAGCAATAGGGGTCACATCAGCGATGATACTAATGTGAAATTGTGAATTTTTCAGGACGCGGAGAGCGGCGTCTCGGCCAGCGCCTGGACCTTTGAGGAACACGCGCATTTCTTTCATACCACGCTCACGAGCTTCACCAAGGACTTTTTCAAGTGCCATAGTAGCGGCGTAGGGGGTAGATTTACGTGAACCACCAAAGCCAACATGACCTGATGAGCTCCAGGAAAGTGCATTGCCCTGCTCATCGGTGACAGTGACCAAGGTGTTGTTGAAGGTCGCGGTGACATACAACGTTCCCTTTGGAACAGCTTTATAGACTTTCTTTTTGGTGGTTACTGGTTTGGTGGTTTGACTTGCCATACGTGCTTTCGATTAATTCCTTATTTTTTGGCTGCTTCTGTTTGTTTTGCCATATCATCCTTCTTCATGGCACCGACGGTTCGGCGTTTTCCACGACGAGTGCGGCCATTGACGCGAGTGCGTTGACCACGGGAAGGTAAATTGGCAACATGACGCATACCTCGGTATGAACCGATGCGTTTAAAGCGTTGAATGTTGTCACGAATACGTTCGCGCAAAGCACCTTCAATGGGGTACTGTTCAATAGCGCGCTGTAAGCGGTTTAGTTCCTCTGCAGTGAGGTCTTTAGCCCGTTTATCTGGGTCTACATTGGCTTGTTTAAGGATGGGTAGAACATTGGCACGGCCAATGCCGAAAATGTACGTGAGAGAAATCTCAGTGCGTTTGTTATCTGGTAGATCAATTCCTGCAATACGAGGCATATTTATTGAACCTAAATAATTTATCCTTGACGCTGTTTGTGGCGAGGGTTAGTGCATACAACACGCACAACGCCTCTGCGCCGCACTATTTTACATTGCTTACAACGTTTTTGAACACTTGCTTTTACTTTCATCGTTTTCCTTTACTTTGATCTAAACGTGATGCGGCCACGGTCCTTGTCATAGGGAGTCACTTCAACTTTGACTCTATCCCCAGGCATAACCCGGATTCTAAATTTACGCATCCGTCCGCTGAGGGCACATAATAATGTGCGACTGGCAAACTCTTCTGGTGCCGCAGGGTCTATTTCTACCCGAAACATAGTGTTTGGTAAGGCTTCGGTTATGGAGCCATCAAGCTCGAGTAAATCTTTGTTTGCCATAGTACGGTTTTAAGGCTTTTGCGATTATATCACTTGCCCATTAAAAAGACATACCCCATTCCTTCTTATGGGGCGACATGAAGCGTATTGTAACAAAGTAAGTTCTATCCCTCAAGCGGCAAACG
>CAZKZW010000072.1:0-3447 GCA_964557365.1 uncultured Pseudomonadales bacterium | reverse complement strand
ATGGCGGAGACGGTGGGACTCGAACCCACGAAACCCTTTCGAGTTCTAGTTTTCGAAACTAGTGCCGTTGCCACTGGGCCACGTCTCCAATAGTGCTATTCTACCAGGCACAAACAAAAAAAGTACCTTTCGGTACTCATTTTGATGTGCGCTCGACAGGAATCGAACCTGTATTATCAGTTCCGCAAACTGAAGGTCTATCCGTTGGCCTACGAGCGCGTGCGAGAACGGAGTTATTTTATCACACTCGAGAGGGATGTATTCAGGAACTATTCAGATTCGAGTGGAACCTTTTCCTGAAGCCATTTAGCAGCATTATCAAACCAAGTTGGTTGTGGTTTTTCGTTGATAAGATACTTTTTCAAAATCTCATCAATCTCATCTTTTTTGCCTTTTTCCTCAAGCAAAATCAAAATACTTGGTACCCTGCCTGGAGTCTCAATACTCGCGTAAGTTTGACGCCACTTCTCTTGCCACCAAAACCTACCCAAAGTTTCCCATTCAAACAACTTATTGTCTGTGCGAATACCTTTATTAGTGATAGTGTGTTCGACTGACTCTGGAGGAACCGAGGCCATGACGTAAGAAACGAACCCAATAGCCAGGATAACTCCAATAAGAAGGAATTCTTTGGCAAAGAATAAAATCACAGAGAGTAGGAAAACAAGTGCGGCAACAGTTGTATAAAATTCACGAGTACGGCGCTTGAATAATCTACTTGGAGCGCGCCATGTCAGCAGTTCTTTTTCTGGAATGGGCTGTTGAATTTCTGGGAAGGATTCTGACTGATTTTCCATATAGTAACTATATCATGATTTGTAAAAGCTTATGATAAATATATGGATTGGTTATCTTGGCTTTTTCCCCGGCGTTGTCTTGGTTGCAATGAAGTAGGTAGTTACTTGTGTCCAGACTGCGTCAACCGCTTTGTTCCACTTCATGAATTGTATTGTCCTCATTGCCGGAGACCTAGTGTGATGGGAATCACTCATCCAAAATGTAGACCACATTGTGAATTAGACGGTCTCGTTAGCTGCTTTGTCTATGGAGGATTCATGTCTAAAGCAATTACCAAGTTTAAATACTCATTTGTAAAAGACCTCACCAACACTTTAGTTGAATTATTCATTTCCGCAGCAAATAATCCTATCCTGACACGACATTCATGGACGATCATTCCGGTCCCATTACATTCATCCCGTCAAAATTGGCGCGGATTTAATCAAGCAGAACTCTTGGCCAAAGGATTGGCTGCAAACTGGCAACAACCTATCGATGTAATTAGTCTGCGACGTTGTAAAAATACCCAAGCACAAATGTCTTTGTCAGGAAAACAACGCCGGTCAAATCTGCATCAAGCATTTTCCGCATCATTTTCTGCACCACCACGCTCAGTGTTGTTGATTGATGACGTGGCCACCACAGGCTCAACCCTTGTTGAATGTGCTACCACCTTAAAACAAGCAGGGGTAAAAGAAGTATGGGGCTTAACCTTGGCTCAAAAGGTTCCTAGATTTGGTAAACTGGATTAGTGAGTGAGAATTATCATCGAAATCCAAACACGACATGCGTCGTTTGCCAAAGGCAGATCTATAAACGACCATCGGAAATTACCGGTAATAAAGGCCATGTTTATTGCAGTCCGGAGTGCTATGGCATTGCTTGTCGGAAAGAGAAGCCTTGTATTGTGTGCGGAAACCCCATTCTTGCTAGCGCAAACAAGAAAACATGTTGTAGAAAATGCTCGAACATTCACAGGACCGGAATTAAATACAAACAAGGAGACACAAGGAAAGATAAAGTAACTACATACAAAAATCAGAAAATGAGATTATTAAAAGAAAGGGGTAGAGTTTGTGAAAGATGTGGATATAATAGGTTCGAGATCTTACAGGTTCATCATCGAGATAGAAACCGACTTAATAATGATCTGGCAAATTTAGAATTAATTTGTCCAAATTGTCATTTTGAAGAACATTATCTGGAAAAAAGTTGGTTAAAACAAAAAACAATTGGGTGAGGTGGCGGAGTGGTCTATCGCGCACGTCTTGAGAACGTGAGTAGTCGCAAGATTACCGAGGGTTCGAATCCCTCCCTCACCGCAGTGAATCTTTGTGGATTTATTCCCCTTTTCAGCTATACTCCTAAGTAATACTTAAGTTAGTTTTTTTGGAGAACCACTTATGGACAAACGTTTGGCACTTATTCCGCTTGTTGCCCTGGTATTGGGCGGCTGCTCGCTGCCTAACTTGGGAGGTAACAAGGGTGTGGTAGAGCAGGTAGCGCAAAAAACGGAAGAAAAAGCAGCTGAGCAAGCGATTTTGCAGAATTGTAAATATGAGAAGGATGTTTGCCAATATTATGCATCAATGATTTCTGCCTATAGCAATCCTATGGTAATGAAGTCCACCACCACTATGAAGAAGGGTGAAACAACAATCTCCACCACTAAAATGGATGGGAAAGGAAACATGGAGATGGTTGGCACCTCGAATGGAAAAGAAGAAAGCGCCATGATTTTCTTGGACAAAGTCACCTATGTGAAAGATTATAAAGATAATACCTGGATGAAAATGACTTCAGGAGATGATAAGGAGGATAAATCAACTGCATTTGTTGATCCTCAAGCAATGATTGAAGAGTTTAAGACTGAGGCGGAAGAGATGAAGGATACCATGTCCATTAAGAAACTGGGGGAGGAGGCTTGTGGAAACCTCACCTGTCTCAAGTATCAAATGGATGAATCAACGCTCGATTCTTCTACTATTGTCTGGTTTGACACCAAAGAACATAAAACCAGAAAAATGGAAACTAAAGTTCAGGGAGTTGCCTCAATAGTTGAATTCAGTTATGAAAATGTGGTGATCAAAGCACCATCTCCAGTCAAGGAAATGCCAGATTTCTCAAAAATGATGGAGCAAAATGGAGCAAAAATGCCGTCAGCTGAAGATTTGCAGAAAATGATGGAAGAAATTCCCGATATGGGATCTGAGGGAGAGTAACGTTTTTTTAATGTGATACATAAATCCCGGGGAAACCCGGGATTTTTTGTGGAGATGCCCGGGAATGACCCGGGGTCCGCATCAATTTTTTAACACCATCTACATGTGTAGGCTATCGTTTGTGTTCCCTAAAGCCCGGAGATAACCATCCGAAACTAAAGGGTGAGTATCCTGTGATTTGGTCCAGCCTCGATACAACTAGGCGAGATTACAACATGACTGGGTTTCCACCTTATCGTGTACATCATGTAATACAGCGATAAAATGCCTACTTAAGCTAAAGCTAAAGCAGGTACATTACCAATGTTGGCGATAAAATCGCGAGCATCAACAATGAAGTTGCGTACTTTTGATACGACATTTGTGTTTTTTGATTCTTTTACGTTGTGATCAAAACGACATGCAGATGTTAAAGAACTGGACGCGTCGAAACAATGCATCCCCA
>CAZKZW010000071.1:0-3466 GCA_964557365.1 uncultured Pseudomonadales bacterium | reverse complement strand
GAGAATTTGTTCCCGTTCCCCCATTACAGCCCATCTCGCAGTTTAAACAGTCGATGAGAAGTGGAGCGTGACCCGCATCAATTTGTGCCTTTAATTGATCAAGATATTTGTAAATAATGGTTGGACCTTCAATTTTCCGCGTCTTGGTCCGAATGCCTGGAGCCTCGCGTTCCGCAGTCTCCAACAAACCGCCTGGTGTGGAAAAGAGCACTGCTCGCTCTGCCGAAGGGTTGTCATAATCCGTTGCAGGGAAGCTTTTTAGATCAATCCCATTTTCTTTAAAATATTTCTCCAAACTGACATACGTCACGTTGTAATCACCAATTCCAGTCTCTTCAAACTCTCGCTTCTTCGCGGCACACGGAGAAATCACCACAATCTTATGATCTTTATACGCTGGATAGAATTCCTTCACCATCTTGGCGGTGTGTAACATGGGACTATCCGCTGGCGCCAAATACGGCAACAGTTCTGGTTTATACATTTCAATATACGTCACAATTGCTGGACAAGGCTGAGATATGACCGCTTTAGGCTTGTTGTTTGCTACATGTTCCAAATATGATTTAATCGTTAATTCTGCCCCAAAACTGACATCAAAATTTGCTTTTACACCGATTGATTTCAGCCAGCCATTAAGCTGTAAGTATTGATGAGGAAAATTCGCTGCTGCAGCAGGAGCAACAATTGACACCATCTTCACTCCCGACTTGGCATCCTGCATAAATTGATCAAAATCATCAATAATATACCGAGCCCCATGGGTACACGCAGTCAAACACTCTCCGCAACCAATACATTTATCAGGATTAATAGTGACATAATCTCCACTCCCATCATTACAATTCTTCACCGGACACGCGCCGATACATGCATGACAATTCACGCATTTTGATGGATCAACGCCAATAACGGGAGATAAATGTTTCATTGTTTTCCTTTTTGTTGTTCTGCTTTATTCAAGCGTAACTCAAAAACGAACGCTGTGTAAACTGCAGAATTTTTTTATATCAAATGATGCGGTGTTATTGATGGAATTGTTCCCGCATCATCTATCTTGTACTGTCGCACCATCGTTCGTAATTCTTCTGCCACCCCTGCCATATGTTGAGCGGCATTTGCCACCTCTGTCATCGATGAACTAGTTTGCTGTACCCCAGAACTCATCTGTTGTGAAGAAGCCGCTGATTGTTGAGCAACCGCTGCCACAGTTGTAATCGTATTTTCAATCGACTTCACTTCGCGGGAAATCTTGTCCAAAGCACCCAACGCCTGATTCACCACCTCAGCCGATCCATCCACCTCTTGTTTTCCAATATCCATGCTTTGCACCGCTTCATCAGTACTGGATTTAATCCCAGTGATGAGTGTCTCAATCTCTTTGGTAGCATCTTGAGATTCTTCTGCCAATTTACGTACTTCATCTGCCACCACCGCAAAACCTCGTCCCGCTTCACCAGCTCTGGCTGCCTCAATAGCTGCGTTGAGGGCCAATAAGTTAGTTTGTGAGGCAATGCTATTAATCGTGTCCACAATCTTCACAATCTCCAAACTCTTCTCTCCCAAAGTAGACACCACTTCCGAGCTCTTATTCACAGCGCCCGACAAGGATCCCATTCGCTCCGTCGCCAACGAAGCTGCTTTCGCTCCATTTATCGCCTCTTCGCTCAGCGTCTTCACATTTTCAGAAGCTTCAGTTGTCTGTTTTGCAAGATTCTCTCCCCCACTTGCCACTTCTTCCACTGCCGACGACACTTGTTGTGTAGCTGCATTCACTTGTTGAGTTGAGGCAGCCAGCTGCTGTGCTGTTGCTGACACCTCCTCAGAAGATTGAGTAATATTTCTAACCAACAATTTGAAAGAATCTACCATCTTATGTACCGATTGGTACAGCGCCATCACATCTCCTTTGGCCCCTTCAATATTTGCCTGTGTTCGCAAATCTCCCGTGGCAATAATCTCCATCACTCGAGCAATTTCTTTCATTGGTCGAGCTGTGTTATCCAGCATATGATTCAGCGCTTTTGCCGTTTCGGTGATTTCATCATTACCTTCTACTGTTGCCCTAAGGGACAAATCTCCTGTTTCAGCTAATCCTTCCACCTCACGCTTTATCTTAGTTAATGATCGAGTAATTCTGAGTGCCACAAACGCACAGTATGATGTTGTACCTACCAGCACCACCAAACTGATCACGGCCATTACCATTGTCTGAGAAGTATTCGTTTGAGCTGCTTTATTTTGGTTATCCACCACATCCTGATTCGCTGTCACCACCAATCGATCAATCGAAGCACGATGGATATCGTATTGCTCCTTCATGGGGCCCACCAGCACTTGCTTAGCAACTTCTTTATTCCCCGCCTTCAACGCTGGAATATATAATTCATTAGCCAGCTTAAAAAATGCCATGGCAGGCATGTATGACTTCTCAAGCATTTCATTCCGCATATTCCCCTCAGGGAGCAGATCCACCCATACCTGATTACGGTCATTGTAGTCCTTTTGCAACTGAACAAATTTTGCCAGTAATCCATCAAACTCGGCCGCATCCTTTGCATCCATCAATTGATACATCACAAAATACGACTCGATAATATATTTTGGTGGAGGCAAAATATCCGCCACCAAATCCTTACTATTTACTATGTTGGTATACAAAGATCCACCCACTTTTGTTGCATTAAGCGTTGAAAAACCCACGGCCAGAATTGCCCCAAACCCCATTACAAAAACGACAGCCAAGATAATAAGCTTTGTTTTTATCAAACTAAGCTTCATAAATCCCCCAGGATAACTAGACTAAAGACCAGTGTGACACATCTATTCCTAGGATGAAAAGAAGGAATTTACTGCACTACCCCAACCCAACGCCCATATTCCAACAGATTTGACTGCATCCGATCCTCCATTGCCCATTCGCCATTCCATCTCAACGACCGCAATACAAGTCGTTTCCCTCTCATGATGATTACCAATTTTCTCAGTCCAAAACACACGATACCTAAAAGACTTGCAGTTATTACCCTAAATCCCGGTTTTGTTATGACGTTTAATAGCGCTCTCTCCCAAGTCAAATCCTCTGGTGTCATGAGCCAAGGTTCAAGTTGATTCATAGATAAGCCAGGAAACCACGACATGATCGTCGTTGGTAGCCACCATACTATCACTACAAGAACAATCCAAAAAAGGAAAAAAATGGACAGATTGCCGGTAAAATGCTGCCTGTTTTCCGACATAACGTACCTCTAGTGTACATCTCATAGTCCGTAGGTACGCAATATCCAAAAAATGAAGACTTGTATAATGGCTTCATGATTAACCTCGGGAAAATCCAGAGATTGCTTCTACAACTCACAGTTTTTCTCATTCCCACCAATCTCGCCTATCATTGGTATGTCCAAAGTGCCTATCTCAATGGGCGTTTGATAGACTACCTTCTTCCTCGGTTGTACCTTTCCGATCT
>CAZKZW010000070.1:3225-3539 GCA_964557365.1 uncultured Pseudomonadales bacterium | reverse complement strand
TTTCAAAAGAGGATTAGCTCTGGAAAAATTTACTCGATAAATATCTGCTGTCCACCCACTGTCAGTAGACATATCAATATAATTTGTACCAAAAACTGTTTGAAGTGATCTGACCTCTCTTCCGCTGCGCTGTAAATCAAAAGTATTAAAATCGCCGCAAACGATACTATGATCAATGTTGGAATCCATTGTGTTTAATGCATAAAGAAGCTGTTTCTTTCGATGAAATTGTCCTCCAACATGATCTAAATGAATGTTGGTGATCTGAATATCTCTATTTTAAGCCCATGGCCGGTTGGCGTCAATCGAATTCG
>CAZKZW010000070.1:0-3215 GCA_964557365.1 uncultured Pseudomonadales bacterium | reverse complement strand
GGTTCCAATGATAGCTCGTCGCTGGAAGATTGAACTTTCACCAGCAATAAGATTTGAAAAAACCGATTCGTGACATGAGAGTCTAGAAACACGAGGCAAAACAATTTTTTTAGTTTTTTGTAAATGTAATATTTCTTTGTTCCAAATGATGCAGGTACCTAACCCACTTCAGTCTTCTTCTATTCCCAAATGAGAAATTGCGGACCAATTTTTCCCAAGTTTCTTTTTTATCGCTGAAATAGGGGACACTTGATCGGAATAGTGAACAACTTCTTGAAGACAGAAAACACCAACAGCTTTAGAATTCGCCAAGTATGTGATGGTATCAATAATTTTATCCAAATCTTGGCAAAAATGAGTATTGTAGGTAGCGATTATTAACGGAGAACGCCTACGCACATGTTTCATAGTAGAGAAAAATGTTCTACCATACCTTCTACAATTTTTTCAGTCGTGGGGGAGGAAGGGGAATAGGTGATCACCCAACTGGTAGAAATTCCTGTTTTAATCACATAAATCACCGCCGGTAACCCACGTCGTGTTCCCCACAATTTACCCGTCTCAAACGTTGTTCCAGCCATTACTGAAGTCAATACTGATTCAAATTCATTGGCATAGTCTGACATCAACTCTTCCCGAGATACTGCCTTCTTTGTCAAAGTTATTACTGAGTCACCCCCCGTTGGATGAAGTGCTACGAAAGTAAGACATGCATCCTTATCTTTCGTCACAGTTGGTCTAAAGGGAGTTTGATAGCGAATAGAAATGCCATAAAACACATTCTCACACACTCTACTTTGCGCTTGATACCGCATTGTCTGAGCAAAGTTTCGATCTCTCAACAATGCTTCCGCCACACTTTCTTTGGTGATAGGTTGTCGTACCAAATGAAGCGACAGCGCGATTTGATATACGCCTATTCCCACACACACGCTGGCAGCCAAAATAAATCCTGTCATTACCATCGTTGCCAGAACACGGCGTTTTCTCGGCCAAGGAGGGAGCAGTAATTCCGTCTCACTCATATGATCAAACGCTCCAACCGTTCTAGATCTTCTTTGCCCGGACCATCTTTGTGTAATCCTGGGACTTCAAGAATAAAGGGCAAATGCGCCAGTTTGGGATGATTGAGCCAGTGACTAATTCCTTCCCGACCCAACAATCCATCCCCGATATTTTCATGCCGATCCTTATGTGATCCTGCTTCAACCTTAGAATCATTAGTATGGATTACCTGAAGATAGGAAAGGCCAATTTGTCGGTCAATCTCATTAAGATATGTATTCAGTCCCTCCAAAAGACGAGCGTCCACACCATTGGCGAATGCATGTTGCGTATCTAAGCATAATCCCAAACGATTCACCTCACCTCCAGCCGCCTCAACCTCATCAAAAACTTCGGCCAATTCTTCTGTAGATTGACCCACTGTCCCCGCATGTCCCGCTGCATTTTCAACAAGAATACGTACATTCTTAGGTGTGGCATGGGTAATTTCTGCAATTGCTTTGCCTACTTGTTGTTTTACCGCGTCAAACCCAAGTCCTTTGTGACTGCCAATATGAAAAATTGTCCCCATCACTCCCAACTGACCAGCTAAATGCTGGTAATTGATAAGAGACTCAATTGATGCCTTCAGATAATCAGATTTTTCTGAAGCTAAATTTACTAAATACACTGCATGAAACACATGGATGGCAATCGGTGACCGACGTCGAGCTTGAGTGTAGAGTGCAATTTGCTCATCATTAAATGGATTAAACGAAAGAGTTCGTGGTGGAGAAGCAAACGTTTGAATACATGTAGCTCCCATCGCTGTTCCTCGTTCTATCGCTTTGTCCATCCCACCAGAAATCGAAACATGTGCGCCCAGGTTCATGAGTGTAGAATATCACATATGCAAACATTCTTAATCGCCACCACCAACAATGGAAAAGTTCAGGAAATCAAAGATCTTTTCCAAGCCAAACAATTGCGAACCTTAGGATTGTCCGAAGTTCGTGATGTGGCTCACGTTGAAATTGAAGAAACTGGCGCAACGTTTGCTGAAAATGCTGCCCTCAAAGCCAAAGCGTATGGCCGCCTTTCTGGCCTTATTACCTTAGCTGATGATTCAGGTCTTTCGGTTGCTGCCCTGGACGGTCGACCAGGTGTCCACTCCAAACGTTACGGATCTTCCGATGCCGAGCGTATCACCAAACTTCTTGAAGAAATGCATGATGTTCCTGAATCAAATCGTCAGGCTTGGTTCACCTGTAATATGGCTATCTATGACCCATCATCAGACAAGATGTATCAAGTTGAAGGACGAGTTGACGGTGCTATTCTTCGTGAACCAATTGGCCCCAATGGTTTTGGCTATGATCCCATTTTCTTTTGTCCCGCTATCAACAAAAGCTTCGGTGAATGCACCAGAGACGAAAAAGGCCAGGTTTCTCACCGAGGAATTGCCCTTCAAGGTGTCCGTGAAATCATCCGAAAACACTTTGTCTAAACCTGAAACTCACCCTTCGTAAAGAGAACTATTTCTGTCCCGTCTTTTAGGATAGCGGTAATAGTTCGGTCGGTAGTCGAAACAATGTCACAATGCTCTCCTGAGTCATTAAAGCCATATTTTTTAGCCAGTGTTTTGTTTAACTCTCTGGGGTCACCCGCATACGCATCCTTATATGACATTCCCACCGCTATGTGAGTATTACCAAAATGGTTCCCAATATTTTCATCAAACAGCGTGTTGGCCATAAATTTAGTGATTCGTGACATGCGGTGGTCCGTCATACTAAACTCGCCAATCTTGTCTGCATTTGGGCGAGCAATCATCTGTATGAGTAATTTCTCATTTTTCAGAGCCCGCGCCTCGACCACTTTGCCGTCTTTAAATTGGAGTTGAATATCTCGGATGGTATTGCCATACCGATACAGTGGTTGATTAAAACTAATGGTTCCGTTTGTGCCTCGCCAATCAGGGCTGGTGAAAATCTCAAAACTGGGAATATTTCTACCTCCTCCGCCTACCCACTGACGTTTTTCCCCCAAACTCATCCATAAATCAGTCCCCTCGGCTTCAATATGAATCTTGTCAATCGGTAGTGTATTTAATTTAGTTTTTATGCGTTGTTGTTCCTTGCTCACTTTTTTCCATTCGCCAATCGGGTCGTCATGATCCAAGAAACAGGCATGAATGATTTCTTCCCAGTAAGCCTCGAGGCTTAAACCCG
>CAZKZW010000069.1:2193-3559 GCA_964557365.1 uncultured Pseudomonadales bacterium | reverse complement strand
CAATTTCGCCGTTACCATATTGAAACATCTTTTTGGGGGCTGTGGTGTACCGTCCATCGACTATCCCGCCATGTCCGGCATCTAATATCACGAGTAATGGTTTCATTTTGAATTAATGTGATTATCAACTTTCTTTTCTAACTCGGAAAGCCTTCGTTCAAGGTCATTCTGCTTTTCAATTACGGGCTGTAGCTGATCATTAATGGTCTGCTGTATTGCAGGGAGAATCATATCATTGTATGTTTTGAAATCCCTTAATAACTGCTCTACAGTCTCAAGAATCTTATCTGTTTTACTCATCTTTCTCTACGGTTATTGACAGTTTACCAGGTTTATTATGTGTGGTGTCGGAATGGGACTCTCGTTTTTTTTTTGCGAGAAAAGCGGTGGAAGTTGCTCGAAGATGTTTATAAGCGTATCACGGCTATGGATAACTGTTTTGGCAGTTGTGCGAACTACCTTATTCAGCTTATTGACATCACTATTAATCTTATCCACATCGGACCGGAGATTCTTTTGTCCGTCGTAGATGGTATCAAGCATACTTAACTTATCCATTATGTGCAGGTAATTATTGTTAAAGCTTGCGACTTTATCTTCGACCTGAACAAGGCGTGTTTCCTGTGCCGAATCGACTTCTTTTTGTCCCATCAGATACCAGGAAACACCCCATGTTATGGATATAGTACCGCCAACGATGCCCAATATTACCGGGAATGTAAATGGCGATTTCGGCATGATTATATTTTTTTAGGATTCAAGCGCGCCAAATATTCACTAACCCAGTCTATGGCCCAACCGATTATACACGATAACCCACATAATAAGATGACTACCCAGGCTTTATCCGGAAGATTAAATTTGGTTGATAATCCAAGCAGATACATTAACGCCTGTGATATTTTCGTGAGTCCATTATCTTTTAGCCAGTATAAAATACTAAACTGATCCGGCGTTTGATTATTAAACTTCCAACCCTTGATTGTACTGATGACTATTCGCGCAATAAATCCAAGAAACGCGGCTAGAACCATATACTTAAAAGTTGCTGTGCTCTCAACCGGAGCTGGCTGATCTACATCGGTAGAATATACCAGTGCAGTATCAGTTTGAATAGGAACCACCTGGGCCATGCTGTTAAAGCATATAGTGGCCAGGCACGCGAAAATTGATAAAATGATAAGCTTTTTCATAAATTAAATTGGTTAAAATGAGATACAAAAATGATGTCTGAACCTGATGGAAGAAAGGACAACTAGCGCTTCCTTACATTGCTTTTCAGGTCATTATATTCAGCTTCAGCATCCTTAAATTCATCCATTATGATTTTAGCCTCCGGAAAATCAAAATCTATAGACCCTCGTTC
>CAZKZW010000069.1:0-2163 GCA_964557365.1 uncultured Pseudomonadales bacterium | reverse complement strand
TAACAGGATAAGAACCATCGGCATATTGCCTTACCCTCTTCCCGGATAGGCCATGAATAAACCTTACAATGCCAGGGTAATTAACTACAAGATCGTTTGTGGTTTCAGCATCAACAACCATCTCCCCTCCCTGCTCAGAAACAAGAACAGGACGCGGATATATTCCTGTTTTCATTTTACCGGCATAAGGAACGTTGTAGGATTTCCCATCAGAGGCTCCAATAACAGGGATGTTACCTTTAGCCATCTGTTTAACTTTATTCCGTTCCGAAGCAGCTACTGCAATTTGAGCCACACCGGTAACGCCCAAAGCAATTGCTGCAATTGAGCCGCCAATAGGGCCTAATTGCGCATAAGCCTGCATAATTGCTACGGCAGTACTGGCTATGATATTAGCAATCTTTACAGCAAATTCAATATCTGCATACTTCTTATTGATTGCTTTTTCCTTTTCCTTGTAGTTTTTATCAAGCTTTTGCTTTTCCTTATTATAATTTTCATCGGAGATAAGGCCTTTCTCGTGCTTACTTTCCAAGGCTTCAAGATCAGAATCATAAGTATCTTTCGCAATCTGTAGCTCTGCACTTTTTATGGAAGTAACTGCATCAAGTAACGAGCCTGTTATCTTCTGGTATTGCTGAATATATTGCTGCGCATAACCAAGCTTTAGATTGAATAATGCCTGTTCATATTCCTCAGTGGTTAAGAGTTTGTTTTGGTAATGTTCCTCCAGCTGGGCAATTTCTTCCGCTTCCTGCTCAACCAGGGTTTGTAACTTATATTGCTTCCTTATTGCTTCTCGCTCCTCAGTTAATTGATCCTCTGTTTTCCATGAATCTTTTAATATCTCAAGCTTTTTGTCAGCAATGGCTTTCTCTATTTCAATAGTTGAAACGCCAAGCGCCTGCATTACCTGCTTACGACTTTCAAGCTGTCCGAGCTCCGCTGTTAAAACATCCTGACGATATTGCTCCTCTATGCGTTTACGCTCTTCAATATTGGAACCTGCTGCTTCAAGCTCATTAACATACCTGAGATATAATGCGTCGAGTATCTGTTTATCTGATTCCTCAACTATCTGGAGTATTTCTTTATTCCACTTTTCTTCAGCAGCTTTCTTTTTCTCCTTAATATCAGTGTCGATCTTATCAAGATTATCGTTATGTTCTTTTTCAAGATATTCCAAGGCTATTAATTGCTTTTCGGTAAGCTTTGCCCTGTCTTTTCCGAACAATCCTGCTTTTTTTAATCGTTCCTGGTAAGCAATATTTTCCTGTTCAGTTAAGGTTTTACTTTTGAGAATCAGCTCTTCTATATATTTCTGTTGCTCCTCGAGTTGCTTTTTGTAAGCATCATTCGATTTAGTATCTGGAGTAGGAGTTTCCGAAGGTGCGTCAATAGTTGGAGCAACAGTTGCTTTTTGTGGTGCTTCTTCAGACAGTATTCCCAGGAGAGCTTTCTTTTTGGCGGCTAGTTCGTCAAATGCTTTATTGTAATTATTTACAGCAGTTTTAGCATTTTTCTGAACCATTCCGCCTATATCTCCCATAGCAGTTATGGAATTCCACGCTGCCTGGTACCACTTAATTTCTGCTCCGGTACCTTGCTCCTTTAAATCAATAAACTCCTTTTCAATATCTATTAGCTTTTCCTGAGCTGCCTGGATTAACGCTTTCTTTTCGAGTACTGCAATATACTTTTCTGTAGCCTCTTTAGCCGCAGTAGTATTAATATTTTCAAGATTCAAATTGCCAAGGTATTCTGGACTTAGCTGATTAAGCCGTTTGATAGCTGCTAAGCGATCCTCTTTACTTTTTGTTTCATCCTTAGCTATTGCAAGCAATTTCTCTATTTCCAGCTTTTCAGAAACAATATTTTTTTTTGCTTCTGTGGCTAGGTCATTCAACATCTTCTGCGTTTTCTGTGCCGTAGTAAGCTGCCGTGAATAAGCGATTATAGCAACAACAGCAGCCATTACAGCAGCTGCAATTAATGCCCATGGATTGAATTTTGAAACGGATTGAAATAGAGAGGTTGCGCGAGTGGCTAATTTTGTGGCAAGCTCGTGAGCCCTTGTTGCAATGGTATTAGCATTAATGGCCACAGTATAAGTGGCAATCCCAGCAGCAGCAGAAAGAATAAGCGTACCGTGTTCTTTAAAAA
>CAZKZW010000068.1:2125-3833 GCA_964557365.1 uncultured Pseudomonadales bacterium | reverse complement strand
TTTCTTGGAGGATATAAAAAGCTGCGGAGAGAATTTTTGATCCATCACACGTGGCATGTTGTAACGAGGCTCGGCCCTGGTGCATTCGAAACAATTTCAGGAGAAGTTGTAAACGTATCGCTAATTGTAATTTCGTCCGGTCTTCCACAGAATGCTGAGTTGTGGGCAATGGATGTAACCGAAGCACGGTATCCCGGAGCTAAAGCGGAAGCTATCCGAAAACAGTCAGGTCGGATGCTAGAGCAGTCTGCACAAAAAGATAATCCTGATGCTCGGATCATTATCAGTGATGTCTTGGAACACGAACTTCTTTCGAACATTGCCGACTATGGCAAAGGCTGTACGACGGGGGACAGCGAACACTATTTATGTCCATTCTGGGAGTTCCCGAGGTTGGGTGCTGACATCGTCATGTGGCTCGATACACCTACCAACTCTGAGCTGTGGGGAGGAAGGCATCTTATCTCAAAGGTTCCCGTTGATGACGTCAACCTTCAGAAGGAGAAAGGCTGCCTAATCCGCGGCCAAACAGTCTGGCAACGACCTGGGGTAACGGTAAATAAGATGAGGCTGACGACCTCTTTGTATGACGGGGAGGTATTCGACGACAATGTTGGCATTGTAGCGCCCATAGATTTGCAGTTGCTCCCTGCAGTGCTGACTTTTTGCGAAAGCGACCAATATCGCAAAGCTCTGCGCGATATTGACCAGGCAATCAAAGTGACTGCAGCTACTCTCGTGAAAGTGCCCTTCGATCTTAATTACTGGCAGAAGGTTGCCTCGGAGAAGTACCCTGATGGTATTCCAGATCCAGAAAGCAATGACCCTACACAGTGGCTTTTCCATGGCTGGCCGGAGGGGTCGGACGCGCCGCTTCAGGCTGCCGTTGCACGGCTTCTGGGCTATCGCTGGCCAGCGGAACTCGACGAGAAGATGCGCCTTAACCAGCGGGCGCGGATGCTGGTCAAGCGGTGCACCGAACTCGCGAAGTTCGCGGACAGCGACGGCATCGTCTGCATCCCGGCGATCCGCGGTGAAGATCCTGCGGCCGAACGATTACTCCGGCTGCTCACTGCGTGTGACATCAATCCAGACATTGATCTGGACGACTGGCTACGCAATTTTTTCTTTGAGGAACACTGCAAACTGTTCCACGACCGGCCGTTCGTGTGGCACATCTGGGACGATCGCAAGCGTGATGGTTTCCATGCCTTGGTCAACTACCATAAACTCTGCGAAGGAGGCGGCAAGGGCCGGCGGCTGCTGGAGAGCCTGACCTACGCCTACCTGGGTGATTGGATCAACCGACAAAAGGACGGGGTGAAGCGCGGTGAAGAAGGTGCAGAAGATCGCCTGGCTGCAGCGTTGGAACTTCAGAAGCGGTTGGAGGCGGTCCTGGCCGGCGAGCCACCCTTCGATATCTTTGTCCGTTGGAAACCATTGCACAAACAACCCATTGGCTGGGAGCCGGACATCAATGATGGCGTCAGACTGAACATCCGCCCATTCCTGGCGTCTGATCTGCCCGGCGGCCGAACCGGTGCGGGAATTCTCCGTTACAAACCAAACATAAAATGGACCAAGGATAGGGGACAGGATGTCGAGACTGCACCCTGGTATAACTTGGGACCTGTGTATGAAGGCAAGAAGGGTGACAGAATTAACGACCACCATCTTTCCCTTGAAGAGAAAGCTAGTGCACGTAAGG
>CAZKZW010000068.1:234-2115 GCA_964557365.1 uncultured Pseudomonadales bacterium | reverse complement strand
GCGGCCAAAAGACGAGTATCCCTGGTTCTGGCAATGGGATGAAAAAACCGAAGACTTCATGGGCGGGACGATTTTTGACGGCAACAGGTGGAACGCCTGCAATTATACAAACAGAGTCAAGCAAACAGCCAGACAGGAGAAGAATCCATGATCAAATCGGCTAATAACAGAGCGATATCGGAACTATTAAGCATCGATTCAAATTGGCTGTTCAGTGTTCCCAGATATCAGAGGGAGTATGTATGGAGGCGAGACGATTGGGCAAATCTGTTCGATGATCTCTGGGAAAACCCACCCGGTTATTTTCTTGGTTCCATGATTTGCATCAACCGCACGCCAGATGCAATGGATGTTCAGAATCTTGAAGTTGTTGATGGCCAACAACGTCTGATTACTTTGTCTCTTTTATACGCGGCGATTTATACCTGCCTCGCAAAGTACGAAGATAAAGATGAGGATGTCAAGAATGAACTCTACATTCTGCGCCATCGTCTTGTATTCAAAGGTATGAAAAAGTTGCTGCGCTTGGAACCGTCCTACCAGGGAAACAATTATTACGATTACCGCGCTATTCTTCAGGAGGCTGGAATCATTGCCGACATAAGTATGCCGCCTAATGCTGGCAACCGTCGCTTTTTCAAGGCCTATCGTTTTTTTGTAAACAGATTCGATGAACGAAATGAAGCGGGAAAGCAACTGTTCAATCTCAAAAGCCTTCAGATATTTCTGAAACGTGTGAACCAAGCAACATTGGTGAAGATCGAAGTAGGTTCCCATGCCGACGCATTTACGCTCTTTGAATCTCTGAATAATCGCGGCGTACCGCTCTCCGCTCTCGATCTCATTAAAAACAATCTGCTTGCCACGCTGGAGAAAAAGACGCCGATGAGCATCGATGAAAACTTTATTAAGTGGAAAGAATTGCTTGAAAACCTGTCCGATGACTATGCCACCCAGGAACGTTTTCTCCGCCACTATTACAACGCCTTCAAGCACCGCAGAGAAGTTGCTGTTCCCAAGGCACCTTTAGCGACTCGATCTAACATTATAGATATTTACGAAAAACTGATTAATCGAGATGCTGAATGGGTTTTCAATGATCTTCTTGAGAAAGCCAAACTCTATGGAAAGCTGGTTACTCCCATGAACGATGGAGTGCCAGCGGATCTCGCCAAACAGTTGCTTGATCTTGACCGTATTGGGGGAGCGTCTGCATATGTGTTCCTTCTTTTTCTGCTATCGGAACGACCCAAGGCAAACCTTCAAGGGATATGCAAATTCCTAGTTCGTTATTTTGTCCGTCGTAACCTTACAGATATTCCTCCAACGAGAGATCTTGCCCGCATTTTTATCGACGTCATTAGCAAAGTAAAGGAAATAACGGAGCAAGAAACAGAGAAGACCGTTAGACAGGAACTTCTAACCAAAGGTCGTTTCGCAAGCGATGAAATATTTAAGGAGAAACTTTCAGGAAACATTTACCTCGATAACACCGACGCGACACGGTTCATTCTCTGCAGCATTGAGGAAAAAAATCAAACTCGCGAGAAACTTACCGATCTCTGGGCGCGGGATAAAAGAGGAGACTTGATCTGGACGGTAGAGCATATTTTCCCTCAAGGGCAAAATATCCCAGAGTGCTGGGTGAAGATGATTGCTGACGGCGATGAGAAAAAGGCAAGTGAATATCGTGACTCTTACTCTCACTGTTTGGGTAATCTGACGATCACGGGTTATAACAGCAAACTTGGAAACAAATCTTTTGAGGAAAAGCGTGATCGAAAAGATTCAGGGGGACGCTACGTCGGATACAAAAATAGTCTTTTCCTCAATAGAGAACTGAAAGACGCCAAAGCTTGGACTATTAAGAACATCGAGAAA
>CAZKZW010000068.1:0-212 GCA_964557365.1 uncultured Pseudomonadales bacterium | reverse complement strand
CATTGCAGAAGCGATGCGCCTTTTCTTGTTAGAGTCTGCAAAGTGATACAGAGGGAAAACAGGTAATGGATAAGAGTAGTCACAAGGCGGCAACTCTTCTTGAGGCGGTTAACACCTCACTTTCGAATTCAACACGATACAATCCCGGTGACCACGTATCACCCACAGCAATAATCTGGACGGACGCTGATAGGCAGTGGCATCCGGTGGTG
>CAZKZW010000067.1:0-3841 GCA_964557365.1 uncultured Pseudomonadales bacterium | reverse complement strand
ACCCGCTACAATATTCATTTGGCAGAAAAACATCTCATGACCCACATGTGGTCGGCAGAGGAAATATGCCATTCATTAACATTGTTCGATACGTATTATGCCCTCCTTCAGCAAAATGCTCGACGAATCGGTATGTTGCTCCTGCCACGAGATTGGATTTTCAAACAAGTTCGTGCTTTTTCTAGACATAGTTTTGTGATCGGGGTGACTGAAAAAAAACAGGCTGAATGGCTCGCTGCCTCACTGTTTTTCACGAGCCAGACGACCTGCTCCTATAGTCACAATGGCTCGACAGCTCGAGGAAGACAATTAATGGCACCTAGTTTGGTGATTTGGGAAGGGATGAAGGAAGGGAAGCGGCAAGGATTACAGGATTTTGATTTTGATGGAGTATATGACGAACGATATCCCAAGCGACAGATGCGGTTTCAGGGATTTGGGCGATTTAAGGCGGGGTTTGGTGGGGAAGAAGGTTATTTTGCGCCTATGTATAAGCAATTCCGCTGGCCGTGGTAGTGTGAATTGACCAACTCTTAAGCGGTGAGTAGAATACACTAGTTAAACCACAAGGAGAAACTTTCATGGCAACAATGAGCGCAGGTAGTATTTCAAAAGGAATTTTCCTGATTTTTAAAGGTGTTCCTCAATTGGTGACCAAGACTGAATTTATGTCCCCCGGAAAAGGTTCTGCCATCATGCGTGTTCGGTTCAAAAATGCTCAGACGGGAGCAACTCAAGATTTTACCTACAAGACCAGTGAAACCGTGGAAGTGGCTGATGTCGAGAAGAAGGAAATGCAATTTTTGTATACCGATGGTGATGAAGTAGTTTTTATGGATCCCCGAACCTATGATCAAGCTTCCGTACCCGTATCACTTCTGGAAGATCAAGTAGGTTTTCTCATTCCTGATATGAAATGTATCGTGTTGTGGTTTGAAGAAAAAGCGATTGGTATTTCACTCCCCGCTCATGTCACAATGAAAGTGACCGAAGCGTTTGATGCGGTGGCGGGAAACCGAGTGAATGCACCAAAGAAAGAAGTCACGTTGGAGACAGGAATTACCGTCCAAGCTCCTCTGTTTATTAAAACAGGCGACATGGTGGTTATTGATACCACGACTGGCGAATACCTTTCTCGGTCAACAGAATAATTCTTGTTTATTGTTTGTATTTTTGGCAATTGTTAGCTGTATAACCAATGACAAAATAGCTCGTGGTACTGTTTGTGGGGCCATGTAAAAAATCAGCACTGTTGCCGTGATGAAAAAATGTTGGTTCTTTACACTGAAGTTGTTTGGCTAGTTGCTGAATAAGCACCATGCCTGACCTAGCATCGAGATAGTCGTTGTTGAGATTGATAATATGATTTGTATCGTTTGTTTCAATGAAATGTTTGGTTATTTCATCTTTCTTTTCTGATTCTGTTTTTGATAGATAGTGAGAAAAGTCAATCGAAGCGATAACCATATCTGTTTGAGGATCAAGATTTTGCATCAAAACAGCTATTAGTGTATTCATTTCATCTTGATCTACATAATTACTCACAAGCAGAGGGACAATCTTGGTTTTTGGCAAAAAATGGGCAATGTAGGGAATATGGATTGCAACTCCATGATCGGCCAAAACAGCTTGATTATCGATCGTGATGAAGGGTAATTGTGTCATTTTTTTTATCAAATCCTGATTGCTAAACACATCACCCACTTCGGTTTTCCATCTGTTTTGGGAAGTAATGATTTTTTCTTTTTTTATATCAAAATGGTTTGGACTGATAATAATCAGGGTGCGTGGCGGGTTTATGGCGATTGTGGCCCAGAATTCGCTAATCCAGGCTTTTGCCACTTCATGATGTGGAAGGACACCCAACAAAATTTGTGGGTTTGATGACAATGGTGTGGTAATGAGATTGTGATAGAAATCTTTTTTTGCCGGGGCCGACAGTACAACTGTTTGAGTAACAGCTTGTTCACAACCGGATAAAAAGAGACTACACAACAGGAGGTTGATTGTTTGGTGGATTGATAGGTTCATTGGTTGTCTGAGGTATTTGTATATGATTCATTTTCCGGCGTTTGAGGAAAAAGAAGAGAATGCCGCCGGATAAGAAAATGAGAGGACAAGCAATATACATGATTAAGTTGTAATTAATGGGGGGAGCGGAAGATACATAGAGCCCGTTTGAACCCATGATCTTGCTTGAATCCTTGTTGATGGTAACCGTCAGACCATCAGTTCTCGCGTAATTTTCTGTCGCGTACATAAGATGAGCATTTGCTGGGGGTGTGTTAAATTCTCCCTGAGATACCACTCGAGCTTTATACGTAAAAGTAGTTGGTTTATCGACCATAGGGGCGGCTAAAATCATGCCAAAGGGAGTAGCTTCTTGTTCTGAGTAGACTTTGTCCGTGTTTGGTTGGCTCTCTTGCTCGTTATCGAGATTGGTATTTACCGGAATCATGCCAGCAGGTAATTGATCTTCTATAGCTAAATAGTGTAATGGTCCATTAAAATCGGCAACTTTTAATTCAACGGTAACCAAGTCGCCGACTGCGAATTGGTTGATTTGACCTTTTTGATTCACATACTGTCGTGACAGGGTAAATCCATGACTCTCTGCAGCTGATCGTGGTTGTTGGTGAAGTTCATGAATGGATAATGTGTTGTACAGTTGGCCATCACCATTCATTTGAATACTCAATTTTGATCCCTCTTTCTTAACTTTGGTGGGATCGATGACGATTTTTCGAATCAGTTGGTTTGAACTGGTAATTTTCCCTTCTTTTATGACGTTTCCATCAAGAAGTACTGAGTAAGAGAAATTCGGGGTTAATTCCTGATTTGATCTTGCATATGCAACAAGTCCTTTGATTGCCTGCACTGAAGCAAACGTGCTTGACCAATAACTTTGCTTACGGCTTTGCAATAAGTACCAAACTGCCCCATCAGCTTCCTGTTTGTATGAGGAACCAGCTAATGATAATGCTTGAAGCGCGAGTCCTGTGGAAGTGATTTCACTGCCAAAATATTCGCTTGGACCGCTGGCCCAAAAGACGCTATCACCTTGTTTTTGAGCTCGACTAACTAGTCGATCAACCAGTTCAGTACCGTAGCCATTTCTAAAATTGGCAATGGCAGCGAGGGCTACCAAGTCATCTGAATCACCTTGTTCATCTGCCAACCGTTCACCTTTTTTATCGGGATCAAGAAAGCTGAGGGCATATGTCTTGAGAATTAATTCTTGATGATTCTGAGGAGTTTGATTTTGATAATAAGATTGTAACCGAATTCGTGGAGTGGCATTGACCTCCAAATGCGCTTGTTGACTCTTAACGAGTGCTTCCGCGATATACGCGGTGACATATAACTGAGGATTTGAGTTCCGCCACCAACCCCAAGCGCCATTATTGAGTTGGAGTTCTGCGAGGTGCGTGTACGCTTCTGCAGTTATGTCTTCCAAATTAAAATCTTCATTTTTTAATGCTTTTTCTAGTACTCCTGTTTCACGAGCGATGATGGCGGTCATTAATTTGGTCGCGGTTTGCTCAGAACAACCATAAGGGTATCCTACTAATGACTCAAGCGCGCTTAGCACATTTGCTATTAAAGAAGGAGAAAGTGATAATGAAGTAGTTGAGTTGGATATATCCACATCACGGGCATATTGAATCAATTTCTCTCCAGAGCCAAATACGTTTTCTGCGCGATCAGTAGTATATCCATACGAGTAGATAGGCATTGGCACCGTGATGGCATCACTGAGCGAAGTTGAGTCGTTAGCAACAGCTTTGAGTGTAAGTTTGGCTGCTTCGTTCGCTTTGGTTGGTTTTACTTTCCACGTCAC
>CAZKZW010000066.1:0-3888 GCA_964557365.1 uncultured Pseudomonadales bacterium | reverse complement strand
TTGTTTCCGTTTTTAATAAATACAGTCGTGCATACTTCTCCTGTAATGATGCAAGCAATTGTTCCAGTTGGACCGATTGCACGTTTGCTTCATGTCGTGCACGTTCAATCATCGCTTGCAATTGTCGTTCATCTTCCATCGTCCTCTTACCATTCTGCAAAACTCGTTCCATATCTGATGATTTTTGCTGCTCTTTTGGAACACCATTGTCATTGATCCCATGAATATCTTCAATCATCTGAGAAGTGAGCGATAATGCTTCCGAACAATTGTATAAGGTATAGTATGGTACCATCCTATGTTCATTTGCACTTGACATTACTGTCACCATGAATGCGTCAGTATCTAAAGTGGTTTCGTTATCAAAATTAAACAAACCACCAAAATAAGCGGCAATCAAAGAGGACTTCTCTTTATTTGCAGAATAATAGCGGTTCTCAAGATACCGAGAGAACCGCTGAAAGGTTCTAAAATTTGCTGTTAACTGCCCTTCAAGTTTTTTATCCCACTTCCTGTCTATGTCATAAAAAGCATCCCACTCAAACTCGTGGAAAACCTCAACAGTATTATCAAGCATATTGCGCATGGCTTTTCCATATGCTTTAATAGTCGGTAAGGTTGTATTCCACTGGTTCAACTTTTTATTCATACCATCAAGAGTCTCGGATGTTTTGTTTGCAAAAGAATACAGCTGGCTAAGAAATCCAGCCTTGGCATTTTTGTATTTAAATACAATCCCCTTTGCTTTATCTTTAAGACTGCTGACAGATACATCCTTGACATCTTTAAGATTCTTAACCTTTTTGGCTTCTTTGTAAACCGCTGTCCCTGTTTTTGCTGCATTCGCAGCTTTCTCAATCGTCTCAAGGTCCTCAAACATATTGTTGATACGTGATGAGGTCTTATCCTCATCATTAATCGTCAGCTCGTCGCTTACCTCAGCATACAGAGCTGTGTTTACAACGATCAGCAGGATTGGAAGTATTAAAAACGTTTTTCTCATTTACTTACCCTTATTTTTTTTCTGCTGCTTCTTTTGCTCTTTGTGCAATAAGCTCATCGCTAAAGCGCTCAGCTACACCCATAAAGCTTGTCTTTTCAGCAATCCGCTGATCAATGGGTACTATTTTAGATAGCAATAATTGAGCCGAAGTTCTGACTGCATCATGCATAACGTCATGTTCTTTTAAGTAAAGAACTAATTTATTACGCTCTGCAATCATTGCATTTTTGGTAAGATCTGCGGTATTAAGCGCGGAATCATTTTCAGCACTATATAACGAGAGTGCCGCTGCCGCAGCATCGTTATCGATATCCATAGCACGCTGATCCGCAATTGCAATTGCATTAATTGCATCACCCTGGCTTACCATATGACGCTTTACCGCTGCGTTTGCATTACTGTATACCGAAATATCTGTTGTTCCCACAGCCGCCAGTTTTGCATATTTTTTCTGATACCCATCAAAAAGACGGGCATTCTTCCGCAGTCGATCAACAACCTCTTTTGTTGTTTCAAGCAGATGCTGTTGCTGATCGTACATTTCTTTACGAGCTTGCTTAAGAGATGGAATATCCTGATAAAACAAAGCATCGGACTGCTGAAAAATATCCTCTTCGGTATACTCTATCACATCAACGATCCTGCCATGAAGATCTTTAACCCGTTTAAAAAAACTTTTTTTCTTATCCCCATCAGTAAACTCGACAAATTGTTTAATGTCCTTAATATTACTCCAGATGATTTGTGCTCTTGTTGCGGTCCGCTCAATTGCATTTAAATACTTTTGAGCTGTATATGCATATTTAGATACATTTTCCATAATTTCAAGTGATCCTTTTGCAATTTTCCGGGCACCATCATAAACAGCCAAAAGGTTTTTCCAGATTTTTTTATCTTTATTTTTCTGGTCAACCTGTAATTCATCCTCAGCTTTCCATTCATCGGTTGGAACAACCGCATATATTGTGCTGATTGACAACAAAAGTAGCATAATGATTCCTACTATCAGTTTCATTGCTTCCGAACCTCCTTGATCTCATCACTTTTTCTTGCGGCAAGTGCACTTGCCGAGAATGTTTGTAATTCCTTTTTGTAATGCTCAAGTGTCTCTATTGCAACAACAAATGCCATGACATTAACTTTCATTACTAGAATGTCGCGATATAAGCACTCCTGTTTGTACAGGGTATACTTAATCTGATTTTGTAATGCGATAGCATCCTGCTGATTCGTTGTTTTTTTATTAGTAAGATCCGCTTCAACTTTTTCTGGTGCGGTCGGTACATCCACCTGGTTTGGGTGTGTTCCATACGCTGAATCAAACGTTACAATATCCTCAACATTGTTAACACCATCATTCCTATGTGTACTAACATTCCCCTGTACAATATTATCATAGGCGCTTATGAGCTCTGATGCTACTTCATCCATTTTTTCAATTCTTGATTCCGCAAGAGCAATTTCAGTAAGGTTAACCGACATTAATGAACGGGATTCATCAATAATGGTATCAATTTTTGATTTTACTATCCCACCGGTAATTGATGGATTATTCAACTTCTCTTCAAGTGTTGTTTTCAATACCCTATAACTTAAATAGGTCTCTTTTTCCTGTGGTGTAAGCTCTTCATAATTACGATTTGCAAGTAAAGAGGTCATATCTGCATCTATCATAAGTAATGATGCCCTTATGTCTTCAACACGTTCTGAATAGAATGATAGTGCTTCTTTATATTTATCAGTCAAGTACACTTTATCAATATTGAGTTCGTTACGTTTGCAAAACTGTTCATACATCTGCGGTGTTTCAAGATTTTCAAGAGCAACTATGGTACTGTCCGCCAGATATGATTCTACACTTGTAAATAATCGTGCAGCATCCTGAAGATCCGCTGTTACCAATAGATCCGAGCGCTGAACACATTTCTGCCAGGAGTCCATATCATACGGATCAACGTTTTTTAATGCCTGCACTGTTTCATACATATATGTCAGCTGATCGGTGAGCCGATCCCACTGCTGTTTTGCATTCTGTACATTCTCTACAAGTTGATTCGTGGTCCGAACAAATTGAGAAATCTGCATATAGCAGTTGACAATCCCCGTTAAGAATCCTATCTCTGTAGGAGTCGGCAAAAACTGCTGAATCTTCTGCATGATCTTACTTTCAGCACACTCGCCCTGCTTGAAGATTAGCATAATAATCATGCTTATAAGCAGTATTTTTTTCATCGTTATTATTTTCCTATGTTCTCAAGTTTGTTTAATCGAGGTGAAGAAAATAGACCCTCTGTTCTCAAGAGACTCGCGATTGGCATTAATGATTTATCATTATTTGCTTTTGCGTTAACTCTTTTAGCATTATTGCCAATATTTACCCAATAATTATTGTATGAAATCCAATCCCGGCTTTCCGCTTCCGTAATATAAAGTGCTACACCCAGACCTCTGACTTTCTCATTTTGTAATTTCAGTCGCTGACTTGACATAAGACAGTTTGCAGAGGCAATAACATTTGATAAATAAGCCTGATCCGATACTCCACTTCCACTTTTCCTGGTTAAATCATCAAGCTGTTTTGTATTGCGATCAATTACACCGGTTGTCTGATCATTTATGGTTTGAATTGATGACGTAAGTTCCGTGGTCATTGCTTTAACCACCGGATTAAACGGACCATAATTTCCGCGCGTAAGCTGATCCGCTTGAAATGCACAGCCATACAGCGCTACGCTTGTATTTTGCAGTGCTAATTGGAGTGATTGGAATGATGCATCGATGCGATCAAGTTTCGAAGACGGAAGCAGCATAGTACAATTGGAGAATCGCAGTTTACTCCAATTCATATCCTTATAATAGTTCCAGGTATTTTCTACGCCGTAAAG
>CAZKZW010000065.1:945-3893 GCA_964557365.1 uncultured Pseudomonadales bacterium | reverse complement strand
AATATATCAATCTAATAAATATGAGTAATCAGTCATATATATAATGTGCTAATAATCACTATTGCTCGAGTATGGCCCCTTCCTTATCAGTCCTCCTGATGCGGACACCTGCATTAATGAGGCGTTGAAGTACTTCCTGCGCTGGATGACCATAGCGATTTTGTGCCCCCACCGATATCCAAGCCTGCACAGGCTGTAAAATCGCCAAAAACTGGTCCGATGTGGATGAAGCTGAACCATGATGTCCAATTTTCAATATCCTTGTCGGTTCCACCCGTCCCTCACCCAGTAAAATTTCTTCCACCTTTATGTCCGCATCGGCTGCGAGCCACATCGATTGATTCGCCCATTGCAGCCGAACCACCAAACTCTGAGCGTTCGCGTCATCGTTTGCACGCACCCCCGATGTATACGGAGGGTACTTTACCAATCCCGAAAGAGATCCAAAGTGCCACTGTTGCCCTTGCCATGTCACAGCTACCATAGCTCTATTATTTACCACTTCCTGAACCCTCTCAGCTGATACCTGATTTGTAATCACCTTACCCACCCGATACCGTCCTAACAGATCATTTAGTGCTCCCATATGATCACTATCAGTATGTGTAATTACTACTGTTTCCACAAACATATCCCAAAACGGCATTGCCTTACCCAGACAAGAAGAGACTCCACCACTTTCCGATCCCGTATCAATTAATAACTGAGAAAACCCCTCCATGAATAAAATTGCATCACCCTGCCCCACATCACACATCACGACCCTCACCCCTGGTTTAGGCCATTGCCACCACACCAATCCTACCATCAAGATAACAGTCCCAATTCCCCAATAAATAAATTTATTCATACCTTAATACTTTCTACTTGCTTCTTACTACTTTTTACCCCCCACCACCCCAACCACAAGCACCACCACCCAGCAGTCAACCACCAATTCATAGACATGCGAATCACTCCCCCCGGCAGCCATGCTCCTATCTGAATAATTGATACCAATAACCAAGCTATTGGGACAATTGTCCACGCCACCAACATACTCAACCATGACCAAATAATACCCATAATAAGTAATAGTCCTCCCAGATACATTAAGGGTGACACCAACCACAACACGAGCGGATTTACCACCAACCCCATCCAAGATGTTTCACCAAATGCGGTCAACAACAACGGAGCGGTCATAATGGTGGCTGCCAATGTCAACTCAAATGAATTCCGCAGCTCATTCCAGATAGAAATGAAGAGGGAGCTAGGTTTATGTTTGGGTATGACAAATCCCGTTCCCCAAATGACCCCCGCAGTAGCCGCCGTGGATAATTGCCAAGACAAACTGGTAATTAACCAGGGTTGGAAGAAGAGCATGAGGCCGCTTACAAACACCAGACACCACCCCGACCAATACATCCTTCCCCACCCCACTCCCACCATCATAACAATCCCCATCAATCCTGCCCGCAGTACCGGCGGGGTAGCTCCAGCCAACAGCACATATGCCCACACCAATACCGCTGCCAACACCAATCCCCGCTTCCGTCCCAACCAGCGCACCGCCATTCCTAATACCAATCCCATCACTACCGTTACATTAAAACCCGAAGCAGACACGATATGTGCTGTTCCAGTTCGTCTGAGATCAGCAGTCAGCGAAGCCGGCATCTCTGCCTGCTCCCCAATCACCACTCCTGCCACCAAACTCGCTGTAGGTTCAGGTAAGTGACTTACATACATTCGCATACACCAATCATGTACATCACCCAACCGCCGCACCCACCACCAATAGGACCAAATCGGATACGTTCGCTTGTGTATTGAAACCAAAGCTTTACCAAAGATGGATATTTCATCACCAGGTTGAGCAGACAGTAATCCAGACATCTCACATGCTCGTTGCGTCACAAAAACTGATTCTCCCTGATACTGGATCAAACAAGAAAAGTCCATTTTCCGAACTGGTTGTGAAAGCACTACCTGTTTTCCTATCAAAATCTCCCCATCTCGCCTCTTCACCAGCTGAGTACTCACCTGCCAACCAACGGCGGTAGTAAACAACAATCCTACTATCCATAATCCCTGTTTATACGTAATCTGCATCTTATATTCATTCTATTGCTAATTCACCAATAGGGGGCATAGAATCGGAGTGAATCAAAGATTGATATACGCATTTAATCATTTGATTTTCAATCAAAGCTATACCCCACTTCAACCCCATGCTTTGTCGCACATTAATAACATGGGGATAACATTTTTCCAAACAGGAGGATTACTACATGGTCCATCCTGGCTTATCAAGTGTCTTTCCGGATTCATCGGCATCTTCAGAGCATAATCTGCCAACTCAAACACAAGACAAAGACGAAAGGAAATTAAAATGACCGACAGCCATGGTAATCCCGCTCGAACTCACCTAGAATCCCTCAAGGGGAATCTGCAATTAGTCATCAATCACTACCCAAAGCATCAGCCTTTTGTTGATGCAATTACCGCTCACCTTAATTTCTTCTTAGGTGATACGCCAGCTAATGCACTCGTCTTCTCCGGAAGCGACGCTGTGACAGTATGGTTCAACGATGGCTTACTGCTGCAACTTTCCAACGATCTTTCATGCCCTATCGATTTTCTTCTCACCGAAATACTTGATCACTTCAACCACCAACACGAAAAGTACCTTGAATACTGTGTTGAAGCCGCCTCTCATGAACCTAGTTAAGATAGTACTCGTGTTGTTAACATGGAAAAATCCTCCGCCGATTTTTTATCGGTTCATCACAGTTATCCCCATGTTAGCAATACAAATACTTGATTTCCTCATGTCTCACCCGTACAATCGCCCCACGTAATTGATCTTGGCACTACAGCCGCCATACTTCAGTTGATGTAGCACGAAATCCTATTCACCCCTCATACTCGTGTTTATTGCACCTTAAAAAAACACGGGAAACGCC
>CAZKZW010000065.1:0-935 GCA_964557365.1 uncultured Pseudomonadales bacterium | reverse complement strand
CATCATAGAAAGGTACGAAATGTTGACCAATTTAAATTCCGATACAAAATATAAAATCATTGGAGAAATTCCACTTCCACCCATCATCGAGAGTACATGGCAAAAAATATTTCCATCGAGCCAAAGAGCTATGTACCCAACCTGTCAAATGGTGCAGGAATTCGCCGGTATCTTACTACACTACTGTCGAGATTCTGTTTTATTCCTGAATCGAGAAGGACATTTCCAACTTTCTTCCGATTTGTCAGACTTAGCCAGCGAAGTGTTCGCGCTCAGGCAAGATTGCTCTCCACAAATGCAAATTGAAGAGGAGTATATAAACGCCAAAGATTCGTTCACCAATGGTCATTACCTAATAGAAAACCATGAAGGATGTGATGTAGAGACAATCAAACTGGAGATAATGAAACACTTCATGGATTGTGTTTGTTCTTTGATGGGGATGTATGTAGTCAGCAAAGACATTGCGTCTGCTTGCAATTATCTTAACAATAAAATCATTGCATTGCCTACTTCACCCAAACTCAACTCACCCATTTCCACCACCACACAAAACAAAAAGACAGACTTAATCATCCTATTAGGAAAGATCAACCAGAATAGATTCCCCCTGGCAAAAAGACTTATTCAACAAATCGATAGCTCATCCAAAGATTTTGATGGAATAAATTTTGCCCTTCTGCAAAGTTGCGCCAACAATGAGCTGAAACAAAAACAACATCGCAATGGCATTATGTACCTCCTTCAACAAATCGAAAAATATCTTCTGTAAAGTATGGGGAAAAGAGGTTGGGTGATCCGATCAGCTGTTGGGTCAACCCAATCTCTTCTTACCCATCAAGGCGTTCCCGTGTTTTTATTTTATCTCCTCTCCACACCCCTTGAATTTTTTCCCGTCCAGACGTAAAATAGCCCATAATCATTTTCTCGTAGCA
>CAZKZW010000064.1:0-3953 GCA_964557365.1 uncultured Pseudomonadales bacterium | reverse complement strand
ACCATCTACGGCAACTACAGCAAAGAAGCCAAAGCCCTGATGCACATCCACGACACGACCATCCGGTTTTCGGTAGGATTAGAAGACCTGGAAGATTTGATGGAGGATTTACAACAGGCAACTCAGGGTATTTGAGACAAGGTTTGAGTCGTTCCACTCAGGTTGTCTGCATCGGACGTTTCGAATCAGTTGAATCGTTCCACTCGGGGTATTTGAATGAGGCATTTCAAGTGAAGCGAATAGAGTTTGATGACGCTTTTGGAATGTCTGAAAGCAGAACAGGACTTGAGTGAAGACAAAACAGGACTTTGTCAAAGCGAGAACAGGACTTGGCGTCAGCGAGAACAGGACTTGGCGTCAACAAGAACAGGACTTGGCGTCAGCTAAAACAGTATTTGGTTTTGGGACTATTCAGAAAAGTATGTGAGGCTTTTCAAAAAAGTGTGTCAATTCATTTTTTTGTTAGAATCTTTGTGTCTTAAAACCAAAACTAAGATCTCGTGACATGGGAAATAAGCATAACCCAATCCAATCATTTTAGAATGAGGGGGAATGTGTTCTACAACCTTGATTATATTGCCACCCATCTTTTTGGCTTCCCGTTTGGCATGAAGAATTTGATCATCATATTTACATTTTCCTCCAAAACCATTATCTCCAACTCTTACAGTTCCCAGCTCTTCGTATTGATAAGCACTTTCATCACCCAATGCTATGACCTGAACCTCTTCTGTTTCATTCAACGGGGGATAGGTCTTCACTATTGTCCTTGTAATCAAGGGTGAGCACGCCTGTAAGAAACAAAAAAGAAATAATGCAAGGATTAATCGAATGGTTGTTGTCATGTTGTTATTGATTTGTTAATATGATTTAGTTTAAACCGGAATAATTCAAAATAAGTAATTAAGTACTATTTTAGAGTATCAATTCTAAAAAAGCAAATGGATTATCAGCTAAAGAGGCTTTTCAAAAAAGTGTGTCAGAAATGAATAATTTTATAAATTTGACACATGAAAAGAGAAAAAAATCAAAAGCCTCGTTTAGAGGATTTAATTCCTGACGATCAAAAACGTTCGGAAGTAGTCAGCAGACTATACAAAGGAGATCCCCTTATAGGTGATGGTGGTATTTTTACAGATCTGTTACAGGCCATGGTCAATGCGGCATTGGAGGGAGAATTGGAATCCAGTTTAAGTTCGGGTTCATCATCCTCAGGTTCGAATCGTCGTAATGGTCATAATCGCAAGGTAATACGTAGCAATGCAGGTCCACTTGAAATTAAGACTCCTCGGGACAGGAATGGCGATCATGAACCGATTCTGATAAAGAAATGGGATAGGGAGTTGGGTAGTGGTCTGGATGAGGTGATACTGAGTCTTTACGCTCGAGGTCAGTCGATAGAAGATGTGCGTTATCAGTTACGTCATCTCTATGGTGTTGAAGTAAGTTCGGGTACCATCAGTGCTGTTACCGAACGCGTTTGGTCAGAGATTATCACATGGCAGCAACGTGAGTTGTCGAGTTGTTTTGCAGTAGTTTACTTAGATGCGATTCATTACAAGGTACGGGAAGATGGACGTTTTGAGAGCAAGGCAATTTATACCTGTTACGGCGTTACAGTAGACGGACAACGGGATATTTTGGGTCTGTATCTGTCAGAATCAGAAGGTTCCAGGCAATGGGGGCGTATACTGGAAGACCTAAAAAGCAGAGGAGTTGAAGATGTTTTATTTTTCTGCGTAGATGGCCTTACAGGTTTTAAAGAGGTGATAGAAGAGGTTTATCCCCGGTCGATAGTCCAGCGCTGTATTGTTCATATGGTTCGCACATCAGTAAAATTTGTGGGTGATAGAGACATCAAAGCAGTGTGTTCCGATTTACGCAAAATATACTCCGCTGCTGACCGCCAACAGGCCGAAACAGCACTGGCTGCATTTGGAGAACGTTGGGATAAGAAATATAAGGAAATACGCCCCAAATGGGAAGCAAATTGGGATGAGTTAATGGCTTTCATGGATTTTGGAGAGCACATCCGCAGGATGATCTATACAACCAATCCGGTAGAGGCTCTCCATCGGGTAATGAGAAAAGTAACAAAGACTAAGGGAGCTTGGATCAATGATAAGAGTCTGCTTAAACAACTTTATCTGGCGCTAAAATACAACGAGAAAAGTTGGAAAAGAAAAGCCTTTGGCTGGGTTGCTATACAGCGAGAATTAGTCGATTATTTTGGAGAACGTTATGAGAAACATCTATAATTTTGTAGCTTTGCATTACAATGCCCTTAGACCTACGGTCTTCAGGCATTGTAATGCAAAATTCAAAGAAAACGAATTGACACACTTTTTTGAAAAGTCCCCAGCTAAAATTACCAACTATCATAATCATCTTTTGACCTCAATTTTTCTTTCATTACAAATGTATCTCCTTTCTTAAAAACGCTATCTATTTCATTTGAGAAACCCTCATATGAAACAACCATTAGACTATTTGCATTATACATTATTCTGAAAACAAACTGATAACCAAACTCTTTATCTTTACAAATTAATATATCTTTCTTTTGAAGAACTTTACCTTCTGATAATATAAAAGAAATATTTTCTGTCGACTCGTCCGAAAGAATATATTTATCTTCTTTGATTTTAATCTGTAGCTTATCGTTTGTATAGTAATAAACCATACAAGAATTGTTGAGAAAAGCAATTAATATGACAATAATAAATTTCATTTATATATTTTATAAACATTTACATCTTAGGAACAATAAATAAGTTTTTTTTGTCTGGCAAAAAAGGTAAAGTATTGCCTTCATAACGAACATATCGACTTGGTAATGGATTATATCTGTATCTATTCTCCCAATCATATGCTACTGTTTCTGTGTAGTTTAAATACTCTTTTTCTCCAACCAAATAACGTAAACCAATATCGTTATGATGATAAACATGAATTAGCTCATGATTTAATGTAATAACAAAGTTTCTTTCATTATTATGTGGAGACATCCAAACTTTCTGAGAGACAGACAATCCTCTTATTTTTGCTTGTGTTAAACCTGCTAATTCATTTCCATTTTTGTCAACAATTACACCATTTTCATTCCAAGAGTATTTGTCTGATATTACTTTATTTTTGTATCCATATTCTACGTTGTCAATTCCATGTTGTTTTTTATTCAGACCTAACTTTTTTGTATAAGCATCTGCCTCTTGTTGTGTTTTCAGAAATGAATTATCTAAAGTAGTCACAGAACTATTATTATCATTTGCATAATAATTGGTTTCCCATCTGAAATTCGCACTCGCCCCTACACTCGGATCAAAACTTACTCCAGCTTTGCTATATTGCATTCCCATAATATTCGCACTCCAACCACCGTTCTGACTCCAGTTCACACCCATGCTGGTAAGATTGGTATTGAAACTAAAATTACCGTTTTGTCCCGGCAAACCAAATCCATAACCAGCACCATCTATCCATCCGGCTTTGGTGTCGTAACCGCCATAAACATAAAGTCCACCAAGCGAAGCATTTGCAGTAAAAGACCAACTATCGTTCTGGTTTGACCATAAGGAGTAAAGTTACTGATTGTCGCATTTGAAGATTCTGCAAAATGACTCATCTCTATCCTAATTAATTCTGACCTTAAAACACTTCCGGGCATATCCAGTAGTGTTGGAGTAGGTACTGTCAACCCCGGATTAGTATAACTCTACGAATAGCTGTAAGAATTAAGAAAAACAACACTTACTATTCAGCTAAACTACCAATAAATATCTGCTTCACAACATCTTTTTGAAAATAAAATGCTGTGCCTTCATATATTGAGCCGACAATGATTATACTGTCATTAGTGTTATCTTTATCAATAATCGAATTATATACTTTCTCCACATTATCTCTTGATTCCCCAAGTTTGATACCTTGCAGAGTACTCATTTCACAAGGAT
>CAZKZW010000063.1:0-4178 GCA_964557365.1 uncultured Pseudomonadales bacterium | reverse complement strand
ATACGCTTCTTCTGGATGCTTGATGAGATATGCCATCCTGAAAGCGATATCGGAGGCCGACACTCCTATGAGACAATTTGTATCAGGTTGTAATAGCTCTCCTATGGAAGACACGGAGGTGGTAATAACTGGTAAGCCGGCAGCAAATGCCTCCACATAGACCATGCCCCATCCTTCATAGTTACTGGTTAATACAAAGACATCGTGTTGATGGAGCAGGGCGGCGACTTCTCCGATGGTCTTTTTACCCACCAAATAAACATGATTATTCAGTCCGTAATTAACGATTTGAGAGGCGAGTGAATCTTTTTCTGGACCATCACCCACGATGGTTAATTTAACCTCAGGATTATCTTTGACAATTTGCGCAAACGCATCGATGAGGAGCGGATAATTTTTTTCTGGTGCGAGGCGTCCCACACTGATAAAACGAGTACACTCTTGATGATAATGGGCTATTTTCCAAAATTGATCCAAATCAACTCGGACAGGGGCAACGAATACTGTTGACGGCACTATCGTCAGCATGTGTTTGGCAACGGCTTTTTTAAGTGTTTCAGATACGACCCGAATAGAATCGGCGGCCAGTAATACAGGGCGAACTAGTGAGAATAGGATACGGTTGGAAAATGACTGCATCCTCCAAGCTGGATTAAAAATATCCGTGTGAACTTGAACATTGAGAGGAATAGAGAACTTACTTTTTAATTTTTTACCTATATAACCGCTAATAAGTGGATCCTGGGTGGTGATGAGTTGAAATGGGTGTTGTTGATGAATTTTGGTAGCTAGATTCATGGTTTTGGGAACGAGATTGAGACGACTGAAAGCGTTGATGGGAATGATATCTAATCGATCAGTCATGAGTGGTGAGTGACGAGTCTTGAGTCCATGGTTTAGAACCAGGATGGTGGTGTGAGAAAAGTATTGGGCATACTCTTGTTGACGGGCAAAAACATCGGATGATTGATCAAAAAGATTGGTATCCAGAGAGATGGAAAGGAGGTGAATTTCTGTCATGAAATTACTGCAGTATTTCTGTTTTAAAACTTATTGCAATCTGCTTAAAAAAATCAATTACGTCACTTTTTGCTATTACCTTCATTAGAATTGGATCGTCAAGAAATTCATCTACTCGATTGAGTTGTGAACCAAGTTGTAATGGATCGATTTGCCAATCAAATTTTGTCTTAGCCTGAATTCTTAGCTTCTTAAAATCTATTGGAGTTTTTTTGTTTATAGCAAACAAGTCAAAGTAATCTCTTCCTCTGGGTTGTTGGGATATTGTAAACAACTTATTGGCAGCGATATCAATTATGCTGTCGACAAAAATATTATCTATTCTCTTTGGTTGTTCTATTTGTTCGAATGGATAATAGGTGAATTCGACTTTTAAAATATTATTTTCCGAATATTGAAGAAAGAATAAATTTCTATTGAAGCTTTGTTGATAATCAAACAACTGATACCCAAGTTTATTTTTTAAGGTTTTCAAGAATACGACTATTGCTTGCACATCAACCTCAGATGTGGAGAAAAAATCTAAATCTTCTGATTTTCTGTGATGTAAGTAGTAATGAGCTAAAGCAGTACCACCAGAAAAATAAAAAGAATTAACTATGTTTGAGTGAGAAAATATTTCTAAAAATATTTTCTGAGGTGGAGTTAGGATCTCTTCGGCCATAATAGTCCGTCAAGATACGCTTTTTTGTATGGATCTAATGTTAGTTTGTCCCAATTTTCCATCAAGTCTTTGGCTATAATTTTTTCTCCACATAACCCAAAGTTTATCTGCTGTTCCAGCATGTATTGTTTAAATTGTTGGGGATGTTTTTTAAACTCAGTGAGGCTTGACGACCAATTGCGCATATAGTGGTTATTTTAACATTACTAGGGAACTAATACTTGAGAAGGCTGTGACGTGCCCGCGAGTTTTGTTTTAATTCTTTAATACATCAACCAATTTATATAGGTGATCTGACCAATTGGGAGGCGTGGGAGGAGTGATTTTTTTAGCGGTACAAAGAGAATTTATCGCTTGGGCTAAGGCCACAGGATCGTGTGGTGGAACGATTTTAAAACTACCCAGATCCTGATGAGGTGGAATATTACTGACGATGGTAGGAATGCCGAGCGCATGAGCTTCAAGGACTGTATGAGGATGTCCTTCGTAGGAGGAATAGAGTATGAGGGCACGGCTTTGGACAATTTCTTGCAGTGTTGTTTCTTTTGGAAGTTGGCCTCTGTAGGTTATAAAGGGATGTTTTGGTAATGATGAACGCATGGGTCCATCGCCGACAATGACTAATTCCCAAGGGTGAGTTTTGCGGGCAAGGGTGACTGCGGCAATAATTTCGTCCACATGTTTCCAGGGAACGAGACGACCGACAAAGATCAGACGATGACTAGTATTGCGTGCTAAGTGTTGAGTGTTGAGTCTAAAATTTGAAGGGATTTCGGTGGCGTTGGGGATGATGGAAATATGAGTAGGATCGATGTGATGGTATTTTATTAAGAAGTCTTTGAGGTATTGGGAAGGAACGATGATTTGATGGGCTGATTTTAGGATCATGCGATGAAGTGACAATACGAGTGATTTTGGATGAGAGTCATAATATTCTTCGAGTGATTGATTTTTTCTTTTTGATTCCCAGACTTCGTCACCAACGAATTTGATAACTACTCGCTTACCTATTAACCTACCTAAAAACGCGGTCAAGCCGACAACGATCGTTCCTTGAATAAAGAGCGTGTTGATCTGGGGCAATTGGCGCCAGACTGTGTGAAGTAAGTGAAATTGACGAGTAAACGAATTTCCCTGGAGGGAAATTGAGGTGACAGGATATAGGGTAGAGGGGATAGGAGAAGATGAAAAAGAGATAATATTAATACGATGATTTAACTTGATGAGGCGGGAGGCGACTTCGGGAACATATGTGGCAGGACCACCGATTTCTGGAGGATAGATAGGAGTTATTATGAGGACAGAGGGTTTAGGGTTTAGTCCTTCGACTCCGCTCAGGATAAAGGACATGGTGGATTCGACTTGGGAGGCAATAGTGTCCCATTTGTAACGGGACTCTACAAATGCTTGAGCGTTTTTAACTAGGTATTCGCGAAGAGGATTGTTGTTCATCAACTTTTGGATGGCATGAGTGAGGGCTGTGACATTGTCGACTGGCACTGAAAGACCAGTCTTGTCCGGAATTAGAAAATCGGGAATGCCCCCTACTGGCGTCGCAATAACGGGAACACCACATGCCATGGCTTCGATAAATGACACACCGAAACCCTCCCAACGAGAGGGACGTATGAATAGATCTGCATTTTGCAGGAGGGAAGGGATTTCTGTATTGGAGACTCTGCCTAAGAATTTGATATTTTGTACATCTGATGCCAGGGATTTGAGTTTAGGTAATTCCGGACCATCACCAGCGATGATTAATTGCCACGGTTTTAATTCGGGCAAGAGAGATATTGCTTTGATCAAAGTATCGATACCATTTCTAGGTATAAGCGACGACGTGGTAATAATCGTAAAACAATTTGATTTGGTAGTGTTCGCTGGATGCATTATTTTGTCGTCATATCCATTAGGAATAACTATGGCGTTTTTTGCGCCAAATTTGATCGCAGCTTTTTTTGAATAACTACTGACTGCTGCCACACAATCTGCTTGTCGGAAAGACCAGGCAATTCCTTGATTGATTAACTTGGCAAACAAGGATTGGAAAGACTGTAAGAACGATCCTTTGATCACGAGTTCTTCGGTCATTAGGTTTGGATTTTGAGCCGTAATATACAGCGGTAGATCTAATGACTGTTTTAATAAAGCAGCGACAATGGCTTGGGGAAAGCATTGTTTGGCCCAGAGTATATCTGCCGGATGACGTATTAGATATTGTTTTATTTGTTCATATCCCCACAAGATGTAACAAATCCCATAGAGATTGGGGATATGAGGATATGAGATGGGAACTACGGTGACATTTTCTGGAAAAATGTCTTTGACTATATCACGAGGACCGACGAAAACAGTAATGTGGTGATTTTTTGCCAATCTCCGGATGATTTCAACCGCATGAACTTCAGCTCCGCCTAATCGGTCAGGTATTAAGTCTGCTGCAATGCAGGCAATATTCATGAAATTAGTTCTTTAGTCGTTAGCTGCATGTGTG
>CAZKZW010000062.1:0-4183 GCA_964557365.1 uncultured Pseudomonadales bacterium | reverse complement strand
CAGAAAGATTCAAATCTCCAGTTAATGCAGCGTGTACTTTTCGTGACACATCCACTCCGACAACCTGACAGTGAAGAGTATTTTCTAAATATTTACTCATATACCCGGTTGCGCATCCCAATTCCAACACCTTCTCATCAGGGAGCATTCGCTCCAAAGTTAAGCGATCGATATTATCCGCTGATAACTTGTGTAGATTGTACTTTTCGTGGTCATATTTGAACCGTTTTTGTGCAGTCATAGAAGTAGGGTAACACGAACCATCCAAATGCACACCTTGACATAAACTGAGAAAAGCTACATGCATAAACGTAAGTGTTGATACTCATTAACATAAATTGAGTGAAGAAAATCAGAAAGGATAATATGAGATCATCGAATAAAATTGCAAAAGGTAAGGGGCTCATTCTTTTTGCTCTGATAGCTATTATCGGTCTTGCTGTCGTTTTCGTAACAGTAACCAAAGTGACAGATTTAGCTAGTCTTAATAGTGGGTTTAGCCGTGCTTCTATTTCTGGTGGATCTGCAAAACTATCCTTCACAAAAAACGGGAATGCTTTTAAATATGATTCAATTGATCCAATTGATGTTCAGGTAAGTATGGTGGGTGCGAAGAATCAAGCAGCTTTGGCAGGGATCTCTGCATACCATCTCGTCCTTAATATTAAAAATGCCGCATCGTTAACGTTAAAAGATACGGATATTACTTTTCCGAAAGATCTTTTTAACATAGATAATATAAGCAATAAAAAGACAGGTGATGTCATTACTGTTAGTTACGATGCTTTATACGTCAAGTCGGGGACTGCAGGGTTTCAGAGTCCTATTCAGGGACCACAAACAATCATGACGCTAAAATTCACATCTACAGCACCTTCCAAGACAACAGACTTCACGATTGAACCGGACTTAACTCAATCAAGGATGATCTCACGTGATGCAAGCAATACTGATTTGCTTGATAGTGCTCCCGTCACAGCAAAATACGCACTCTATCGTGACACTACTACTCCTTCAATTCCAAAATTCTCCAAAACCGCTCCCAAAGATATAACGGTGTCCACAGCAACGTTTGACTTTTCATCCACCGATGACGTTCGTCCAAGCCCGCTACCAGCTGGAGTTCTGAATTATAGAACATTTTTAGATGATAAGTGGTCAGAGTACAGTACGAAAACATCAGTCACATACAACAATCTATCCCGAGGACCCCATAAATTCTCCGTTCAAGCGAAGGATGATGTAGGTCATGAAAGTGAGATTATGCCAATTTACACTTTTACGTACTACGATGGCAGCGCCACCCTTTCATTGAAACTTAATGTAAACGGACTTACAGGTGAGCGCCGACTAACGAACCCTACCACTGTTACAATTTCTAACACCAGTGGTTATAAGAAAGTGTATGAAGATGTGGCGATGAAATACGTATTAGACAGTAAAAATTCTTACTACACGCTCTCAGTTCCTTTGCCATCAGACATTTCCACAGGCTACACAAGCTATACTGTTTCAGTCAAGCCTAAGATGTATCTTCAGAAGAAGTTTGTTACCCAATTAGCAAAAGGTATACCAGCAAGTATTGATATGAGCACCTCTAAAAATCTTGCTGACATGATCCAACCAGCAGACTTTAATGGAGATAATCAACTTGATCTGATGGATTTCACTGCATTCCTAAGTCGTTGGACTTCTACGAATGTTCAGGCATCAGAAGGATCGGAATTAGCAAACTATGACCTTAACGGTGATTCTCTCTTGAACATGCTCGATATCACTTTGATGAAAAATGCATGGAAGAGTTCGGTGGTAAAAGGAGAATAATATGACGAAAAAGAATCTTGTTATTATCTTCACACTGGCAATTATTGCCAGTGTGATTGGAGGTGGATACGCCTTACTCTCCAACGGGGGTAAAAGTCCTGTAAGCATCCAATCAATGATAAATTCTCCCTATGAAAAAGAACCTGGTAGTTTAGGTTCTGACGCCAAGCAGATAATAGTTATTCCTGATGATTCTGAAGCCGTCTATATCGGTGCTCATATGGTTTTTAAAGTGATTGGATCCTCATCAGAGAGCTTGGAAGTAGAGGACGTTCGTGGGTTGTTTGCCACACCTTGGCAATATCCAATCAAAAGCATTGATGACAATACTATTACCGTTGATGCAATGTATATGGCTCCTGGCAGTAAAGGTGCTGTGGCGTCTACATTCTCAAAACCTTTTATAGAAATAAAACTTTTATCTGGAGAATCAGGAACGATTTCTTTGGATGAAGAAAATTCGTATTTAGTTACGAGTGACAACAACAAAGTTTCGTTAAAGCTTAAGTTTGCCGCTAAATAACGAAGATATATAGAAAAAGATATGGCTAAACAGAATAATATCCTCCAGAAGGTTATTCAAGTTTTTGCCATATTTTTTTTATGTCATGTATCCACTCATCTTGTGTTCGCTGCAAGTGACGCTGGGACAGCGTCACTAACCATTCAATCGAATACATCAAAAATTGGTGTAAATAGTGCATCATCGATTGATATCGTTCCATCAATTTCAACTACTCCTGAAGATAAGGGTATTTCCGGTTTCACAGTTGTCGTTAATCTAGATGTAGGAGAGGGGAAAACTCTGCAAATCTCTGAAGATGACATCACGTTGAACTTATCATCTCCCTGGACGACAGTCATGAAGGAGGTTAAAACAAATGAATCGAAAACAACTATTTCAGCTTCGCTTTTATACTTTGCCCCAGGAGATGCTCCAGCGGCCAGCATTCCTGCAGGAACAAGCATATTGTCTGTCAAATTTACTCCTCAATCGTTGGGATTAATTAAAGCCTCAATCGACTCAACTGCTTCATCAATTATTGCTGCAGCAGATAATTCAGACATATTAAACAATCAGCCCTCCTCAATAAGTGTGTCAGTAGTGGACAAAATAGACAAAAAAGAAATAACAGAGAAAAATACGAAAATACCCACACAATCAAAAACAGTTTCTACCAAGCGATCGTATGAATACAGCTCTGACGACATTAGTTTAGATCAGCAGGCAGGTAACAAGCCTGTGTTGGTCAACAATATGTTCGCTATAATCATCGCGATAGTGCTAATTTCTTGTATTGGGGGTGGAGTGTATATGTATTTTGTGGCTCAAAAGACAAAAGTCATCAATATTGAGGCAGACTCAACACCAATTGTTCTGAAAAAAGAATTACCTTCTATCGAAGAACCAAAACTCTAATCGCGGTTCTTTTTATGATCATTAGACGTTTTGTGTTCTTCTTGTTTATTGTTTTGCCGCTGGGGATGTGATTTAGAGTCAGACTCTTCATTCTGTTGATCATCAGTCAATTCTGTTTGTTGGCGCAATTTTTCTATAGTTGAATCAATCAGTTTATTAGTCTCATCAATATTGTCAGCAGGATTATCAATGTTTTTTTGAGGGCGAGGTGTAGGAGATGCGGGTAAACCTGTCGGAGTGGGGGAATGAGCAGGCACTAATGTGGGAGAAGGAGACGTAAGAGCTGGAAGTGGTGTTTGATGAGGAACTGGTTTTGAGGTTGGTGCGGGGGTTGAAATAGGGGAATTTATTGGAGTTGATGAGTTATTTTTTGTTGCCTCCAAATTAGACTTTGCCTCTTCTAACTTAGAAATAAGTTTAAGACTGGCTTGTTGTCTTGTAGCAGGGTCTTTTGTCGTTTGTACTGCCGTAGCTGCTGCTTCGACTTGATACTCCAATTCTTTAAGAGCAATAGATGACTTTCCCGTTTGAGTAACCGTTTTTGTAGCTTCATACGTGCGTCGTTCAACCAAGTTAGACTGCAAATCTGCCTTCACACGATCAGAGGGTGATACGAGAAAAAGAGCAATTTTTTCCAAGCATCGTTTAACGGGATAGAGCGAATCACCTGGGAGCGCATTCCACGAAACCAAAATTGCCAAAGTGGGAATAAACAAAATAATCGGAATTATAAGAGCCAATTTATTTATTACAGATTTCATATAGCGCTCATTCCATAAATTCAAAACGGGGGACTTTTTCACCATCAACAACGACATCTTCTAAAAACATTTTCATTGGTCTTACCCAAATTTTACTTCGTGGATTATCGTATAAACACTCGTAAACAACCAAATCTTCCAATGTTTCTGAGTGCTTAGCCACGCCAATCACTCTATA
>CAZKZW010000061.1:0-4239 GCA_964557365.1 uncultured Pseudomonadales bacterium | reverse complement strand
GTATGATTTTGCGCTGGTGGTGTGGAGGGGTGACAGACAGGTTAATTGGAATCATATTGCTACTGAATTGAACGTAAAAAAAGTCAGCATGGCGAGTGAAGATGAAGTTGAACAGACACTGGGTATAAAAATTGGCGCCTTAACCCCTTTTGGTTACATACAAAAACTGCCTGTCATTTTTGACAAGGCAATTCTTGAGAATATAACCGCATACATTAATCCTGGTCGTCATGATGAGACGTTGCAGTTGGCTTCGGGTGATTTATTTACAGCGATTCATTCTTGGCTTGGACATGATGGGACGATAGTTATGATGACCTCATCAGACTAGCAGTTTTCATGGCAAGCGAATATATTTCAATAAATCCAGCACTCGCATTTTGATTAAATTTCCCGTTTTTGTTGAACGTAGCTAAGTCTTGATCAAACAATGAGTAGGGAGATTTTGCAGCAACCACAATTGCTTGTCCTTTATACAGTTTAATTGTGACTATGCCGGAAACTTTTTCGCTCATTGAGTCAATAAACGCGTTTAGATAGTTCATGCATGGCTCATGCCATTTTGCGTTGTAACAAAGGTACGCCCATTTTGCATCAATAAACTCTTTGAGTTCATTTGAAGTTTGGGTGGAAACAAGTTTCTCTAGATTGTAATGTGCTTTTATGAGGACTTCTGCAGCAGGGGATTCATATACCCCCCTCACTTTAAGTCCCACAAGCCGATCTTCAATAAGCGTTGTGATACCGACACCGTGTTTTCCCGCTATTCCATTTAATGAATGTATTAATTCCCATAGTGGCATAGAAATATCATTAAACTTGATTGGTACTCCCGATTTAAATTCGATCGTAATTATCTCGGGATTATCTGGTGCCAGTTCAGGTGTGGAAGCGACTTGCAAAATTTTTTCATAGTTGGGAATTAGTTTTGGATCTTCTATCTCTCCACCTTCTCCAGTAACACCCCACATATTGTCATCCCAAGAGTAGGGGAGGTTTTGACTGGTTTGCTTCGTAGGAATTTTATGTTTTGCAGCATAGGCTAGTTCTTCATCTCGTCCCATTGCCCATTCCCGAACAGGAGCAATGATCTTCATATGAGGATCTTCACATAGAATTGATGATTCAATTCTGACTTGGTCATTTCCTTTTCCGGTTGCACCGTGGGCGATAACGGTAGCACCTGTCTTATGAGCGATTTCGACCGCTTTTTTGGCAATAAGTGGTCGTCCAAGTGGGGTGGATAAATGGTAACCTCCTTGGTAGTCTGCGTTCGCCTTGATTGCCTTGGATAAATAAAGATTAGCGAATTCTTCTTTACAGTCGATTACATATGCTTCGATAGCGCCAAGATTCAATGCTTTTTGCTTGATGGTTTCCAAGTCATCAGCTTGTTGACCTAGATCGATAGTTAGGGCAATGACTTGAGCTTGGTATTCTTCTTGGATCCACTTCAACATACAGGAGGTATCTAGACCTCCAGAATATAAGAGAACTACTTTATTAATTTCCTCTCCTTGTTTGATTTCATGAGAAGCGATTTTTTTGTACTGATTGTTAGTCATATTTTTCCTTTATTTAAGATACTAATTTTGCCATCGCAGCGGAAAATAATTGTTGTTGGTGTTGCCATTTGGATACATTTTTATTCAAGCAACTACGCATTTCGTTGAGTCGTAGGTTTCCGGGTGACCCAAGATGGGTCATCTTCTTGATTATTTCTTGAGGATCATATGTTGGTATTTGATCTAGATGATTGCCGACCTCCTTGTATGCTTGCCTAAATGGAATATTGTTTTTTAATGTAATTTGATATGCGTGATGAGCGGCAAACATTTCAGTTCCAATGGCATTTTTCATACCCGCTGTATTTGGGGAGAGGTGAGTTAGAGTAAGTTCGGTAATGTTTAGAGCGCTAATAGTCTGATTCAAACTTTGCATGAGAGGAGGTTTAATTTCCTGAAGATCCCGATTATAGCCGGACGGTAATCCACTTACGATTGTGGAGATGAGTAGTTCGTTGCTGATAATTTTTTTTGTTTTTGCCCGTAGCAATTCCATGATGTCAACATTTCTTTTTTGAGGCATGATGCTGCTCCCCGTTGTGAGTGCTTCCGGTAATGAAAAGAGGTTGTATTCGGTAGTGGTAAACAATAAAACATCTTGAGCGAATCGGCTTAGTGTCTGCATAAGTTGTACTAATGCATGAACAACTGCAGCCTCGATTTTTCCTCTTGAGTTTTGGCAATACAAACAATTATTTTGAACTTTAGCAAAACTTAATAAGTTGGTAGTAAATTTTCGATCGAGGGGGAGACTTACACCAAAACTGGCTCCTGACCCAAGCGGATTTTGGTCGTTGAGTTCATATGCAGCTTTGAGAAGTGTGCAATCATCCATGAGACTTTCTGCGAACTGACTTGACCACAAACCTACCGAAGAAATCATAGCCGGTTGCATATGTGTGTATCCTGGCATAACTACAAACTGATGTTGTTTGGCGTAGAGAACAAATTGTTGTGCAAGGGTCAATGTTTTTAGAATTACATTGAGAAGTTGATCTTTTGTGTACAATCGTAAATCGACTAAAACTTGGTCGTTTCTTGATCTGCCTAGGTGAATTTTTCCGCCAGCATTGGGGCATGAGAGACTTAATTCATTTTCTATTCTTGTATGAACATCCTCATCCTCGATGGTTACGTGTAATTGGTTATGTTGATATTTACTGTAAAGTTTTTGCAATTCCTTAGTGAGGCGAGAAAGATCTTCTTTTGGTAATAAGCCAACTTTATGTAACATGATTATGTGTGCTAGGCTGCCGAGAATATCGTAGGGGATAAGGTATTGATCAAACACGATGTCATCTGCCGCTGTGAATGACTCGACAAGTTCGTTTGTTATACTCATTTTTTGCCAAAGTTTTTTTTGTTGCATAGTGGTTAGTTTCCTTAGGGTTGTATGGAACGAAAAAACCGCCCATGTAACCTTATAAATTTATATAAAGTTACACAGACGGTTGTTTACCGTGGTACCACTGTGTTTCCATAAAGCTACAAAAAATCCACCTTTTTAGGGGTGGAACAACAGGTAAGTAGCTTCACGCTCATTATCTGCGCTCCGTTGCCGACACGCATTGTCTTATTTTACGGTGGACTTCCGTCGTGGTTATTCCTTTTTCAAGGATTTCTCGCACGCAGCTTGTCTATTGCGATAGACTCAGACGCTTTTCATTAACTTGTATGCATTATACACGATGTGTTGTTGATGTATAATGGCGTTAGTTAACAAAGCATTTGAGGCAGGCTTTCCACTTGCCGAGGCTGACCGGGGTTAACAACCGGTACGGGTAAGCCCGTAATAGCAGGAATAAGTAGATTAAGGTTGGCACCTTCCCTATAGTGGGGAACCTTATATATTAATAAGGATGATGGGTGCTTTTTTTTGTATACATTGATATATGAAAATAGCATACGATCCTTCCGTAGTCCGCCCCGGGCGGACGTAGGAGGATGTACCCATAGGGAGGTAAGACATATGTTGGATCTTCAATTCATTCGGGATAATCCCGATTTAGTAAAAGCGGCAGCGCAGAACAAAAACTTAAATCCAGCCGTGGTGGATGAAGTGTTGCGATTGGATCAAGAACATCGCAAATTGATGGTGGTGAGTCAGGAAATCAGAGCAAAGCGAAATAAACTGAATGATGAACTAAAACAACAACGGACCCCTGAGTTAATCGAACAGTCGAGACAGCTGAAACAAGATTTAGATAATGTGGAACCACAACTTAAGCAGGTGGAAGAAAATCTGGATGCATTGTTGTATCAAGTGCCCAATGTGACATTGCCAGAGGTGCCGGTGGGTAAAGATGCCACGGGAAATGTGATGGTGCGAGAATGGGGGACGAAACCCGCTTTTGATTTTGAGGCAAAAGAACATTTTGAATTGGGCTTGGGCTTGGATATTTTGGATCTGGATAGAGGTTCAAAGGTGGCAGGATTCCGAGGATATTTTTTGAAAAATCAGGCAGTCATGTTGCAATTTGGACTGATGCGATTTGCAGTGGACCGATTGGTGGCCAAAGGGTTTATTCCCATGATTCCACCTGTGGTGGACCGACGAGAGGCGTTTGTTAACACGGGTCATTTTCCGTGGGGTGAGGCCGAGACCTATGCTTTGAATTCTGATGATCCTGAAAACAGTCGACCAGATACCTATTTGGCAGGGACTGCGGAAATT
>CAZKZW010000060.1:0-4251 GCA_964557365.1 uncultured Pseudomonadales bacterium | reverse complement strand
TTCAACTCTGAAATCGCATAATTGAGGCCCTTGGTGTACGCATTTCCCAGTCCTAGCTTCTTGGGGTTGGTGAGTAGATGTAAATTTGGATAATCCTGAGCCAGCCGAAGGACCTCATTGCCCGTCCCATCCGGAGAAGAATCATCAACGATCAGAATATGAGGATCATAGTTAGCTCCAACCTTAGGGAAAATATCCCCCAGCAACACTTCGCACAGACGCTTGATATTCCCCTTTTCATTATAGGTAGGGCTAACAATAACTACCCGTTGATGGGATGATTTCATGCCTCTTGTTCCAAATCTGCTTTTACCATAATTTCAATCATTTGTTCGAATGATGTTGACGGTTTCCATCCAAGCACTGTATTCGCCTTGGTTGGATCAGCAACCAACAAGTCAACTTCAGCGGGTCGCATAAATTTTTCATTCGTCTTTACATATTGGCGCCAATCCAAGTCCACAACACCAAAAGCAGTCTCGCACAATTGTTGTACTGACCAAGTATGCCCCGTTCCCACCACAAAATCTTCAGGCTTGTCTTGTTGAAGCATCATCCACATGGCTTGGACATAATCGGGAGCATATCCCCAGTCCCGCTTGGAATCCAGGTTTCCCAGTTCCACATGATCCTGTTTGCCCAATTTTATTCTGGCCACTGCATGAGTAATTTTCCGAGTCACAAATTCAAGTCCACGTCGCTCTGATTCATGATTAAACAAAATGCCAGAAACCGCAAACATATTGTATGATTCGCGATAATTCACCGTGATCCAGTGCCCATATGCTTTAGCTACTCCATACGGACTACGGGGATAAAACGGAGTTAATTCATTTTGGGGAGTTTCTCGTACTTTACCAAACATCTCACTTGATGATGCTTGATAAAACTTAATATCTGGATTAACTAAGCGAACTGCCTCCAATACTTTGGTTACTCCGAGTGCAGTGAACTCGCCTGTTAATACAGGCTGTTTCCAAGACGTTTCCACAAAACTTTGTGCAGCCAAATTGTAAACTTCATCAGGTTGGACTTCTTTCACCATCGATGTGAGTGAATGTTGATCCAGTAAATCTCCAGGATGAAGGGTGATTTGATCTTCAATCTTTTTGATTCGTTCAAAATTCATGGTCGAAGTCCGTCGGGTCATCCCGTGAACCTCATACCCCTTCGATAAAAGCAATTCAGCTAAATAGGATCCGTCTTGTCCAGTAATACCAGTAATCAATGCTTTTTTTGCCATAATATCCTCAGTTTTTTGTTTATTATTATTTTATTAAACTTCGTACCACGCACTACGTACTTCGTACATGTGCCCTCCAATAGTCTAGCACGCGGGCAACTGTTGACTCGAGAGGAATTTCCGGTTTCCAGCCGGTAAGTTGAGTAAACCGGGATGCATCACAACAGAGTCGGGGGACATCAGATCCCTGCATCCGTGCGGGATCTTGTTTAACTTTAATATCAGCTGTCGAAAGTGACAAGAGAATATCCAGCAGTCGCGACACAGGCACTTCGTTTCCAGAACCCAAGTTGTACACTTCACCCGGTTCACCATGAATCATTGCCAATTCATACGCACGAACCATATCTTTTACGTCAGAAAAATCTCGGGTTGCCTCCAAATTTCCCACAGTCAGAATAGGGTCCTGTTTGCTGGCCTCAATCAGTGCAAGTTGTTTTGCAAATCTTGGCAAGACAAACTGATCCGTTTGATACTCTCCCACATGATTAAAAGGCCGAACTCGTATCACGGGCAGACCATAACTCAGAAAATACTGGAGTCCCATAAAATCTTGAGCGACCTTGGAGACCGCATAAGGACTCATGGGGCGTAAGGGACATGATTCAGATATAGGCAAATTTTCTACTGAAACTTTTCCATATTCTTCAGCACTACCCACCACCAACACGCGCGCGGTAGGTGTGTAAGTCACTGCTGCGGAAAGCAAATTTGCTTGAGCCACAATATTGTTGACCACTGTCTTATTATCATCAGAAAAGCTTGCTGCAGGCGATGATAGGGCGGCTAAATGAAAAATCCAATCTGGCTTTGTTGTTTCCACCACTTGGTTAATAGACTCTTTTTCTGTCAGGTTGAGTGCAATGGAAGTGACTCTACCATTGCGATCATCAATTTCACCACCGTACACCGCTGCCACAATTTCATAATCCTCAAGCAAAAGTTGCTCTATGAGATGATGTCCTACGAATCCGCTCGCTCCGGTAATAAGTACTTTTTTACTCATGTATTACCAATTCCTAAATAACGAAGTCCTTGTTTTTCAACCTTTTCATGACTGTACACATTTCGGGTGTCAAACAAGAGTGCGCCAGGCTTAACCGCGCGTGCTAACGCTTCCATAGATATGGTTTGGAATTCATCCCATTCAGTCAAGAGAATAATTACATCAGCATTAGAGATGGTGTCCATTATTGATTCACCATAATACAGTGATGGCCATACTCGTTTGGCTTCATCGATTGCCTTTGGATCAAATGCGCGAACTTCAGCTCCCTTTTCCACCAAGTGGGGGACAACCCTGAGAGATGGAGCTACCCGCATATCAGTGGTATTTGGTTTGAATGCCAGACCAAGCACGGCCACTCGTTTTCCCGCCAAACCTCCAACTTTTTCCGAGAGCTCATCCAATTTTCGGTCAATTCGTTGCTCATTTATCTCATCCATCTGAATAAGTAAGCTATTTTGCTCACCTAATTTCTTTGATACTGCTGCCAGTTCTTTTACATCTTTGGGGAAGCAGGATCCACCATATCCAAGTCCAGGGTACCAGTAATGCGATCCAATACGTTTGTCTGGTCCAATCGCGCGAATTACATCTGAGACATTTGCCCCAGTTTTCTCACACAGATCAGCAATTTGGTTGATAAATGTAATTCGTAAAGCTAAATAGGCATTGGCAGAATATTTTGCCATCTGCGCACTTTCAGGAGCCACAATCACTCGTTCACCCTCAATAGGCTTATGGAGTTCCAAGAGTCGATCAATCGCCCATGGTTCAGATGCACCTATCACCACTCGGTCAGCATGAAGTGTGTCTTCAACAGCAGACCCTTCCCGCAAGAATTCCGGTAATGAGACAACAGCAAATGGAACGGAGGTGAGTGGTGAAATGATGTCGCGGACTTTTTTATTTGTTCCTGGAGGCACAGTACTCTTAATTGCCACAATGGTATTCTCTTTTAGGTGTGGTGCAAGTGCTTCGCTGGCAGCCTTGACGAATTTAAGATCAGCAGTACCATCTGGGGCCGAAGGAGTACCTACGGCAATAATCACCACATCAGAAACAGGCACAGCTTTGGTGTAATCCGTAGTAAATTGAAGATTTTTACTAGCCAACCCTGCTTTAACCATTTCCTCTAAGTGAGGTTCAAAAAATGGCACCACACCTTTGGATAATGAATCAATTTTTGCTTGATCTACATCAAGACCAAACACTTGGTGGCCAAAAGAAGCAAACACCGATGCCGAGACCACTCCGACAAAACCGGTGCCGATTACGGTAATAGTCATGCGGCTAGTATAATAGGCGATGAGATCAATATGCAAATAGATATCTTAACCATCTTTCCCAACATGTTTGATAGTCCATTTTCGGAAAGCATTATCAAACGGGCCCAACAAAAACAAGCCATCACAATCAATGTCCATGACCTTCGCCAATGGACAACCGACGCTCATCACACCACCGATGATCGTCCGTATGGTGGTGGTCCTGGCATGGTTATGCTGGTCGAACCCATTGATAAAGCTGTTCAACAACTAAAACTGCAGAATAAAAACATAAAAGTAATCGTAACAGCAGCCAGCGGTACTCCGTTTACCCAAAGCAAAGCACAGGATTATAAAGAACTTGACCAACTTATTATTATTGCTGGTCATTATGAAGGCATTGACCAACGGGTTATCGATCACCTAGCAGATGAATCCATTTCAATCGGGAATTACGTCCTTACGGGAGGAGAATTACCCGCCATGGTAATCACTGACGCCGTCACCCGTCTCATTCCCGGAGTCTTGGGCGATCCTGAATCAATTGTGGATGAATCACATAGTGAAGAAGGATATTTGGAATATCCTCACTACACTCGGCCCGAAGACTATCAAGGGTGGAAAGTCCCCGACATTCTTCTCTCCGGCAATCATGCTGCCATCGCCACCTGGCGCCGCGACCAATCAAAAAGAAAATAACCTTTAGGCTTCAAGCTGATGTTTGATGTCCTGCAAAC
>CAZKZW010000059.1:0-4314 GCA_964557365.1 uncultured Pseudomonadales bacterium | reverse complement strand
TTTTCTAATATGTAGATATCTTGATTATACTCATTCACTCCCACAAACGTTGTTTCATGCCTTTGAATTGCCTCAAGTGGTCGGCATGCTTGACATCCTTTATCCCCGTGGGGACATTTAAACCGATTTAATTTCCGCGCCAAAGAAATCTCCTTCGCTATTTTAAGAATTTTCTGTTGTGATTCCGCCGGGTCAGGTAACTCTTTTGGTGTTAATTTAGTATTTCGGTCTAAATACCAATAACTTGCTTTCACCACTTGTCGATGCTGACAATTGGACACCAACAAATAGTAGATGGGTAGTTGAAGTGAGTTGGGATCTTCGTCATTTTTACTCGTTTTAAAATCAATAATATGTACCGCATCTCGGTCAGGTAAATATTCCAGCCAATCCACCTTGCCGCACAAAATAATATTGTCAGTTTCCGATAGCCAATAGTAAGGCAGGTCCATCTTAATCTTCACCGCGAGATTCTTTAGAGGTCCAGGATTTTCCAAAACTCGCTGAAGCATTGATTCCCCGCGAGATCGATATTGTGCTTCCTGTTCTTCGTCATGAAAGCCTCCCTTAATCCCACTCACCTTACTCCAAGAACGGACAAATTTATTATGAAGTGGCTCTTTAAATCGATCTGTGGTTGGCAACACTGACAGTGACTCCACCACTTCATGGACTGCTTGTCCCAAGGCCAATGCGGGGCTCATCAACTTCACCTTATGCCCTGTACTTGGATCTTTGTAGACGTTATTCAGATAATATGCTCGCGGACATTTCAGGAAATCTGAAATGGAAGTGTGTGATACCCACACAGCTGAAAATTTATCTTGTGGCATAGTTATTTTGCCAATATTGCGCCGGTGGTGGTCACGGTCTTTTGCTTATTTGGGAATGTTCCATCAACCATCATTTGGCCATTCTCAAATGTAGCTTTTTTAATATCAATGTTGGGTACCTTAAGTAATGCATTCATTACCATGCCGGTCACCTCTCCCTGATACTGAGTCACCAAAGCTTGTGGTACGGGAACTCTGCCAAGTTCGACTTTTGAGAGTGACATCGACCCTTTATTATTTAGAATCGACGCCTGTCCATTTACATAAAAGGGGATATCTGCGTAAGGGATTTTGTATGTAGTCATCGCTTCATCAATTTGTGTTTGAGAAAAACCTAAGGATTTGATCAAGGCAAACATAGTCTTCATACTGACAACTCCAGCCACTTCTGCACTGTTCCCAGTAATTTTTATCTGAATATTTGAAAACGGATTATTAATCCACCGATCATATTTGTTGGTTAAAGCTGTCAATTCAGAACTGGTGAAGGACTGGTTTATCTTTGTGGCTCCTTCATACAAAATTCCTTGAGCGTTGGCCTCACTACTCGCCATCACTGTTCGTTCTGCTCCACCTTTTGCGACAACAGAGTCAAAATCAGCCTGAGTATATTTCACGCCTAAATTCCGTGCCTTGTTTGATCCAAACAAATGTGACACTCCGGGAATCAGGCCAAAATACCCCCCTACACCAATCCCAACCAAGACGAGTAAGAGAATAAACCCAACCAATCCTTTGATCAATTTCATACCTTCCCTCCGTACAAATGCTTTAGTTATCAGCAGTATACCAAACTCGACATGTTAAAATACCCCAAGCTATGCTACGTGTTTTACTTGATCATATTCGATCTGCGTACAACGTGGGTTCCATCTTTAGAACTTGTGATTCTGCGGGAGTTGATAATTTACTCCTCACTGGATGGTGTGCCTTTCCACCTAATCCAAAACTCAACAAAACCGCACTAGGTAGTCTACATAATGTGCCTTGGGAACATCACTGTATTCCAGAAATGGCCATCAAATATCTCAAATCTCAAGACGTCAAGATTGTCTGTTTTGAAACCACTTCAGATGCCGTGTCGCTTTTTTCTTATCAATTCCCAGAAAATACTTGCTTGGTATTTGGAAACGAAGAAAACGGTATAGGTGAAAAAGTACTTGCTGAGGCTGATGCGATTGTCAAAATTCCTCAATATGGCATCAAAGAAAGTTTAAACGTTGCTTCAGCTGCGGCAATTGCTATCTACGAATTTCGCCGTCAACAGCCTACAATAACTCGTATATGACACGAGAACTCATTTCCGAACAACAAATTCAACAAAAAATTAACGAATTAGCTCAGCAAATAGCCGCTGACTATCAAGGTAGACCACTCATCTTGGTTGGTGTTCTTACTGGAGGATTCATGGCCCTTGCCGATCTTTCACGAGCCTTGTGGCGTGTAGGAAAACGAGATATTACCATCGATTTTATTAAGACCAGCACCTATGTTGATGAATGTGATGAGTCTCGCTGTCCGCCCAAAGTTACTGTTGATCTAAACAAAAACATAACTGGCAAAGACGTTCTTATTGTTGAAGATATTGCTGATACAGGTCACACGCTTCATTTAATCCAAAACTATCTCCAAGCCAACGAACCAGCCAGCTTAAAAACCTTCGCGTTTTTAAACAAACCATCACGACGTGAAGTAGAAATTCAACTCGATTATTACGGCTTCGAAGTCGAGGGTTGGATTGAAGGCTATGGCCTAGATTCGCTTCGCTCTTGTCCCTCAGTCACCGTAAGAGAATAACAAGAGCGGTCGATCTAGCGCTCAATCAACAATTCGCCGCCAACGAATCCCAAATAAAGACAGAATAAAACAAATCCTTCTCTCAGTGAGAGCTGATGTTTTGATCGGGCAAATACGAAGAAAAGGATGAGTCCTATCATGAGAAAAATAAATCGTTGAACGAAGTGATTTGGTAGGACAATAGTTGATCCATATATGAGGGAAAAAACACCAAACAAGAGTGTGTTCGCCGCCGCAGAACCCAAGTAGTTAGCAAACGCCACACTTTTCCGTTTTTGAAACACCGACTGAGCGACAAGTGCTAATTCGGGAATATTAGTTCCAATCGATACCAGAAGAAGGCTGACTACAAAAGGCGACCAAGAAAATAATCGGGAAAAATAATCAGTGGAGATGACGATTTGACGACTGGCTAAGGTGAGAAAAACAAGCCCGACAGCAATTTTTATGAGAACGAAAGAAATTCGCTTCACCGTTTTTTTTGAAGTCTTACCGATCCGTTCAAGGAGGCTGGTTCGCTTGCCTAGAAATAAGAATAATGAACAATACAGCAATACAAGCAAAACACCTTCCCAGCTCGATACCCGTCGGTCAGACACAAGTAACGTGGGAGCAATAATAACAATCAGAGTAAATATTAATTGATTTCGTGAAAAATCTTTTGGGTACGGTATCCCATTTCCCACAATTGCCAACAAAGGAATAATGAGTAAAAACAAAACCAAAGATGCGCCAATTAAATTACCCACGAATATATCTGGCTTATTCATTGAGAGAGAAGTAATGCCGATAGTGATTTCGGGCAAAGACGTGAGAATTCCTAAAAAGAAGAATGATAAGGTAAAAAACGACATCCGGAGTGACTGTGCCAAACGTACCACTTCACCAACAACCATACCTGAAGCAAACCACGTTACAACAAACGCTCCCGTAAAAAAGATGAGATTGGTCCAGAAATCACTAAATTCCACACGTCCAGTGTACGAAAAAAATACAAACAATACAATTTGGTCGGAGAGATCCCGCCGCTGGCGGGACGACCTCACAACAATGCTTTGAATGCATTGCCACCTTTATAAGATTTTATTTGATATTCTCGCTTAACAGCTTCACTTCGTGAAAAATACTCTTCAGAATAAATAATGCTCCAGGGTCCTTTATTTCTCGTTGCGATAGTCTTCCCATGATTATGATCTACCAAACGACGTGCTAAGTCATTAGTAGAGCCAATGTAATGCTTACTAGACGATTCACTTTTCAATATATACACATAAAACATAGTGTCGGAGAGACAGGAATCGAACCTGCGACCTCACGCACCCCATGCGTGCGCGCTACCAACTGCGCTACTCTCCGACACTATGTTCTAAAAGTACGTCGTGCGACCTCCCCGCCTTGGCGGGGCGCGCTTCAATATATGCTACCGTGCCCTTCCGCAGCTGTAGCGTAGGAGGGCTCTCCGAATTGTTTTCAATCGTGATTATACAATGTCCTCATAAATTATGAACCACGCGGTTTTTAACCAACTTGTTGCTTGTAACTTATACAAAATTATGCTTGAATGGCACTAATATTGCCCGAAACGATTGATATTTTTACAAGATACATAAGGAGGAATTATGGCTCGGCCACGTAAAGACGAATCACAAGAGATAGTGTCAAAATCAGACAATTCCATGCCCGG
>CAZKZW010000058.1:2456-4473 GCA_964557365.1 uncultured Pseudomonadales bacterium | reverse complement strand
AAATTGCGGGAGTGATTTTGGAATAGACGTTGATTGAGAGAATATCGGCGGCTGAGTAATTTTGAACGTTTGATTCTGTGAGCGGTTCGGGACAAAACACTAATTCATGATCCATTAGTACAGAAGCGATATGTGTTTGCTCCCACGGTTCGGTCTCAAAGAATACTATCTGCATATATTTATCTTAACGGAAAATGGTCCCTATCCGCTTGGCCAGGTTGATTCAAATGTAAAGCGTGCTTGACATTATGTAAAGCTCGCTTTACAATTTGAGCTATGACAACTAAACAATATGCTCGAACCCGCGCCATGGTAGCTGTCTTCGTGGCGAGTTTGGTGAGCATCGGTGTGACCTTAGACAGCCCAATGCTAGCCGGGGCGGCGGTACTTACTGGCATGATTTTCCTGTTGGCAGTGAAGTCAAAAACCAAAATTGTGGTGGATGAGCGAGAAAAAGCCATCCGAGAAAAAGCGGCTAATCTTACCTATGCCATTTTTACTCCCACAATCGGCTTGGGTTCATATCTCTTGATTCTGTTTGGACAACAAAAAACACCGTATATTTTTGCTTTGGGACAAGTTCTTGCGTATCTCACTTTGTTTTTGATCACTATTTATTCATTGTCGTTACATTTTTTAAACCGGCGTTATAGCGGAAAAAACAATGAAGAATAACGTTAAATTGTATCGGACCAAACATGGCATGACTCAGGAAAGTTTGGCCGATGCCTTGGGTGTTAGCCGACAAACAATCATCGCCATTGAAAGTGGTAGATATCTTCCCTCGTTGGGACTGGTGTTTAAAATTGCCCATCAGTTTAAAACTTCGATAGAAAACGTATTTATTGATGACGGAGGAAATGATGAAGAAGCACTATAAATCCCTCGTAAACAAGATCGCTTATGTGGCGGCAATCGGAGTGAGTGTGGGAGTACTCTTTTTTGTGATCGGTTGCACCTGGATTGGCTATGAAGCAAAAAGTGTATGCGAAGAAGCACAATTAAAGTTTGGGGGGGATTGTACCCAAGCTTTGACAGGTATGTTGGATGATACAACCCAACCATTCCGCAAGCGAAACGATGCGATTTGGGCATTGGGCCAGTGGGGTGATCCTGCGGCTCTGCCTGCACTTCAATCATATTGGACAGGTGTTATACCCGAACGCGAACCAATCAATCAAATGATCAGCCAATATGAATTGAAAAAAGCCATTGCCTTGTGTTCTGGTGGCACAAATCTGTCTGCGTTTATTTGGCGAGGAACTTTCCGTTAATTTTTGATTTTTTATCTGATCATACCGTATACTTTTTATATGAGTACTTTATCGGATTTAAAGGGCCTTCAAGCGGCTTATGATTTGAAAGAAGCTTTAACGCAAACGGACGATAGGTTGTTTGGTGGTCAAAAAGCAGAAGGGGCTACAGGAGGAAGAGGTGGAGGCATGATTGGTGATCCACGAATGTTGCCGATTGTGACCCCGAACGGGCGGAATTTTTTACGCGACTCTGCCAAAGGTATGCGACCCATGATTAATCGAGATGATATTAAACCTGGAAATATTCTGACTTACACTTCAGAAACAGGCGAATCTCAGTACGCGCAAGTAAGTGCGATTGGTGAAGTGGGTATCGATCAAGATGGGGTGACGGTAAAAGAAATTGATGCGAAAACTGCGACAAAGTATATGCAGGATCATCCGGATAGTAAACAGGTCACCTTGACTCGAGATAATTTACGACGGGAGTTGGTATATAAAGAATCACCGAAGGGTTTTTGGGATAAAGTGTTTGCTCCACTGGATTGGCTGGCGATAAAAACACACAATAGTCCACTGGCTCGGATGTTTAATGCTTTCTCTTCAAAACGAAACAAGGAAGTGTTTATTGTGATGGCAGTAGTTGGGGTACTCGCTTATATGGCGCTCACCTTTTATTTGGTGGTGAGATAGGTTTACTTTTTCATCGCTTCTTTTTTGAGATTGTCAGGCATTTTTTCGATCGCATATCGCAGAGCCGT
>CAZKZW010000058.1:0-2446 GCA_964557365.1 uncultured Pseudomonadales bacterium | reverse complement strand
ATTCGAACACTTGTTGCTGATGAGCTTGGCTGGTAGCTTTGAGCATCCAACCGTAACCTTTTTGTACCAGGTCGTCGGGATCAAGCAATAATTTGTCGGCAATGGTGAAAATCTCTGGTAAAAATTTGCCATGACGAGCAGGGATAATCAGACTGACTGCAGCTGCTCGCTTCATCCAGCGATTTTTTGATTGAGTCCATTGAACTAACCTGGTAATAAGTTGGGGATATTGCTCCACAATGGCGCCAATCGTGTGATTGCAGAGTGTATCGCAGGTAGCCCAATTGGAAACGTATGTTTTAATCCACTGCTCAAAAATATCAATATCAGATTCAATAAATTCTTTGCGACATTCGTAAGACCAATTGCAGGCAAGAATGTTTTCTTCAAATATGCCTGTTTGCCATAATAATTCACATACATGAAACATTTCTGGTTTGGACAGATTTTTTACCTCTTCGTAAAAATCTTTACCTAGCGCTCCGGCATCTTTTGACGACAAGCCATGAACATTGATGGGTTCTTTAAAATACCGTTTGCTCCCCTCTTTAATCTTTGGATCCGCTTTGGATTCAAAGGTAGTTTGGATTCGACTGATAAGTGGATGTGACATATGAAAGAAGTATACTCTCACCTTATATTTGATTTCAGGTATATTTCAGGTGTTTTGTTATGATGGAGTCATATACATTGGAGATTTTGTCCATGCTTACTCTTTTATTGGCACAGGCGGGCGCACAGACACGGGCGATGGGACAGTTTCAGCCCCGAGCGGAAGAATATTATTTCCCGTATTGGTTCGTGGGGTTATTGGTAGCGTATCTTGTCAGTTTCGCACTGGTTAAGACTAAAAAATTGTCTTTAGTTGTGCAGCGTCAATTCTGGAATGTGTGGTTAGGACTTTTCTTTTTTAGCGTGGCTTTGACTGGCATCTACCTCGTGCTACGCTCCCAATACCATGTCCAAATTTCTTTGCCATTTGATATTAAATTTTTACACATCGAAACGGGCATCGCTTTTTCAGTGATTGCCATCTTTCATATCCTGTGGCACGGGACGTATATCAAAGCACTGTTTAAGAAATAAGAAATGAGTATTGCCCTCCTTCGCGTAAAGCTACGGAAGGACTTCGACTTCCTCTATTCGAGGAAGTCTTGCAACTTCTTCCGTCGTGAGGGGTGCTTGAGTTTACGCAAGGCTTTGGCTTCGATTTGACGAATCCGTTCACGGGTGACGCCAAATTTCTTACCCACTTCTTCAAGTGTCATGGGGCGTTGACCTTCGAGACCAAAGCGCATTTTTAAGACTTTCGCTTCGCGGTCAGAAAGAGCCTGCAAGACTTCATTGACGTTTTCGCGTAATAATCGTTTACTGGTAGCTTCGTAGGGAGTAAGTTGGGTTTCATCAGCAATGAAATCTCCCAAATACGAATCATCATCATCACCAATAGGTGTTTCCAAAGATGTTGTCTTCTGAGAAATCTTTAAGATTTCGCGGACTTTATCGGGGGAAATAAGCATTTGTTTGCCAATTTCTTCGGGGGTGGGTTCGCGACCCAAATCCTGCATCAGTTTCCGGGAAATGCGGACCAATTTGTTGATGGTTTCCACCATATGAACAGGAATACGAATGGTCCGAGCTTGATCAGCAATAGCCCGAGTAATTGCCTGACGAATCCACCAAGTGGCGTAGGTTGAGAATTTAAATCCTTTGGTCCAGTCATATTTTTCAACAGCACGAATAAGGCCTTTATTGCCTTCTTGAATTAAATCTAGAAAAGTCATACCACGACCAATATATTTTTTGGCAATGGAAACAACTAACCGTAAGTTGGAATCGATTAGTTTGGATTTAGCAACCGCACTGTCATCTTCAACTGCTTGGGCAAGCACAATTTCTTGTTCGCGGGTAAGCAATGGAATCCGACCGATTTCTTTTAGGTACATACGGACGGGATCAGAAATGGATGTTTCAGCGAGGGTGGAAATGATCTCCAATTCTTTTTCAAGTTCGGTGGGGCCAGCAACTTCTTTATCCGTTTCTTCAGCAACTGTCTCAAAGACATCAATGCCTTTGGATAACAAGACATCGTAAAGATCGTCAAGTTCATCTAAGAATTGTTCGGGGAATTGAAATGCTTCTAGGATTTGATCCTGAGTAATGAAACCTTGTTCTTCGCCATGAGCAACAAGTTCAGAAACTTTTTGTTTGCGTTCTTCGGTTTTAAGCTCAGCTTTGGTTTGCTTATGCTCTTTGATGACTGGTTCGTCTGACATAGTGTTTTTATGCTCCCACCCACAAGCTGGTCATACCCTTCTCTCTAGAAGGGGGATCTACCTGAACAGCGAGTGAAATGCGGAATGTCTTTCCGATGATTATTAACTTGTAAACAACAGCTAAGACACGCAAAAAAATGCCGTAAACAACGGCAGTGTTTGTCTTATAG
>CAZKZW010000057.1:0-4583 GCA_964557365.1 uncultured Pseudomonadales bacterium | reverse complement strand
TGATAGTTTGGTTTTTATTGCGGTAGCATCATCCATGGTGAGTGTTGTACGACCACCCATCGCTCCTCGAATCCCACCAGACATATTGGCTCCTGGCTGAATGGTGAGCAAGTTTGACCCGAGGGATTGAATGTTTGAGGTAATACTGGCTTGGGAAGCTTTGCCAAGGGACATAAGGGCAATAACACTGCCGATGCCGATCACTACTCCCAACATTGCTAATCCCGTTCTCACTTTATTAACGGTTAAGGTATTGCGGCTTTCTTCGAAGACTTCAAATAGATGCATAGTTATTCTTTTCGTTGTTTCTGTTTTTTATCACCTACCAATTTGCCATCACGGACCATGAGGACCCGACTGGCGTACGCAGCTATGTCGGCTTCGTGGGTAATCAAAATAATGGTGTGACCTTTTTTGTGTAGATCTAAAAATGTATCCATGATTTCTTCAACGTGTTTACCGGAAATATTTCCTGTGGGTTCGTCTGCCAGCACAATCGCAGGATCCATAGTAAGGGCGCGAGCGATAGCTACCCGCTGTTGTTGACCACCAGACAATTGATTGGGCGCATGATGTAATCGATCACCAAGACCAACCATTTCTAATAAATCCTTGGCCCGTGGTTCGCGTTTTTCCTTTGGAACATCGCCATACATCATAGGAACCATGACATTTCTGAGGGCTGATGTGCGGGGGAGAAGATTGTACGACTGAAACACAAAACCGATTTTTTTATTGCGGATTTCAGCTAATTCATCGTCTGTCAGTGCATTAACGGCTTTACCATCGAGATAATAGGTACCTGATGAAGGAGTGTCGAGCGCACCGATGATATGCATAAGCGTTGATTTCCCAGAGCCAGAAGGGCCAATGATGGCAACAAACTCACCTTTTTCTATGCTGAACGAGATATCTTCTAAAGCAGTTGTTTTGACATCTTCACTGACCTGGTACACCTTGGAAACGTGATCGATTTTGATGATTTCCATACATTACCTTGAGCGGGTCGTGCTTGTCCCTTTAACTGAACCTCCACCAGAAGGAGGTCCACCACCCATGTCCATCATCATACCCATCCCTCCTCCATTACCACTTTTCGTGTTGGATGTTGATGAGGAGGTTCCGGTAGTTGTGCCAGTAATAACTACATCACCTTCATTTAAGCCCGAGGTGATTTCCGTATCAGTATCATTGGATATACCCGTTTCAACAGTCTTGAATTCTACCTTACCGTCTTTTAATACTTTTACTACTGATTTTCCGTTTGGTGTTTGAGTAATCGCTTCGGTGGGAACGGCAAGGATGTTTTCTTTGTTTTGAAACGTGATTACTGCAGTAACTGCCATATTGGTCAGAATTGATGTATCTGCTTGATCAAAAGTGATGAGGACAGGATATTGCGTCACACTACTGCTCACGGACCCGACCCGATCAACCGCAACTACTTTGCCCGTAAATGCTTTGCCGGAAATACTTTCAATAGTCATGTTAGCTACCTGGCCAACTTTGAGATTGGGAATGTCTACTTCGGTGACGTTGAATAAAGCCACTGGTTTTCCGCCTGTGTTGATGGTGGCGACGGTTTGACTACCCGCTCCACCGCTGCTGTTTTCGCTGTACGAAATCGTGAGACCCTCAGCTAAATTTAATCCCACAACGGTACCGGCAACAGGAGCCGTAATCGTACTTTGGTAGAGTTTGTAACTATATTGTGCCTGAGATAAAGAGGCTTTGGCGGTAGTAACTGAATCTGCCTGATTTTTGTAATTAGCTTCAGCGGCTAACCATTGTTTTTGCTTGATTTGAAATTCGGTTAGGTTTCGAAATTCTGAATCAGCTTCTTTAAAATTTGTTTCATTGGTTTTATCAATATAGTTTTGCCATTCTTGGAACATGGTGGCTTGTTGGCTGTACTCGGATGCCGCTGCAGAGTTGACACTGTTTTTGGCTTTGAGATACGAAGCCCACGCTTCAGCTTGGTTATTTTTACCTTCACTGTCCAAGGTAATTTCAGCTAATTTATCGCCTGCTTTTACTGTTTGACCATCAGTAACGTAAACCTTGCTGACTACACCGCTAGCCTTCGTGGAAACAGAAATGAGATTGGATAATTCGACGGTCCCAGACAAAGTGAGCGATTTTGTTAGGTTGGTTTTTTTGAGAGTTTCTGTTTTATAACTTACTTTTTTGGTTGTTTTAGAGTTGTGCAACCAAAAACCACTACCAACGAGCGCAAGAAGAACCAGGCCAATAATGATCTTTTTCTTTTTCGTTATTTTCTTAATGTCAATTTTTGATTTCATATCGCACTGACTCCCTTACGGCAACATCATGACAAAATATGGTGCCTGAGTCTAGTTCCTCTGGCAGATTTATCTTACGGAGGTAAGTTGAGAATAAGTTGAGAAATTAATTGGTGGATGATTGGTTTTTATATTGCGCGATAAAAAGACAACACAATCCGAAGAAATAATGTGAAGCGAGAAGCTGCCTGGGAAACTGAAGACTTTGGTGATGAAGTAGAGGTATTTCAATGGAGACTAAACATAATCCAAATAGGGTGAGGGTTTTTACTTGCCACGAAACAGATTTATGAATGAGACATAGGAAAGCAATGGGATAACTGACCACCACATAATGCTGCCATAGTACGGGAGAAAGAAGAAGTGAAAAAAGAACTCCACTCGCTCTATCATAAGGGTGTTTGATGAGATATACCAACACAATGATGAATATTGTAATAAAGAGAAATGGATACATATTTGGTACCGCTAAACGATTGAGAGTGGCTTTTAACGATTGATTGTAATAATCGGCGTCATTATTATTGGCCGAGGAAAAAGTAGTTTGAAAAAGTCTGAGCTGGATAAAATCGATGTAGTATTGTGGCTTAATGACGGGTGAAGCAATTGCAAGAAATACTATCAACAAACCAATTGTTTTCAACAAAACCTTTTTTGTGTTCCAAAAAGAAAGCAGCATGAGACTGTAATTTGTCTTGATTAAAATAATCAAACTTAATGCTATTGATGATATTTTTTTCTGCTGAGATGTGAGTAGATACGCCACTGCAGCCATAATCCAAAGATTGGGTTGGCCTTGACCAAGATTAAACCTGGTGGGAAAAGGTACCAATAAGCCTGTACTTATCATTATGGTTTTTAACCAATGATTTTCCTTGCCCCAATATGAGGCTAATAGCCATCCAGTAATCAAAATTGCACCAATATTACAGATATTCATAACACTTCGGGCTAATGGGAGTGAAAGGAGTGAAAAAGGCAGATAAGGAATGATTACTGATGGAGGTCCACCCGTCTGCATATACGGTAATGAAAAGGGATGAAGACCGTGGCGAACATCGATAGCTGTTTGATAATACGTATCAAAATCTAACATAGGAGTATGTCCGGCAAGAAATTGTGGAAAATCCATTCTCCACGCGACGTACCCCCAAAGACTGATGCAGACGAATATTAGAACTAGTTTGATAGTTTTTATCATTGTTTGAGGAGTTTTTTTATTTTGACTGTTTGGCTCCAAGTAAGAATAACACTCCAATAACACTCATTATGCCAACAAAAATGATACTTTCCCGCCACTGCCGGAAAATGCCAAACAAGAGCATGAACAGGGCAATACTTAAAAAGAGTAGTCCTCCAATTTTTGACTTTTTCCATGAAAATACAGTAATTATTATCATGAGTATGGTGGGAATTGCGTGAACCACGCCAGATTGCCAACCAAAGTTTGAGTCAAATCCTTCAAGGATGAAAATGCCAAAGAAGAAGCATAGTCCTACACTGAGAATGCGGGGTAGATAAAGAATAAATTTATTCATATGCCAATATGGAGTACAGACATTGTATAAATCACTGTGAATTTTTAAATGTTTTTGAACACTTAATCTTCATGTCTTTTTTGCAGTTAGTACCGTCTTCAGTGTTTAAGTTTTTCCAACTACTCAACTCTTCTTCTACCGGATCAACATTCGTATGAAAGTAATTATTTGTTTCTTCTTCACTTTGAAAGTTTTGGTTGCTTACCCGCTTAATAAACTCTTGCCGCCTCACTATGACAATATCCTCTAAAATACCGGTTCTTTTTTTTATTACCTCTCCAACCACTCTGTTCGCTTGTTGATGAACCAACTCACTTTCAAATCCCATAGCGCAATTATACTTCTTTGCGGGGAGCATGGGACGATCTTGTAATATATAAATCAACCGAACCTTAATTTCGATCATCAAAAACTATCCGATAGCTTAGTAAATCATTAAGCCACTGAATCGCTGGACGATTATCATGTTTTACGTAAGGAATAAAATTCCCCAATAACTTATTGCAATAGGGGCAATAAAAATTTTCTGGCTTTACATGAATCTTTTGTATCCTATCCAAAAAACACCGTTTTAAATCACCAGGTCCGTCTTTTTGATAAAAAAACAAGAAATTCTGACACTCGTTACATGAAATTTCCAATATCTGACTCCATCCGCCTAAAATCTTTCGATAATCATCATTAATGATCTGGAACATAGGTCTAATTATATGTCAGTTAATCAAATAAAATCCATTTGCGG
>CAZKZW010000056.1:0-4644 GCA_964557365.1 uncultured Pseudomonadales bacterium | reverse complement strand
GAAAGTCATTTGGTACATGGGCGGCATTTTCGACTGGGCCAATGTCTATGCCTCACATATTGGCATAGATGAGGTAGACCATGGACAATTCAACCAGGTGGTTGATACGGAGTTTGCTTCAGGTTGCTGTGTGGCGATCACTAAAAAAACCGTCGAAAAGGTCGGTTTTATGAACGAAAAGTACTTTTTATATTACGAAGACGCTGATTGGTCTCTAGCTGTTCGCAACAAAGGATATCGAATTGCTATAGAGCCAAAGTCAATCATTTGGCATAAAAATGGTGGATCAACCGGTGGACCCATGTCCGCATTGGGACAGTACTACCAGACTCGTAACCGCTTCTATTTCGGCATGAAGTTTGCTCCTCTGAGAACCAAAGCCCACTTGATCATTAACACGTTTAAAGACCTTTGGCATTCAAATCCCGTCATTTGCAAAGCCTCAAAGGACGCCTTCCTCTTCCGCCTCGGCGTCCAACCCATACAATCAAAATAACTCCAATAGTGGCGATGAGTGTGGCAATCACCAAACTGGTAAAAGAGGCATGATATAGTGAAACCATGGAACGATTACACCGTGCTGAAAATGTTGTTCAAAAACCCTCGAAGGAGCAGTTACTTGGCGGTCAATTATTGGATTTAGTTGCACAAGGACACCTCATCACTTACCCAAAGAAAGTGATAGAAGGAACAGTAGTGCGATATATATGGAACATCTCATCCAAACCAATAGATAGTTCGAAAGGAATAAATATTACCATTGAAGAAGATAGCTTAGTTCAGTGGATTCATCAAAACGAAAACGGTGAAGATGAGGGAGTGTTATGTTGGGGGTATTTCTTGAGTCCCGAAGAGGATGGAAAGGCGAATGAGTTGATGACGGCTTGGGCTATACAGCAAGAGAGATAACCTACTCCATAATGTTTGGTTGCCCCGTAATGCTATCAACAACAGTGAATAAGTGTGAGTAATTCTCAGGTCATGAGTTAAGTATAACTGATTATCTTGTTTTCTTTTACCGGAAGGTATATAAATTAACTACTATATAAATAGTAGGAGTAGTGATATGCCTAAGAAATATATCGCGTTGGGAATTCTGAGCAGTTTTGTTTTAGCCGGTTGCTCTCTCACGACGCCAACAACCAGTATGGCTCCCACCTCGTTACCAACGCCTGTCAGTATAACTTCACCCTCACCAGTTGTGAGTACAGCCGTAACGAGCGAACCAAATTACACCATCGACATGAAGTCGTATGCTTTCTCCATCAAAACCATTACTGTTAAACCAGGTCAGACCATTTCCGTTAAACTGACCAATAGTGAGGGAATGCACGATATGGTAATTGATGAACTGGGAGTTCAGAGTAAGTTGCTCAAAGCAGGTGAAGAGCAACTCTTAAACATTACTATTCCCGAATCTGCTGCTGGTCAGACATATGAATATTACTGTTCAGTCGGTGACCATCGCTCCATGGGTATGGTCGGAAAACTGGTTGTGAGCAAATAGAGGTAGTCTGCGCTCCGTTGTGGGAGTGAAATGCTATCGTTTTACCTCAATCAACTCATATTCCTGACTGCCCAACCCGATTTTTTCTGCATACGCAAAAATCTCTCTGCCCCAGTAGGTTTCTTTTCCCGCGCGCTGATCCAACATATCCAAAATTGCCTTATCAATTGCCACAGGATCATTTGAAGCAAATATCCCCAAGTCTGGATAGAGCGGCTGCATCTCGACACCATCACAATCACAATCCTTGACCAAATTTGTCGCAAAGACAAGGTGGATATGTCCAAGTTTTTTTGCGGCCAAACCATATTCAGCCACTCGCTCCATAAAAGCACCGTGATGGTAGACATAATCATCATTCCACTTGATATCTTCTGCATCCCAATTACCATCAAGTACCGCTTTGTCCCAATCAATGAGAGTTCCTTCAGGGATTTTTACCTTTGCATGTGCCTCAGCTTTGCCATCCCTTGAAGCAAAACCAATACCCAGCATCTTCAGTGCTCCACCAAAGCCAGTCATGCCGTGTCCTTTAAAATGAGAAACGATTAACACTTGTTCGTACTTATGGAGCTCAGAGGCAATTTTGCACTCCGTAAAATGTTTGCCGTTTGAGATGGGTACCACCACCTCTCCATGCTCCTCATCACCATCTGCCACCACAAAAGGAATTCGGGTGAATCCATGTTCTTTTGCAATCTGCATGTGCACCTCGGTCTTTGTTCGAGCGCCATTTGCCATGTTTGTTTCCATAAAGATGGGATTCACGCCATTTTCTTCCAGAAAATCGATCATTCCGTCCATATATTTAGGCTGAATAAATGAAATATTTCCTGGTTCACCAGTGTGGACTTTTACAGGCATTGTTTCGGGAAATGACAATTTGTTGACACTCGCTAGCTTTTCGAGCAGTGTTCGCGCGGTTTGACTCCATTCTTGTTGATCGTTGACGGGGGTAAAAAAGACTTGAGAGGTATTCATATGGAAAAATCATAACACACCATCTCACTCAAGAATTTTGATTTGAATGAGTGAGCTACAATAAAGATAAGAAAAGGAGTTCACTATGCTAAAAAAAGCCGTTGAGATATTGGTTGTCTCACTCATTGTTGCCGGAGTCGCCGGAGTTTTCATCAAGCTCATGGGGAGCATTCCCTTTAGTGTGTCTCAAATCACCACAAATAAAACCAGCACCTTCGATGCTTTTGGAGAAGGAAAGATGAGTGTTGTGCCAGACAGAGCACTCGTGGTGCTGGGAGTCAGAAAAACTGCACCCAAGGTTAAAACCGCTCAAGACCAAGCCAACGAAACCATGAACAAAGTCATTGATGACTTAAAGAAAATGGGAGTGGAAGAAAAAGACATTAAAACCACCAGCTATGACATTTACCCTGACTATAGTGGTAACACAGGCAAACCAAATGGATTTGCCGTTTCGACTCAAGTACAAGTGAAAATTAGGAATTTTGAAAATATTTCCTCAGTATTGGACCTCGCGGGTACCTATGGCCTGGAGCAAGTTGGCCAATTATCCTTCATATTATCAGATGAACTAAAAGACGAGACCATGAGTAAAGCCAGAGAAGAAGCAGTCAAGGAAGCAAAAAAGAAAGCTGATTCACTCGCTAAATTAGCTGGGGTTAAACTGGGGAAAATTGTCAACGTGACCGAAGGGTATGGTGGTGGTGTCTCACCCATGATGTACAACGCGGTCAATCGAGCCGTCGGCTCTGCCGAGATGAAAGATAGTGCCACCGTGAGTCCCGGTATGAGCGAGATGACCGTCTCCGTCACCTTATCGTACGAAACCCTCTAGTTCAATAATGTGACCCCTGTGGGAACCCTCCTACGCTAAAGCTTCGGAAGGGCACAGTCGAACCAAAGATTAATTTTCAATCAAGAGCTATAAAAAGCTGAGGTAATTGACAGAATACTGTCAAATTGGTAACATACTGTCAAATAGGAGATAACAACATGAAAAATGTTCATTTGTTTGTATTAAATACGATGGCTGATTGGGAACCAGGTTTTGCAATCGCTCATATAAATCGGCCAATGCCTGGCATTTCATCAGGATATTGTGTTAAAACAGTAGGACTGGATCGAACACCTATTCGTACCTTGGGTGGTTTAACGATAGTACCGGATATGGGACTATCAGATCTCGTATCCACTCAAAGTGTCATGTTGATTCTGCCTGGAGCCGACATATGGAATGATAATTCTCTAGATCCAGTGTTAGAAAAAGCTAAGGAGTTCGTTACCATCGGTATTCCTGTTGCGGCCATCTGTGGTGCTACTTTTGGTTTAGCCCGAGCAGGCCTTTTAAATGATCGTAAACATACAAGCAATGATCCAGGTTGGCTGGCCTCCAGTGGTTATCGTGGGGCTGCATACTATGCCCAAGAACCAGTAATTGAAGATCGAGGGGTAATTCGTCAATGACAGCTTCATTAGAATTTGCCCGCCTAATTCTTGCTAAACTTGAAATATTTAATGCAAAAGCTCTTCAAGCATGGTATGGATTACATAAAACAGGGAATCCCACTTGTTATTTAGAGCTCATGGAGGCGCTGGAATATGAAAAATAGTTTTTCCGATGCAGATTTTAACATTTTAGTATTAGACGTTTTCCGACTTAGTGGATATTTTTTACACGCCGCTGATCATATAACTGCGGGAAGTAGACTTACTGCTGCCAGATGGCAGGTATTGGGATCCGTGCTTCATGAACCCCTTACGGTGGCAAATATTGCCCGAAATATGGGGCTGACTCGCCAAAGTGTGCAACGGATTGCAGACATTCTTGTAAAAGAAGGGCTGTGTGAGTATCAGCAAAATCCAGTTCATCGACGTTCGAAACTTTTGTTGGCTACGATTCAAGGTTTAGAATCAATCCAACAAATACGTCCCAAAGTAGTGGCATGGTCAAAGAAGGTTCGCAAATTGGTTAGTGAAGAAATGTTATTTGATACAGCATGTTCGATAAAAGAAATTCTTTCCGCACTGCCCGAGATTAAAGAGACATTCTAGTATTCCCCACCCCCGATGTGAAAACCAACTACTCCTTGAGATACGTAGATGTGACCCCTGTGGGAATCGAACCCGCGTTAGCAGGATGAGAACCTGCTGTCCTA
>CAZKZW010000055.1:4330-4656 GCA_964557365.1 uncultured Pseudomonadales bacterium | reverse complement strand
AAAGAAGCGAGGGTGGATTTGGCAGTGCTAACCAATTTCTTAAAGCACAATGATTTAAACAAACATGACCTTAATTGGTATAAAGAATCTGATTTCTTAACTCTGATGATGGAAATAAACAGAAATGTGGCAGAAAAATTGCGTTGGAAAGCCAGAGCTATGTTGTTTGCAGGCTATACAAATGATGAGGGAATCATTATTACCAAAAAGACTACACTTGATCAAATTCAAGCAATTGCGCAAAAGCCTCATTTATTTTTGGACGCTTTATTTGGTGATCAATTGAATTACATTTTTGATGAAGCGGGCGACAAAGTACAAGATTT
>CAZKZW010000055.1:1277-4320 GCA_964557365.1 uncultured Pseudomonadales bacterium | reverse complement strand
ATGAGGCAGGGTCAACAAACATTAACCAAAATTTTATTTCCTCTTGGGGGAAGTGAAGGGAATGCAATCGATATAAGTTCTGTCCGGGAAACGGCAAAGTATTTAACAGAATCAAAAAACATGTTTATGCGCCGGTTGTGGAACGAAACCTGGGATCAGATACTCAAAGAAACGACCGATTCAAATACGAAGAAGCAATATGAAGCGTACCGAACAATGTTAACACCTTTGGTGACGGGGAGTGGAGGAAGAGGTGAGACGGCATTGGCATCAGATTTGGATTATGCCATTTTGGTTGATGATACCGGTTTAGATCAGGCCACTGTAGATGAATTAGGTCAGTTTGTAAATACATTATTGTCTGAAAAAATGAACGCGTTGCTAAAACAAAATGGCATTCGAGCAGATGCAGGTTTAGGTAAAGCAGATAAACAGCCGTTTAGCTTAATGTCGACCTATGCTGATTTTGAGATTCAGATTGGTGCAAGACGCCAAATCGAAGAGCCCACAGAAATTTTGGCGTACGAACCTTTGTTTGAAGATGGTAAGGCGGTGGTGAGTAAAGCAAAACAGGAATTCTTTGGCAATGCTTCGACTCAAAAAGAACTGGTAGCGTTTTTAGAAAATGATCTATATGACAAAATGGGTGGATCACCCGATAAGATTGATAAAAATAACAATTTCGCACATAATTTTGAACTTATGTTCAACGGACTTGCTGCTGAAGACACGATTAGTTATATCAAAGAATCGATGCAGCGGACGCTTAATTTCAAGCTATATCATTTGGCGGCCCAGGCAGGTCAGTATGGAAACCTTTCTGCAAGCGAATTATCAACAATGCCATCCAATACCTGGGATCTCATTGATTGGTTGAAACAGCATGGCATCTTGACAGAATATGAGGCAAATACAAGTTTTCAATTATTGGCAAGTTCATATAAATTACGGCTTCTCTCAGAACTGTATTCTGAAGAAGCTAAGAACACAAATGGTATTGATAAAGCGCCAAAGATCCATAATCACACCTTTAAACTGGAAGATATTTCATATGGGGAGAGATCAGCTGTTTTTACTGCTATCAAAGCATTTAAACAAAAGATGTTGTACAAATTATTGAATCCAGATAAACCAATCGAGTCGGTGAGTGAAAATGAAACTGATAAAGAAGATATAGTTACTTTAAGTCAATTAGATACCAAAGGGAATGACGGCTGTTCTCCTGGATATGGACCTTGTTCAATTAGAGATCATCAATTGAAAGAAATGTTGCAAAATGCAGCGGCTTTGGCAGCGAAGGGGGATATTCAGGGCGCGAATGCAGCAATAAATGAAGCTCGCAATTTCGTAAACAGTCATGATTACGATAATGATTTAATGCAATTGGAACAGAATAGTGCGGTAGAGATAACCGATCTGGCTGTCAACAAGACCACTGCCCAACGAGACGATGCCCTCCGATCAATTCAGGCTGTAGAACACAGAATCAATGAATTGAGTAAGAAAGCAAATGCCGCTCAGCAAGCTACATTACAAGATCTTAAGAATACCAAAGCAGCTGAGGCTGAAACTGTCAAAAACACACCTGTAAAACAATCATCGGTAATAGAACATGCGCAGGTAGCTTTTACCCACGCTGCTATGGAGATGAGGAAACCAACAGAGAGATTCGATCCCAAAGCAAGACAGACAGAGGACAATAAGGATGTTCCAGCTGAAATAGGGGAGGAAACTTCGCATCCATATGCAGTTGATGCATCGACAAACAATGTACTAACCTCGTGGGGAGTTGGCTCCGATTTTATTGAGCGGTTACTCCCTGTCGTTGAAAAATATTCATATTTTGATCCTCTTGCTCGGTTAATTCAGATGCAACGAGTGCCAGCGACGATTGAGCGGTGGACCGGTTCGGGCGGATTTACTTCTGCCGGAATAACGTATCCAGAAGGTTTGGATTATTCTGTTGATTTATCTGCGGGTGAATGTGGAGAATTGGCTTGTCGGATATTTCTTAATAATCAGGTTCAAGCGGCATTGGCGCAATTCCCTACGGATAAAGGTCAACTCCGTATGGTGGTATTTTCCGGTCGATCTCCCACACATTTTAATAATCCATACAATAATCATATGTTTTTGGGAATTATTCCTGAGGAGTTATATCAGAAAAAGAAATTTGAAGACATGATACTTTTTGATCCAGCTTTTCGGGTAGTGCTGCCATTTAAAAACTCTGGATATGTACTAAATGGACCGTTAGCAGACGAGGAGGTTAAGGTGAAAACAATCTCTGAAGAACAAAGAAATATAGCTCCGTTTACAGGTGACATTAATGGTGATTATGCAATTGATAGGCGTAGCTCTAGTAGCTATGGATTTAGTTCTATTTTGGGAATGTCAGAGGATGGTGCGTATATATATGAACTCGGGTACGCGCTTATCAGCAATACGCATCTTATTCCCTATGTAGTGCTTTTTGATGCAAATTCAAAAGATGTGGGACGCTTCATTCTTGATTCTCAGGGTAAATTAAACGCAAGTAACAAAAATACACCAATAAGTACTGAAACCAAAGAAACCATTATTAAGCTCCTGTATCAGGCAACAAAAATTCAGTTCAAAACGGTTGATCTTAATTCGCAACCTCAATTGGAAATGGTGGTGCCATCCGTAGCTGAGCCCTCTCTTCAGACGATTTCTTTGGGTGGATTTAGTCCGGCGGCGGCAATGATAGAGTCGCTACAGATGATGCAACCAGCAGTGCAAATACTGCAACCGATAGCACAGGCTGTTGTTCCTGCGGTACTTCCCATTGTAAATATGATTCCTGAATCAGTAATAGAAGGATGGGTTCAGGCGGGTTCGTTAGGAATGACGTTGGCAGAAAAAAAACTAGAACAGATGGGAATTATTAAGCCAACGAGAAATGTGAGTGAGTTATCTCCCGAATTAGCACAGCAAATTTCTAGTCAGCTCGGGCAATCAAAGGTAAGTATCCCTGGTATTGGGAAGTTAAAAGAGCTTGTAAAAACAACGAAAAAAACCT
>CAZKZW010000055.1:0-1267 GCA_964557365.1 uncultured Pseudomonadales bacterium | reverse complement strand
AGAATTTTCTTCACCAGTTAATTTTTTTAACAACACTTTTTCTTCACTTAAACATAATATAGGATTTTTCAATACCGCATACGTTGGACCACTTACCGGAAATCAAGTTGGTCATTTTCATACTCACCCCATAAATCAATCATTCTCTTTTGGAGATGCTCTCGGATTTATTTTTCGTGATGAATTATTTATGGGTGTAGTGATGCCGGATGAATCTGTTGATATATGGGTGAGGGATGGTCACACAATATCGGGCGATGTTGATGAAAGAACTAAGCAAAGTCAATTATTTCCATCATTACTTCAGTGGGGTAAAGGCTATGTGACGAAGCAAAATAGTTTTCCCTATTTTGCCTTTCGTACTCCAAAGGTAAAAGATGAAGCCGATATGGTGAGTTGGTGGATGGACAAAAATGCAACGAGATTGGGGGTCACTCGGTATCACGGGAGAATAGAAGGGGATTCGTTAGTCGATTTGTCAGTGGTTGGTTTACAAGCAGGTGAATCTGATCGTCAACAAGAAATAATGGATGCGATAGCTTGGAAGCGAACAGAGCCAGTGAATAGTTCGATTTTGGATATTACCAAGCTGAAAGAGACGGTGGTGTTGGATGAGTTTTCGTCTAATCAGTCTGTTCCTAATGTACTGTATCACGGAGGGAAAGAACCTTTGCGTGTCCGTATCGACTTTGATCCAAATAAAGAATCAGATTATAGTCAAACATTGGGGTGGGGAATATATGCCACGAATGAAAAAGATAAAGCAGAATTGTATGCAAAAGGTCGAGGGTTGGGAAACAATAATAATGGAGCTGTTTCTGTGCTCTTTCCACGCAAATCAGTTATGTTAAATTTATCAAACAATGAGGATGTTCCAGAGGAGTTCTTTGATGCTTGGAAGCAATACTATTTAAATAACTTTGAATCGTGGCGTGAGAATGCTGATTGGTTATTTCAGCCCGATTATGATCGGTATGAGGCATTACTTGTTTATCTTGCAAAAAATCCTACTGTAGAGAGAGATTTGCGAAATGTATTAGGAGTTGGTTCAATAGGTATCGACTCAGATGACTACCGAAAGGTGGTTTTAGGGGCATCATTCACAAATCCTCCGACTATTGACTTATTTGCACAGTTTATGCGAGAGATTGGGTATGATGGGGTGATTTGTCCTGAGGAAGTGGATAGTAATCCCGGAGTAGATGCAGTGTCGTATGTGTTTTATAACTATGAAAAGATTGGAACAAAAGAGGATTGGCAAGAACGG
>CAZKZW010000054.1:0-4756 GCA_964557365.1 uncultured Pseudomonadales bacterium | reverse complement strand
TGAGTATAAAGAAATGACTTCTGGTAAAGGGAATCTAATGAATGCGGTTGATAAACCGCTAAAAGATCTTTACGACAATGCAAGTACCGTGTCCTCAATTCTCAATACGCGTATACCCGCAGGATCGCGTATCCTCGCAGTACTTGATCAGGATGTAAACTCGGATCATCCTGGCGTGTTTACGGCTACGGTCGTAAGACCATTTGAAGTAAAAGGGTATAAGCTTATTTGTCAGAGTGGTAGTAATCAAAGAGACCGGATTAATGTAACGGTGCAAAAGATTATTAGCCCTTCTAATAAGGAGTTTTCGCTTGAAGGACAGGTACAAAATGGATATCCTGGGCTCAGCGGGCACGTGGAAAATCATATGATAAAAAGGCTCGGCCCGGCCATAATTAATGCGGCCATCGGGGGCGGATTCCTTGCATGGTCGCTCAAAGGCGGGGATCAGGGACGAGTTGACACACGAGATGCAATTGTGTCAGGTGTCGTTGAGCAATCGGTAAGCGGTGTTCAAAACGAGATAACTCGCCTTGGAGGTGATTTTCCGAATACTGTTCTTGTCAAACAGGGAACACAGTTTGAAATTCTTATTACATCGGAGGTTGTGATACAATGATTGATTCTACAATGGTTTCAGTAAAAGAATTGTATGAAATCGGCCAAAGTTTTCACTATGCAAAGAAAATTATGGCTGTGCAATGGTTCATTGCAAATGGTGCAATGATACTTGCGGTTGTTGGCGTTGCGGTTCTTTACTTTTTGCATAAGATGGTTCCGATTACAGAAGTAAAGACTTCCAACGTAAAAAAATTCACGGTTAAAAGAATGCTTATCAGTGCTGCACTGTTTATTTGCGGGGTAGTACTAATGCAGTATGCATTACAAATGTGGGGAATCATACTCTGGGTATGCATGTTCTCAGTAGGAATACTCATGTATACAAAGTGGGATATCTGGTTTAAAAAGCTAACGCCTTCCATTCCTATCGGGTGGATTTACTCATATGTTGCGTTTGGAATTGTCCTCATCGTTCTTATAAACATTATACCCTCAATGGTAGGTGGCAATGAAGCTGTACATGCATATTTTAATAATTAGCTGTCTATTGATAGTTGCGTCATGTAGCAGTCAAAAGGATTCGTTTGATGATGTGCGGCCGGAACTATCAGTTGACAAACAAACAGATGTTGTTGATACGGAAACTGTGGATACATCGTTTTCTGTATCAGATGATTCTAGCGCGGATCTGGCTGTTGTTGATACGGTAGAACAGAATAGTGACACGGTGAAAAGTGTTGATTCGATTCGTGTTCAGAATTCCCCGGTGGTTGTGAAACATAATGTGGTTGTGAGAAAACGTCAATTACCTGTCGTGGATACACTGATTCCAATTAAGGTTATTAATGATGACCCCTGCATGCAAGCACCTCCAGAAGGGCTATATGTACGCAATCCTCTCACAAAAGAGGAAGCACGTACATGGGGAAAATTTTTATGGAGAAAAGCAGAATGCTTTTGGGTTATGGATATTGATAGCTGCTGTTTTTATGCAAATAAAGGAATTGAGATATACGAGAACGGATCGCTTTTTGCTATAAAAAGTTACTGTCTACTTGTAAAAAAACAGTACTCAGGGGCAAAAACACTTGCTGAGATTTCGATTGCAAGGAATGACCATTGGGGAAATGACAAAGAGCGGGCGTATAGCGTTCGTGTAAAGGCACTGGAAGGGATAGTGGAGCAATACCCTTCTGCGTTAATCACTGCTCAATTGGAGGGGGCAAAAGATGAATATACGAAGTATTCTTCTCGTTCTGGTAATTAGTGTGGGAGTAGTAGCAGAGTATTCTTACAAACCACTTACATCAAAAGAACAGAAGCTCTTTAAAAAGACGTATTCTGATTTGATGGCAGCATACAAATCTAATGATTTTGTCATTTTTGAGCAATTTGCTACCGTAGCAGTAGACCAGTTCAGAAATATTCTCCTGGACCGGGGAAGTGTGTCGATAAAGCCCAAATATTGTGAGATTGATTCTTTACTAAAGGTAGTAAAAAGTGATAAGGCAGCCGCAGAGAGTAAAGAAGTATTGTCCAGTATTTGCAATGCAGATCAGAAAGTTTCAATGTACAAAAAAAGAAATAATAATGATAATAATGATAGCGTTTTACACTATAAAAAGCGTCTATTATATATATGTGATTCGTTGATGACACCTCCAAGTCTTGATGTGTACAGGGACATTATGCGTTGCGAAAACCTTACCGAAGAGTATAAACAGGTAACGTCAGATAAAGTCAAGGCTCTGTTTCAGGAACGATTTCTTGAATTGAGTGCTAATGCAGAGTATGACTCTCTCGATGCGTTTTCAAAGATGTATCCGGATATCTTCACGGAGGATATTGTGCAGTTAAAAGAAAAGGCTGCACAAAAGATGCGGTTATCGATTCTTAGAAAACCATCGTTTGCAAAGCTTGATGAGTATACATTCAGGTTTGGTGAAGATGCAAAGCTTGTTCAGTCGGTTAAGGCAAGCTGCCGGAAATATTTACTCAGTAAGTTTGATGCTCCGATCTTCGAAGAATACTACAAACGGTTTCCAGAGGATGATTTTAAGCTGTTTGAGAGTATCGAAAACAACATTTATAATAAAACGATCTTGTCCAGATCTTTGGAAGATATCAATTTATATTTAAAGTATTTTCCAAACGGGCGTTATGCTCAGATAGTGATTTCACTGCAGCGCCAGGTGTGTGCGGTGGACACGACAACGATTTCTCAATTACAAAGGGGTTTTGAATGAAAAAGCTGCTACTTTCACTGTCAGTTATTGGTATTATGTTTGCTCTATTTACGGGATGTGAGGATGAAAATCCGGTGACACCTCCTGTGTATACTTCTAATCTGATAGGGAAGTGGACTCAGGTTGTAGACACAGTAACTGCTGAGGGAAGAGCATTCTGGATTCAAAATGATATTTTTGGTTACAGTATTAGAAAACCAGAAATTGAACATTATGTAAATGATACTGTTTGCTTCTCTGGTTACTATAACAGCATTAATTATGTCGATTCAATACATTACTTCACAAAAAGTGACACTGTTTACTATCATTCACGTGGTGGAATGATAACAAAAGCAGATACAGTAAAACATAAGTTTAGGATAAAAAATGATACGCTATATTATGATAATTCTGATAATTCTGTCGGATGTTTCATTAGGATTAAGTAAATCATTAGCAGAATTTCCTTTATGGGGTTCAAATTGGATTGTTGCAGACGGTTCTAATAAAAGAATATATCCTTCGGTACTTCCGCTCATCCCATCCGAAGTCGTTGTTATTCAATTTTCTGATGAAATTGATGAAAGAAAAAGATTTATAAAAATTGCTTGGGCAAACCTCAATTATAAAGATTACTGGGGTACAGCGGAAGTTGTTAAAGATATTGAAAAACAGATTTTCAATAGAGTAATTACTGTCAAGTTCGATTCGATTAATCAAAGAAAAGGTGTTGATATCGCCTACCAGACCTACAACGACACGGTATGGTCACTTAACAAAGCAATAATTGATTCCTTTGGCAACAATAAATACTCTTTCGCTGAAAAAATCCAGGGCACGGTTAGAACAACCTACGACCGTCCGCGAGATGGAATAGAACGTTTGAATAAAGAAATAACCGATGGTAGCGGGTATACAAAAGCAAAACCTGCGGTATGGCTACGCCGTGGTAAAAACATGAATGACATGCAAGACTTTACTTTTGAAGTAGAGGACGAGAGTGCCGGAAAAACCTACTATTACCGGCAGACTAATAAAAATGATATTAAAACCCTCACCGAAAATCTTAATGATGGTTCTGATATATCCATTAAATCAATTAGTAACATTGACGCTGGTGGTGATGATATTACCGAGTATTGTGATGATCAGTACTACTATAAAAAAATTATTGATCCGAAAGCACTTGACTACAAAACTGGAAACCTCGGTTACTGGCAGGTACATATTTATCCTGAAGTGTGGTATTATCCACGTGACTTTACAACGGGACAACCGATTATTCACGATGATCTGAAGCTTCCATTTGATTCAGCATCAAACAAAAAATCACAATCAATCAATAATCCTAACGATAATGATCTGAAATACTGGCGAGATCCGTATCTCTCTGATAGTGCAAGCACGATTATATCATTTGCATTTGTAGAAGATGGGAGAATGAAAGACCAAGAAAGTATCTGGTTGAGCGGATCTGCGATAGGTTCAAAAATTGCTTATGAACATTTTCCTCCTAAAATGTATAACGTTGCAAAGTTTGGTCAGAATAGTTCAGCAATTCGCAAAGCTGCATTAATGCTCTATAGTAACGGTGAAAATGAAGAGTATATGGCAAGGACATTAGAGACTCGTTGTCCGGGATGGGCGGCGTTTGATGAAGCGAATTCCCGTGATTTATTTCCGCTTAATATGCGCAATGGTAATGTGTATAAACGTGATTGGACCGCAGATGATGGTATTTATCGTTATGATAACTGTCCATGTTCAAAAGAATCTGCACTTGGTGGAAAAACAAAAGCGCAAATCAGGAAGTTTATTTTAAAGCCGGTTCCTACCTGTCAATATGAGGATATGGACTATGCATTAGGTTTTTACAGAAGGATGAAGTACATTCTGGTTGCACCGCAGGACCAGCTTATTCTTGATAATAAAATTCGTGAGATAGATCCCCTTATCCAGAAACGAGC
>CAZKZW010000053.1:0-4774 GCA_964557365.1 uncultured Pseudomonadales bacterium | reverse complement strand
TCCCGATAAGGTTACTTCGATTGTATCAAAGACGTGTCCGGTTTTTTCAACTGTTAGACGATAGTTGCCGCGGCGAAGTGGGGTGGTGGAAAAGAATTGCCCTAACTGGTTTGTCTTGGTGGCACGAACCGGAAGACCGGATTCGTCGATGACCTCAACAATGGCTCCATCGATTATTTTTTCATCTTGATCCAGAATCATTCCTACAAGCGTGTTTGGTGTAGTAGGGGAGGATGGGAATGGAAGGTTTGAGGAGGTGGTGGCAACGACTGATGGAGAGGAAAGATCTTCGATAGTAAGTGTGGAAGATTGAAGATTGTCTGGCGGGGAGGCTGTTGGCTCTGGAGTAAGCGGAACTGTTTGAAGAGATTTTGTTTTTTCAATATGAATAGGAATATCAACAATAACCCCACTGGTTATGGGAGGAAGTTGTGTGGGAAGGGTGGCGGCCGCAGCAGGAGATTGATCAATGGTTGTGTCTGAAACAGGTGCGGCGAGATCGATGTTGAGAACTGATGGGGTAGAAACACTAAGGGGGGCAGTGGGAATGAAGGTGGTAGGGGTAGAAACGTCAAACATGTCTATGACTCCAGAGACGGCGGATTTCTCAAATGAGTCGAGTGAGTTAGCTTGGTCGCTTGGGAGGGTCACAAGGTATGAGCGGAGTCCTTGTTGGCGTCTGAGGGTGGCAACGCGGGACATTTCTTGGATATCTCCAGGAAGGATGGTTCCAGAAGGAGTATAGGAAAAATATTCGGGGAGCCGAGGCTCTTTTTTCCAGGTAAAAAGAGTAGGCTTGTAGATAGCCCTGAAATAATTGGTGATCCATTGATCAAGCGGCCGTTCTTCTAGGGGGAGGAAGGCAACAGCAAAACCTAACATAGCACTACCTAGAATCAACATCCATTTGATGGGAGCAAAGAGATTGGTGTAATAGAAAAAGATGGCCGCGCCAATACCTACCGAGAGATAAATAAATTGTTGGATAGTCATGTCCCCGATCAAACGGAATTGATACGAGGTGACGTTTTGTGGGACAGCGTGTTGGTTCATATTGGCCTATTTAGTAGCTGGAACAAGATAACATACATTATAGACGAGCGAAGCAGAAAGGCTGGGGGCAGTCCCAAAAAAACGGTATACGGGGACGATGCGAGACTGGTCCGCAATGAATATATAGACGAGTTCGGAGCGGGAAATAGTGGCTTTGGAGAAATTTAGTGTTGGGGAATTTTCGGTTTGTTTGGAGGATGTGGCGGAGATAAGTGTTCCCTTATTTTGTTTGAGTAGTTCAACTGCCTCTGCTTGTGTGATGGGTGAAATAGCTTTTTTTTGTGTGATGGTGGGGAATTGATACAAGGTGAGGTTAATTAATTTTCCCTCACCATCCAAAACTCCCGTAACGGAAGCAAGCGGACGTGTTGACATGAAGAGTGGAAGTTTGTCGAGAAGGTATCCGTAATAGAGGCGTGTTTGATTGGCGAGCGTATATGATGACACGAGTCGAACATTGTATTCATTTGATTTGACGTACTGGATGTCGGTGAGGGTCAGCTTTTCGGGTGGCGGAGACAACTGCCGGTTGAGGTAGGAGGAAAATGATTGGTCGGCTTTTTTATATGGCAAGGCAGTTGTGTCAGTGGCTGCGGTAGCAGTGGCTGGCTGGAAGTAGTAATAACCAACAATTACGTTGGTTCCAAATCGACCTATTTGAGGAGAAAACCACATATTGGCCGATTTATTGTAGTCTGTTGGTGCGAATCCGAACTGAAGGGCAATGTTTTGATCGGTGATGGGGGAAGCAGTGGCTTGATACTCAAAAACAGGGGGGGTGGCTTTTTGCTCAGAAAGGTTGGTGGAGTAATCAATGTTTTGAGACTCATTTTCCATGGGTCCGAGTGGTAGTTTGGAAATTGTGGATAAGTTGGTTGTAATCAGGGTTTCCTTATGATTATTATTTTGGATCAGATAGAGACTGATGGCTCCAACGATGAGGAGAAGAATAAGGGTGATTTTAATATTTAGTTTTGGTAGTTTCATACACGTTAGTTGCAGTTTGTTCCTTGTACGAGCGTAGTAATGCTGGGGGCCTTACCGCCGTCGACGGCACGGAGTTCGTAGTGGAGATGAGCAGCGCTGGAGTTGCCTGTATGATCAGCATATCCAATAATTTGCCCTGGAGAAATGTTTTGGCCAACTCTAAGAGCGGGCGTAAAATTATTGGACTCCTGATTACTTACGTGGCCATACCGAAGAATAAATTCGCGACCAGTGGTGGGATCGGTGTAGGTGATGTCAATGTAGTTGCCATACCCTTCACTACTTCCCGCATAGCCACTGCCATCTTGATACTGCATGGATACAGTTCTTACAACTCCCGAGACTTGGCTGTAAATTCCCATTTGAACAGCCGGACACCCATTCATGCCAAAATCGATAGCGTTTGAAGTTGCATGTGAATATGAACCGCCGGGGCATTGGGTGACGGGACCACACTTGACAGGCCATTCGCAGTCTTCGCAGAAAGCTGCGGGACAGTCGGGTTCGCCAGGCTTACAGATAAGCGCGATGTAGTTGGGATCTTCTGGTGAAGTGGCTACTCCAGCCTGAAGTGGAACAAGGTTGGTGCGGGCTTGGGTGGTGGCGCTGGGGAAGAAAATCTGTATACCGATCAATACAGCAATAATCGCCACTATGACGACTACAATCCATCCGGCGGACGCTCCTGCTCCAGTTGCGGCGGCTGCGGTAGCTGTGGTAGCTTCCCCCAAGACAGCCCAAGCACCTTTGCCAACACTCACAATTCCTTGCCAAATTTGAGGCCCAACAGTTTTGGCAAAATTTACTGCGGAGGAGCCAAAACTGCGCAGCCCATTACCAACGGCACTCGCGTCAATTTTACTTAATCCTTTACCAATGGGTTCAAAAAAAGCTCGAGCCCCCTCGCCAAAACTTTTTAGACCGACCTGCGCTTGAGAAAGATTGGTTTGTCCCCAAGATCTAATGTTGGAAATAATTCCTGACGGAGCTCCTGTTTCTGAAGAGCCGATTAAATGCTCCCACCGCTGAAATAATTCATTGGGCGTGCCGGTGGTGCCGGAAAAGAATTCTTGGACAAATCGAGGGTCATTGATAAGTTTAGGGTTTTTGTACACCCGCATGGCTTGTTCGGCAAAGTGAAATTGAGATGTGTCGGGCAACCTAAATGAGTGGGATGATTGGTCGGGGTTTAGAGCGTCAAAAAGAATGTCGTTGCTGGAATACCCCTCAGCAGATAGTCGTTGGGTGAAGGAGGTGGTGGTAATGCCTCGTTCCTCAATGGCATGGCGGAAACCATTCAGTTTGCTGGTTAAAGCGCTGTGATTGGCGGAAAAAAATTCTGCGGTATCATTTGTAATTTGTTGTTGTGTTTCAAAAGAATCACTCAATAATCCAGATTGCGCTAGGGCTTTTCCGACAATGGCGCGAGATTCTTTGCTGTCAATAGTAATTCGAGTCAGTAAATACGGGTCTAAATGAGCTTCAACTTGAGCAATTTGAGCGTCGGTGGCGGAAATATTCGCTTCAGCGAGAAGTGCTTTAAGCTGAGGTTTGAGCGAGGGGCGATTGCCTTCTGAAACACCATTTTTAAACACTGATTCTTCAAGTAATTTCTGTGCATTATTCGTTTTTCTGCCATCAACTTCTTTTTCTTCAATTTCTTTAAACCCCTCAACCAAAGCTTTTTCTTGAGCAATTGATTTGGCATAGTTTTGTTGAAGTTCGGTTTGGATTTTTTCAGCAGCATATTCGCGAACGCGTTTTTCATCATTTTTGAACGACTCAATTTCTTTTGATTGTTTAGTCTTAAGTTCTCGAGCAGTAGCACCGATGGCAGCTTCGACAAGCATGCGAATGGGGCCATTTGTGTTGATGATGCCTTGAGCTTCAGCGGCACAATACCCGTCAATACTTTGGTATGCATTAAGGTGAGTGGCGGCTGCACGGCTATTTAATTGGGCTTGAACCTTGGGATTTTTAAGAATGATTTCAATCTGTGTGTTATCAATAACGTTGTATTTACTTAATATGCCCCGAAGCGATGCTTCTGTGTTGTTTTTTACGGATTGACCCAATAAAGTTGCTTTTCGAACGGATTCATTGGCGGCCTTACTCTTTTCCAGAATGTCTTGTAAGTTGTGACTATCGATGGTGGAAGGAGCTTCGGTTTGGGCTTTGGTTACGTCTTGTTGAAGCTCTTCTAAACCTCTGACTTGGACGCGAAATAATTCCTCCCCTTCAAGCAGAGAAACAACTTTTTTCCATTCGTTTTCGTTGGTGGGAAGTTGTTTGAAGAGATCGATAGAGGTGTCGGTGTTGAGCAGTTCGAAGACTTGTTTTAGTTCAGCTTCAAGCGCTTTGTCATTGGGGTGAGAGCGCAATTCCCTAATGAGTCTTAAGGCGTTTTCTCTTTGAGTAAGAATTCTGGATTGTCTATCATTACGACTGGGGTCGGCCATAGAACTATTTTACCAGAGGGAATGGGGCTTGTTTGGGGCTGTTTTTGCTTGTTATGATGGGGGTGTAAATAAATTGTGGTACTACCTCAAGGGAAATGGTAGAATATAGGACGTGGATACTTACATGAGCGATCAACCCATATCAAACCAACCAACATTATCTCCAGAAGAAGAGTTGGATATCTTGGAGGCGGTGTATAAAATTGGGAAAGAAAAAGGCTTGGATCTGTTGCGCCCGGAACAGGTGAGAAAGCTCACTGAGGCGGGGAGAATGA
>CAZKZW010000052.1:0-5010 GCA_964557365.1 uncultured Pseudomonadales bacterium | reverse complement strand
TTAATCCATGTTTCAAAGGACATATCTCCAGTAAATTGGAGAGAACTGTTGTTTGTTAGGGTGAAATAATCATCAGTGCCATCGAACATTAAAGCCCCAACACCCCAACGACGGTTGGTGGAGGTCCAACCAGTGAGCGGAGCTTGGTCTTGAGAAGCAGTGGAAGCGAAACTGGTGAGCGTGCCATTACAGGTGGCGCCACACGTACCGCCAGATGCAGCGGTGGTACCGGAGGTTTCATTAAAGTTCCATTGAGCCACTAGACCGGTGGTGCTGTAGGGGGTTTCACCCTCACCAGTGGATACTCCAGATTCGGTCCAAGAAAGGGGATTCCAACTACTTACTGATTTGGTGAAGTCGATGACAGGAGAAGTGTAGGTGGAGGCAGGGCGGCGGGAGGCATCAGCCTTGATTTGTTCGGGAGATCGAGCAATGTTGCTGATACGGACTTCGTCGATAGAACCATTGAAATAATATGTGCCTGTGCCTAATGTTCTTCCAATTCGATAACTCGTGGCAGTGTTTGTGATATTTGGCGACATTGCCACTTCTGCTCCGGATGCAATTCCATCAACATACAATTGAACCCTTCCGTTGTTATTGATTACAGCTACATGATGCCAAGTATTATCTGTGACAGTTGCAGTTGATGATGGACCTACAGTATTGTATAAATCGAAACCAATTTGATTCGTTGCATTTACAAAAAAATATAATGCATTGTTTGTTGTTGTTGTTCCATAACTAACAATTTCTTTTCTTGCTCCAGTTGATCCAGTTTTTATCCAAGATTCAATTGAAAAACTAGTTGTTCCCGCTGTTGGCAAAGTGGATAGAGTAATGTAATCGCTGGTTCCATTAAAACTTCTCGCGTTACCGAGGAATCCAGAGACTACTGAAGTCCCAGTAGGAGTGCCGGTGTTCCCGTTGCCGGAGGAATCGAGAACGTTACCTGAGGATTCATTCATATGCCAGAGACCGACCGTGTTTTGGTCGGCGGGGAGTTCTTGGTAATAGGTTTCGAGGGAAGGGGAAGAACCTGAACCTGTATCGGTAACGCGATTCATTTGACCTGTGGTGAATTCTGAAGTGGTGTCGTGGACGACGGTGAGGTCGATGGTGATAGGGAAGGCACGAGCAGGATCGTTGAGCCATTCGGAGTCGACCTCGAGGACTAAGCGATATTGTTTGCTGGGGATAGAGATGGGTTTGTAGGCGCCGAGTAGCGTCATTTTGCCGGGATCATTGGTGTAGGAAATGGTTTTGGGTTGTTTATCTTTGGTTTCCAGGCGATATTTGGCGGCGTAGGTAACCACACCATTGGCGTCAACGGCGAAGGGTTTTTCGATGTGGAAGAGGTAGTGTTTATCTTTAGAATCCACAATCACGGGAGTATTGTCGGGAGCAAGTTGGATTTCGGCTTTGTTGAGTTTGATGGGAATGGTGAATGAATTGTTTTTAGGTGCTTGGGCGAGAATAATGGCTTCTTTGAGGCGGGATGGCTCGATGGTGTATTTGACTTTGACTTCTTTTGATTTGGCGGTGTATTCCAATTCATTGGGTTTGCTTTGAGTCACGGTGGCGTTGGCCAGAGGAACGCCGAACGATACATTGGATTGTTGGTATTGGATTTTGACCGCGTCGTCGGCATTGGTGGATTTGACTGAGACTTGGAGGGGACTGGCGCTGTTGGATTGGTAATCCCAACCAGACAATAGTGGAGCTTTGTGGAAGGAGGGAACATCAATGCTCTTTGAAGAGCGTTGATGAGTAGAAAGTAGTAAGTAGCATGTAGCAAGCAGGATAAGAAAGAAACCAAGAGAAATGGGCAGGAGAAATTTCCTGTATTTTTGAAGCGTTTTAAGTTGTTTTTTTAAGCGCCTATCCACGTAAAAATCTCCCGGGCATGATTAAGGGATGTCTTAATCATACTAAGAATTGATGGTTTGGAGTAAGGGGCAAAGAAGATTATTCTTCATTCTTTACTTGTCTAAAGAATGAAGCAAGAAAGACCCCGCGACAAAGTTCTTTCAGGTAAGCATTGATTTATTTATGCGATTAAAACTCGCCATGGTCCCGCAATGGCGGGACGTTTTGGCTCAAACATTAATCGCTTTTATGATGAATGCATCAATTGCTTACTTGATTAGCTGCTTTGTATGCGGAGGGACAAATACATTGGAAATGAGAAATCATTTTTGGGGATTGGAGCGAGTGAATTTGTCAGCATAGTCGCTGAGAAGATTTCGCATCATTCGCTGATATGACCCACCCAATTTATCAGCTTCTTTTTTAAAGAAATCAACACTTCTTTTTTCAAGAGTTAAGGTGACTTTCACTTTTTCAGGCTCTTTTTTGAAGATCAACTCGTTGGGGGGAGGGAGAAAATCTTCTATTAGAGTCATTTTTCCGAAAGTGCCTTCAACAGTATCACCGATTTTTAGCTTGTCGCTCATATGTTTTCTTCTCCTTGCGCCAGAATCCGGCGCCGAAAATTCTAATAGTTGTGTATCGATAGGTAAATCTGATGGTACAGACTACGTTATTAACTTTTCCCAGGCAGTAGTATCGAGTTTCTTTCTCCGTACTATGGGTGTCATCTTTAAAAATATATCTATGTGGATCTGAAAATGCTTGTTGGGCCTCATGAAAGCTAACGCCATGTTTTTTAATGTTTTCTTGATTTTTATCTTCATCCCACTCAAATGAAGCCATATATTATGTATGGTAAATTAGTATGCATAAAATGTCAATACTTTCGTCATCCTCGAGGAGGCCAACTGCCTTGCACCTGCCTCGCCGGCAAGGCGGGTCGGGGATCCATGCGTTGTGTAGTTTATTAAGATATAGGTTCCAGATAAAGCTATCGCTTGGTGGCAATGCCTTGACTGGAATGACGAATGTGGTGGGCAGGTGATAAGCCGTTTTGTATGCGGAGGGGATAACTCCCTATCCCTGAAAGGTCCCTTTCTCCCAACAACTCTCTCTGCCCTTTGGGCGTCTCTCCCTTAAACTAAGGGAGAGTACATCGGAAACGCATGTTTTTAGGGAGACCACATAGGAAATATTATTTATTGGGGTTAGAGAGTCAGAGTGATTTTGCCGGTGACGTATTGATGAATGAGCGTGTTGATGAGGGTTTGATATGGCATACCTAGTTTGCTGGATTTTTCCTTGAGAGCCAAGACATCTGATGGATTGAGTCGGATGTTAATTTGTTTTCGTAATTCTCGTGTATTTTTGACAGCTTGTTGAAGTAAGTCTTTCATTTCCTTCAATTCTTTTGGAGGAACCGAGATCCACTCGTCGTTTTCAAGTGATTCCATTAACTCTTTTTCTTCTTGATCAAAAGGTTCAAACATTTTTTTTGTCATTTTCATAATTTGTTTTTCTTTCGATATTGTTTTGTTATCTTTCTGGTTGGAAAGATGGTTTTTAAGAATATGATTTGTCCAACTTTTATAAATGGAACGGCATATACATAATTGTTTAAATTAACATACATTATGTATTGTCCTGGATGAATGAGTTGATTTGGATGCTTGCTGTATTCAAGAGTGCGATTTGATTCAATAATGCCCTCAATTTGTTCAAAGGATACTCCCCGCACTTTCTTGAGTAACTCATTCTTTGTCTGACTCCATTGTACTATGATTTTTTGATCATGTATATACATTGTCATTTTATTTACGTTTTATCATGTTTACATTACGTAAATTGTATCAAATATATACGTGTAATATACGTATCTTATTAGGTGTTGGAATCTCAAGGGAAAGTGAGGGGACTAAGGGGAAGGTTGGGTGGAGAGGAATTCTTCCAGAGGGATTGGGAGGTTGGCAGATCGAGTGGCTGGAGAGGAGCCCACGCCGTCAACTGACGTAGACAGGCGGGCAGGTGGGGCGACAAAGGACGTGGGGGAGAGAGGAGTTGCACTCTGGGTAGCTACTCCCAAAACCGCTGAGAGTGAAGCTACTTGGGCGGCAAGATCTGCACTTTGGGAAGCGAGCTGTTCGAGTTGTTTGTTATATATAGTATCCACGGTTAGGGTTCCTGAGATCGTTGCGTCAACCGAAGTGAGTTGGTTGAGATCGGCCAAGCCAGTGACTTTCAAATCACCAGTGATAGTGACGAGATTGCCCGTGGAGTCGAGCGTAAGTAGATCACCGAAGGAAAGTTGAGACTCTGTCGCATTAATTTGCCAATTACCAACAGTGAGTGTACCGTTGACGGAAACATTGGTGAGGATGGATTCACCAGTGACGGAGAGGAAGTTGTTAATCATCACAGATGACACACCTAAATCAGCATCGGCAAGAACGGCGGAGATTGAGGCCGAGTCAAACTCGGCTACGCTAACACTTGCTGATTCGGTGGCAGTTAGGGGAAGTTCTAGGGTGGTCGAGTTAGACTCGACTGCGCCTTTTTTCGCTGCGCTCAGGCTTGCAATCATGGTGTCGAGATAGGAATAGTCGGGGATGGGGGAGGGTGAGATTTTTTCCTTCTTTGATTCAAGGGCGGAAATGCGGGCGGAGAGGGTAGAGATAGCATCAGTGATGGTGGGACTCTCGATATGGGCAACATAGAGGGTGCCGGCGATCGATGCTGTTTGGGCCGAGAAGGTGGCCACATCGATGGTACCGGCGACTAATCCACTGACAGTGGCGGTGTTGACTGTGAGATGACCACTGATGCTGGCGGTGTTGGTGCTGAATTTGTCGGTGTCGATGGATACTGATGTGAGATTGTTGGTGACCGTGACATTGTCAATGACGGTTTTGGCCATGTACGTAGCACCTTCAACGATGGTACTGACTTGATCGAGTGTACGGGTGAGAACGGGATAGTAGGGAGAAGGATCGTTGATAAGTGTCAAGACAGTGGATTTGTCTGAATCAGGGAACCAAGGTTCGAGGGCTTTACCGATGATCATGTCGCCCCACTTGGCGGGTCGGGCCATACCCGGAATGTCACTGGGGGCTAGGAAATCACCGGCACTGATCTTGGTTG
>CAZKZW010000051.1:0-5170 GCA_964557365.1 uncultured Pseudomonadales bacterium | reverse complement strand
TCTCGATTACGCTATGAGCGTGATCGTTTCCCGCGCCCTTCCTGATGTTCGGGATGGCATGAAGCCTGTTCATCGCCGCATTCTCTTTGCCATGAAGGATATGGGTATTACCCACAATTCTGCCTACAAGAAATGTGCACGTATTGTCGGAGAAGTCTTGGGCAAATATCACCCTCACGGTGATAGTGCTGTGTATGGTGCTCTGGTTCGTTTGGCTCAAGATTTTGCTATGCGGTATCAATTGGTTGATGGTCATGGCAACTTTGGTTCTGTCGATGGTGATGGTGCTGCCGCCATGCGGTACACCGAAGCCAGGCTTGCCAAAATCACCCAAGAAATGTTGGGTGATATCGACAAAAACACCGTCGACTTTATTGACAACTTTGATGGTTCTCAACAAGAACCTGTGGTACTACCCGCCAAACTTCCCAACTTACTTTTGATGGGATCCGAAGGTATTGCCGTTGGTATGGCTACCAAAATTCCCCCTCACAACTTGCGCGAGGTTACCAACGCCATCCTATGCTTGATCAAAAAAGGCAAATCCGTAAAGGCTGATACCGCTATCCCTGAAGATATTGCTCATGCCGATCCGCTGAGTTTGGTGGGTGAATTCGACTCAGATACCACTATCGAAGACATGTTGGAACACATTCAAGGGCCAGATTTCCCCACGGGCGGCATTATGTATGACTGGAAAGAAATTTCTCAAGTCTATTTGACTGGTCGCGGCCGTATTTTAGTCCGCGCCAAAGCTGATATTGATGAAGATGACAAGGGTCGGGCTCAAATTGTCATCACCGAAATTCCCTATCAAGTGAACAAAGCGAACTTGATTATCAAAATTGCCGACCTTGTCAAAGATAAACGAATTATTGGTATTGCTGATCTAAGAGATGAATCGGACCGCCATGGTATGCGAATTGTGGTGGACTTAAAGCGTGATGCCAAACCTAAGGCAGTCCTCAACAACTTGTTTAAATACACCGAAATGCAGAGTTCGTTCCCCGCGAATATGGTGGCCTTGAGTAGCAAAGGTGTGCCACAAGTCATGAATTTAAAAACAATTCTGACTGAGTACGTTCACCACCGTCAGCTCGTTGTGTGTCGACGCTCTCAATATGAATTGATTGCCGCCCAAGATCGTGCTCACATCCTTGAAGGTTTGCTTATTGCGCTTGATCACTTAGATGAAGTCATCAACACCATTCGTAGCTCACCCGATGCCGACACCGCCAAAGAACGGTTAATGACCAAGTTTAAATTGTCCGAACGTCAAGCAGTAGCCATCCTGGACATGCAACTGAGAAAATTAGCCGCTTTGGAACGGAAGAAAATTGAAGATGAATACAAAGAGCTGCAAGCCCGGATCGAATATCTCATCGGCTTACTGTCTGATGCTACCAAGATGCTGGCAGTGATTGGCGATGAAATCAAAGAATTAGCCCAGTTGTACGGTGATGAACGCCGTACCAAATTGATCAAAAGTAAGATTGGTGAATTCTCCGAAGAAGATCTTGTTCCCTTGGAACCCTGTATTATCACCATGACTGAATCGGGCTACATCAAGCGTCTCCCTCCCTCCACCTACCGCACTCAGCGTCGCGGTGGCAAAGGTGTCACGGGCATGGCTACCAAAGAAGATGATGTAGTTACTCACATCCTTTCCGCCAGTACACACGACAACTTATTAGTCTTCACCAACAAAGGTAAAGTCTTCCGACTCAAAGTCCACGAGCTGCCATCAGTATCTCGCCAGGCAAAAGGCCAAGCTATCATCAACCTCATTAATATTGAACAAGATGAACAAGTCCAAAGTCTGATTACGGTCAGTAGCAAATTGGAAGATATTAAAGATCAATATATTTGTTTGGTTACTGCCAATGGCACCGTCAAAAAAACCGCCGTATCAGAATTCCAAAACATTCGTACTTCCGGTATCATCGCCATCATCCTGGAAGAAAAAGATAATTTAGTCTGGAGCGGTCTCACCAATGGCAAAACCGACCTTTTACTCGTCTCTTACACAGGCAAATCTATCCGCTTTGATGAAGGTCAAATTCGATCGACAGCTCGCGACACCAAAGGTGTTCGAGGCATTTTGCTTAAAAGCGATGACCATGTAATTGCGGTTGAATCTATCGATCCCAATCCCATCATCCCTGAAGACAAACGCAAAAAATGGTTCCACGATCTCTTGGTCATTTCCGAAAAGGGTATGGGCAAACGCACCCCATATTCCGAATACCCCGTGCAAAATCGCGGTGGTCAAGGCGTCAAGGTTATGGAAGTCACCCCAAAAACCGGTAACTTAGCTGCAGCGATTGGTGTGGATCAGACCATTGAATCCATCATCATTACCACCAAAGAAGCCCAAATAATCAAACTTCCCCTAAAGAACATTCCTGAATTGAAGCGTCCCACCCAAGGTGTGATCCTGATGCGCTTTGCCAAAGAAGGGGATCAAATTGTAGCCGCCGCCCCCGTCGAAGAAGGGGAAGAATTTACCGAACCTGAAACGGCCTAGGTCCGCTTCATCTTGCCGTCAATCGCTCCAGAACAGTGAGATTTTCCTTTGCCTTTTAAAAAAGCAATTTGGCCAAATATTTGTGCCATTGATAAATCAGGATTAACAGCCAACACTCCCATTACTGTTTGTAGTGCATCATCATACGGATTTTGACCATCAAAAAACCGTTCCAACGTTCGAGCAGCTCTATGCGGCAATTCTTGATTTCGAGGCATACATCAACTCAATATTTATTTATAACCATTGTATACAGAACAAAAAAATGTGTAAACAGATATTTTTCTCGATATAAAAACAAGAAATAAAAATGCATCATCCGCAGAGAAAATCAGTAGTTGCAGTACTTGAAACGAAGAATTCCCAATGGTTTAATGACCCCATGCTCACGCAGTCAGATTTAGACGAAGTCCGTACCATTATTCATGAAGAAGTCAAAGAAGAAGTGAAAACTCAACTCACTGATTTCCGCAGTGACATGATTACTCGCCTCGATGCAATTCTCAAAGTCACCACCGACACTCAACAAGAATTAGTTCTCGCCAACCACAAAATTGTTGAGCATACCGATCAATTGGACAATCACGAAGATCGCCTCACTGCCGTTGAATCCACCATTGTCAGTCTTTCCTAATTATTTGTTTGTATTACGATGTATAGTAGTGTCAATAAGTTAAAGGAAAGTGATTATGGCAAAGAAAACTTCTGCAGGTCCTTCAAAATTACAACAAGCTCGCGGCAACCACAAACTCCGTATGGCGATCATTATTATTCTGCTCGCTATCGTGGCTGTCTTATTCTTTGTCTGGGAAAAAGCCCGAATTGCACTCGTCGTCGCTTTTGTTGCGCTCCTCGCAGCACTAGGCTTGGAGACATCTCAAAATGATTGGGATTTAGGCAAACTGTGGGAAACCAAGTCATTCCAAGAATCAAAAGTTGGCCGTGATACAGCCGGCAATCTTTTGTTTGATAAGCTTGGTAATATCACCACTGATAAAACCATTGGCAAACGCTCTGATGAATACAACTGTGATGATTTCGCTACCCAACCAGAAGCCCAAGCCTTTTTCCTCAAAGTCGGTGGCACCAAAAACGACGTCAACCGTTTGGATGGTGACAACAATGGCGTCGCCTGCCAATCCCTCCCCAAAACGCTGAAAAAATAACCTATATATTGAAATATATCATAATATAGGATAAAATCCTCGCTTGTGACATCTTTGTTTCCGGCAAAATGCTTGCTGGTCTACAAATATGTTTATCATGCACGTTTACATAAGAGAGATATCACGCTCGTGGTCGACGGCGATTTGGACACCTATATAAGTGTCTGGGTCGCCGTCAATCGACGAGTCCCCACAAATCCCACTTGAAAAGGAATTGTTAAAATGAATCTCTTGGAAAAGAAATTCTCATATATAAGTTGCACCGGAAAAAGAATTCTTATTTGCCATCCATACCGTTTTTATAAGGATCCATATCGAACTCAGATTCTGTTTTCAGACGGATCCGGAAATGAGCTGATTTTTTTCCAGCTGTTTGCAAACTCAATTGAATCCGATGGACACAGACATTATTTGATTGAAGCCGAAGATCCGCGCCATAAAAAAAATCATCAAATGGATTGGCAACAGAAAAACAAAATAATTATTTTCGATGGAGAAGAATATACTCCCTGCAAATTTCCTACAGAATTTCACATCTTAGAACTTCCGAAAGAACGAGTAACCGTTGCCATGTACGGCACAAAATATCGAGTCGTTTATGTCTCGAAAGATAAGTATCGCACCTTCGATGAAAGTGTTCGAATATTCGTCGGACAAAAAGAGTCTGAAAACCTTAATTATGATTATGAATTGAATTCAGTTATCATAATCAATATCAAACATTCCGAAGGCCGCACACAAATAGAAACACTCGACAAAGAATTAATTATTCCAAATCCAAAAAGATGTTTTGATTTTCCCAAATGGGGAAACGATGATTTTCACACAATAAATACAAATTTTCTTAACATTGAGGAGAATGGAAATGAAGTTACATTTCGGGAATTAGCTCGATAACGAAATATCTCTCTTATTTGAACCACGACCCCTTAAAGGTAGCTTTTTGTTGACAATGCGTCAACAATATCTTTAGGGGGTTGGTTTTTACTTTTTTATCATCATCACACACCCTGCTATAATCCAGCCATGTCAAACAAAGAGGGTGAAATACCTATTGAGGATCGTCCACCTCAACAAGAGCTTGACCGCTCTGATGTCAACGGAGAAGTTGATTCATGGATAAATGGACCACCAAGTGATTTACTTGATTCAACCAGTGGTACTCCAGTTATAGGAATCGGCAATCCTTTCGAACAAGACACAGGTATCATCCACATTGGACTCGATGAAGTCGTTGATTTACCATCAGAATTTCGTCACACAAAACAAACATTTGAACTAAAACCAGATGGAGAGTTTGGCGCTTATCCAACAGCGCTTTCAGACGTAGACCAACTACCAACAATGTACAAACATGACATGCAGACACATATTCCAGAAAAACTTCCTAAAGTGTATAAGAAATCGTCGTTTAGAATTTTACCCCAAATCAGAAAAAACACCCTCAGGAAAAAATAACCAACATTCTATATATGCT
>CAZKZW010000050.1:0-5493 GCA_964557365.1 uncultured Pseudomonadales bacterium | reverse complement strand
AAATTTGGCGCGCCATCAGAAGTTCAGTCGACAACATTGTGCAAGCATGCAAGAAACCTGTTTCTCACACCGGCTGGCTCTATGCCAATCCTCGTCGTATCGGTGGTAAACCTATCAAAACGCATTATGTTATTGCGGGATGGTCGCCTCAATTAGCAGATCAAATGATGGATGTTTTCGATTATGTCCAATCGCTTGATTCGCTCGGGTTAGCGACATTTTTAAAGGCACTGCAAGTTATGCCTGAAAACCCCGCCCGTGCTATTTTTAAACAAATACGCACACCTGAAGAATAAATGCATTCGTTCAACCAGAACCAAACCACCGCCAGGTTTTGACTGCAAACAGTCAAAGTCGCATTACGGGAGGTTTTTTTTGGAAAAAAATGATATTTCTAATCCATTTTTTCGCGAACCTCACCCTTCGTTTTCATTTTTTCGTTTGTCCACATACAAAACGGCTATTCGAGTGAATAAAACGATTCACTCACCATTCTTCTCTTTACTTTCCCGCAGATTTCAGCAAATTCAGCGCACAATCATCCGAAGCTGAGCCTACCGAAGCTGAAGGGCGTGAGCACTGCAATTTGCGAATCGAGGGAAATCTTCCCCACTCTTGCTATACTAATCTCATGGATATTATCGCCAAAGCATTGGCTGCGATCGGTACTTTTTTCATGGGGTTTCTCCAACCCTATACGCTCCCCCTTGCCCGCCCGTCTACGCCAGTTGACGGCGGGATCTCCTTTCCCACCCTTCCCTCTGCCACTCCTACCTATCAAACCGGAAATTACGTCAATCCCACACTAAATTACCAATTTAAGTACCCCTCCAACACCGTTGTAAAAACCAACGACGAAACAGCCATCATCGAAAAAGTTACCTTCATGCTTCGAAGTGACAATTTTACCCAAAGCCTTACTCCTGATTATTTATTGAAACATGACCATTGGTGCGATGCCGATGGCCCAATGGGACCAGGCATTCACTGCACCAATACTGCCATCCGTCCCTTCACCAACACGGTCGGAACCCAAGGGTATCTGGTCAAACGGGACAAAGACATTGGAGAGAAAGAACCTCTTCACGACTGGGTCTATATCTTTCCCCGCCCCAACACTCCTGATGATGGCGTCACCCTCTATGTCGATGACCCCACCCCCTCCCACCTCGAAGTCTTGGATACGATCGCCTCCTCATTTTCTTGGAAATAAATCACATGTAGGGGCGAGGTTATCTCGCCCACATGCATCCGTTGGCATAGTTAATAGTTTACAGTTAACTATAAACGATCACCTCTAGTTGTTCACACAAATGAAACACAGTATCATGGTTATATAAACCTATGTCATACTCTCAAAGTATCAAGAACCAAGCAATAGAACTCAGAAAAACAGGACATTCTTTTGATGAAATTTCTTCTGCACTTCATATTCCTCGTGGAACTATCTACACCTGGACAAGCAAGATAGAACTTGATCAAAAAGCTCAAGAGAGAATTCAACAACGGCGGCAATATGGCATCGAGCAAACTAAAATTCATTTCAAAAACAAACGAGCAACTCTTGATCAAGAAATACGAAACAAAATCACACCAATCATCTCAAAATATCCGCTCACTCCAGAATTGGCTCAAATCTACTGTTCCCTCCTCTTCTGGGCTGAAGGATCAAAATCGCTTACAAACATATCCTTTATGAATTCAGACCCAACGATGATACGAGCCTTTCTTACATTATTCCGCACCGGTTTTCCTCTTGTTGAAACAAAATTCAGGGTTCTTCTCCATCTGCACGAATACCATAATGAACCAGAAATGATTACCTATTGGTCTTCAGTCACAAACATCCCACTATCACAATTCACCAAAACATACCTAAAACCTCACACAAAAATACGACAACATTCAAATTACATGGGATGCTGCAAGATTAAATATTACGATACTCGCCTTGCCAGGGTATTGAGTGCTATATATAATACCTTTGCAGAAAACATAGGTCCGTAGTTCAGTGGCTAGAATAGAGCTCTCCAAAAGCTTTGACAGAGGTTCGAGTCCTCTCGGACCTGCCACATCAGTTTACGTAAACGTAACTCACATCCCCTTGCACCCTCAGAATAAATCCTTATATACTCAATCCATATGCCCAAAGTCATTTTGCTCGTGGACGACGAGCCGTTTATTCGTAGCTTGTTCAAGGCTAAGTTATCTCATCAATTTCCTGATCTCACCATTCTCGAGGCTAGTGATGGTGAATTAGCCATGACTACTATCCGCGAACAACATGTTGATTTGATGACTATCGACATCAATATGCCCTTTATTAGTGGCATTGAGTTAATCAGTAAGATCAAACAAGAACCTAATCTAGCCAGTATCCCCATCATTGTGGTATCGGCAAATGTATCCGACAGTGTCCAACAAACCCTACGTTCTCTGGAAGTAACTGACATCTACTCCAAACTCGACGTCGCTAACCCCGACAATGCAAGTCAATTTCTTGATTCGGTGAAACAATATCTTTCTGAATCAAGCCAAGGGTAATCGGAACCAAAACATCGATCCTTTACCCAATTCCGACTCAACGCCCACTTTCCCGCCCATCTTTTCAATGTACTGCCTAACAATATATAGTCCCAAACCGGTTCCAGGAATCCCATGAGTAATCCCTTCCTGTGCCCGGAAAAACCGTCCAAACAACTTCTTTTGATCCTCTGGAGAAATTCCATATCCTTGATCAGTTATCCGCACTGATGCATATTTTTTACCCGCCTCTACCTGAATGGAAATCGTTCCCGATTCAGAATACTTCACTGCATTCGACAACAGGTTATGAATCACTTCCCCAATCCGCTGAGAATCCCCCTTCACCATCACGGGTGGATCAGCTGGGACATATGCTATCGCAATATCTTTCTCAATTGCGGTTGGAGCAACCACCCGAATCCGATTGTTGATCAACTCAGTCACATTCACCGTTTCTTGTTTCATTTGAAATGAGTTTGTTTCTGATCGGGCAATCTTCAACAAATCATCAACCAACTCCACTAGCATTTCATTACAACTCCAAATCATCGAGACGGGTTCAATCATTTTCTCCGGAAGTGGTCCATACGTGCCTTTCCTGAGCATACCGGCAAATCCTCGGATCCCTGCTACCGGATTCTGAAGCTCATGTATTGCTTCATTAAAAAAATCATCTTTCATGAATAGCCACCTACTCTGCCAATGCTTCTTGCCAATAGGTCAATTCGTTCGTCAGGTGAGACAACACCTTGTAAAAATCGCCACTAAAGTTTAATCCTGTCATAGCTTCATCCATCCGATCCTCTTTCGCCAAACCAATAATCCGAATCGCTTCTTGTTGTACCCGTTGATTATAGTCAGACAGAGTGGCAAACCGTGGATCTTGTTGGTATTCTGGCGCCAACTGAGCCAACCAATCTTTCAAAGGTGATGGTTCCACCACCAAACCTGTTCCCCCATTTGCCACCGCTTGGGTAAACCGTTGTTTCCAGCCATTCAACAAATCAATACCCTGCTGTAATTGATCTTGTAATTCCGACATAAAAAAAACTCCTGATATATCTATTTAAGTATACCCCACCCTGAGCGATACCGAAGGGTTACGCTCCCCCTGCCAACATGGAGGCTCCCCACAACAACAATCCAACAGCAATCAATCGACGTACCAAATGCGATTCCTTAAACAATAATCCGCCAAAGAGCGCAGCAAACAGAATCGACAGACGCTTCACTGATACCACCAGCGCAACCGGAGCCAATTTGACAGCTGAAAACTGCGTGTATCGCCAAGCAATCGTACAGAGTGACAACACTAATGCACTTACAATCAATGTCTTCCATGACGGTAAAGACTTTTGAGCCTGTTTTCGCTTACTCCACCACCAAATAAATCCATACACAAACAACTGGAAGAATGCCTCCAAAATCAAATACCGCCACGGTTCCAGCTTGGCTCTAGACAGCGCCATCTTATCAATCAGTGATGTAGAAGCTGACAACGTCAAGGCTGTCACCATCAACAATGAACTCTTAGTCTTAAACAAACTAATCCAAGGGTCAAAAAACCGTTGTTTTGCCTGCAACTGCAAGATATAGGTTCCCACCATGGTCAATCCAATCCCACCAATGGCAATCATGCCCAGCCGATCACCAAACAATGGCCAACTCACCACTCCTACCAATGCCGGTGTCAGTGCCATCAAAGGGAGAGTAGCAGATATTTCCGCCACCTCAAATGCTTTCATAATGCAGTAAAACGATCCTGCTTGAAGCAATGATTTTGCCGCCACCAACCCGTATATATAGGGAGTCAACTGCCTGTCGGGCAGACTAAACCACACGGGAATAACCAATACCAAATTAAAAATGCTCATCAAAAAAGTGACCCAAAAAACAGGCCACCGCTTGACTGCATACTTCTCCACCAGTGCAGCCGCTCCAGAAAACACAGCTGAAATCAGAGCCAACACAAACCAAAATGGCATCATAAATACTCCTTTGTAAGTTAACGCACCAACTGCTGTGCGTTTAAACTGAGCTGTTCTGTCGTTTCTATCACCTTCTTTGAATTATTCCGTACTTCATCAGTCAGTTTCGTTGTCTTGGCATATTCATCTGCAGCAGCTGAAATTTGATCCACAATCTTTTGGAATGCGGCCCGAATTTGCTCCGAATACGGACCAATCTTCTCCACCTCTTTTTGTGAATCATCCGCCAGCTTTCGCACCTCTTCAGCTACCACTGCAAAGCCTCGACCAGCTTCACCAGCCCGAGCTGCCTCAATAGCCGCATTCAGAGCGAGAAGATTTGTCTGTTTAGCAATCATCATGATGGCATCCACAATCCCCTTAAAATCATTCGTGATATTGGACGATTTCTTGGTTTCTTCCACCAGGCCTGCAAATCCCTGCTGTTGAGCCACCATCACTTGACTTAAACGCATGGTTGCCTCATCTGCACCAGCATTAAATTCTTTAATATGATTAATCTCAGCCACAATTTGTTGGGACATAGCTTTCAACTCTTCCGCATGCATGCTCTTGGCCTGTTCCTGCTTCAATTCTTGTTCTCTCTCCTCAATCAGACTCTTTTCTTCACACATCACTTTTTCTTTATAAACCTTACAGTTTTCCGGCTTATTCAACCCATTAAAGATGGCGAGTGCCATTTTGCCGCAGTTTTTATAGCCGCATGCATCACAATTGAGATAGTCTTCTCGACTCTCTTTCTTCATCGCCTTAAAGACATCCTGAAGCTGAGTTCCCTGAGGCATACTCACCTTAGCGTTGTCACTTAAGTCTTCATATGTTCGGCCATACAAACCTGGCTTCCAATACGCATTAATCGTATCTGCTAGTTTCGATTTCTTATCTTTTTTAAACTTACCTAAGAGCGACTTATCTTCTTCTTGTTTGTATCGTGCCTGCATTTCCTGATTCCGCTCTTCAATCAGATGCTCCACCTCAT
>CAZKZW010000049.1:0-5635 GCA_964557365.1 uncultured Pseudomonadales bacterium | reverse complement strand
GCTTTTCACCATAATTATCATATCCATCTTATTATTTCTCCCTAGCTTATTACTCGGAATTCTAACCATCTTACTAATATGTCTCCTTGTACCTTACATTTTTCATTATCGAAAAATAGAAAATACGGTACAACATTGGTACCTTCTTTCATCAGAGCTTGAATCAAAAATAAATGATATGTAAACTAAATCGATGATTAAAGAAAAAGGTAAACTAACAGTTATCAGCGGTCCAATGTTCTCGGGAAAAACGGGAAAACTGGTAGCCATGGTTGAAGTCTTTACCAACATGGGTTTTAAGGTCCTCACCATTAAACCAATTATTGATGCTCGATACAGTAGTAAGAAAGAGATTCATAGTCATGATCATCGCACAAGTGATGCTATTGTCATTAATGGCGAATCAGTTGACGATGTGGTTTCGCTTATTAAAAGAAGAAAAGCAGATAAAGTTATCATTGACGAAGCACAATTCTTTGAAAACAGTAAGATTTCCTTAATCGTCGAGAAACTACTCAGTCTAGGCGTTGATGTCTATGCCGCTGGACTTATGTATGACTATAAACGTCAACCTTTTGGTGCTATGCCCACACTTCAAGGCCTGGCCGATGAAACTCTTGAACTCGTCTCTGTCTGTCAAAAATGTGGCTCTATAGCTCGACACAGCGAACGAACCAAGGGTAGTGAACAAACTATAGATGTTGGCTCCGCTGACAAATATATTGCCGTTTGTGAAAGGTGTCATATAATCTATTCTGATGACTAAAATTTTTACCGCTATCCTCATTGCAATCAGTGTCTTCCTTATAGGTAGTATTGTGGTTGATGCCTATAAACAAAATCAGGCAGCAGTGAGCAAAAATACCAATCAATCAATCACTGCAAAGAAAGATGTTCCTATGGACGTTCCAGAATTAAAAATCGAAGATACAGTGATTGGCACCGGATCAGCCGTAAAAAGTGGTGATACAGTTGTTATCAACTACACCGGTACGCTATTAGATGGCACTAAATTCGACAGCTCATATGATCGCAACCAACCCTTTGAAACTCAAATAGGTGTGGGTCAAGTCATCGAAGGTTGGGATAAAGGTGTGGTGGGTATGAAAGTTGGCGGCAAACGTAAATTAACCATTCCTTCATCCATGGGCTATGGCTCCCGCGGGGCAGGCAGTGTTATTCCACCAAATGCAGGCCTTGTATTTGAAGTTGAATTAGTCGGCATCAAATAATCGCCTAATTATTGTCACCTTCACATTCTCTGGGTATAATACATTGTCTTCGTGACGAAGATGCCCATTTTATTGGGCCCGTAGCTCAGTCGGTTAGAGCGACAGCCTTTTAAGCTGTGCGTCGTGGGTTCGAGTCCCACCGGGCTCACTAATATTAAATCCAGGCTAACAAAATAGTCCTGGATTTTTTTGTACCAATCTCCAGAGTAAAAAGGTTCCAGACCCAAAGGACTGACAAGTCTCTTGACTTCGTTATAGTTTATGCCATAAACTATTTATTATATTAATATTGTTTGTTGTTACTATGTATAGCTCCTTCACAAAATTAGTAGCTGAGTTTTTAAATAAAGCGGTTAAAGTTCGCCGATTAATCGAGCAAACAAGTTCTTTTGAAGATAAAGCAATCACACTACTACAAGTCCACGCTCTTACCTACATTCACGAACACCCCGAAACTTCTGTTGGTTCACTGGCTGATGAGTTATCAATGTCTCTGTCCGCTGTGGCACAACTTACTAATCGTTTAGCCGACGCAGAGTACATCCAAAGGAAAGATAGCTCGACCGACCGCAGGATCATTTGTCTTTCACTTACTCCAAAAGGAGAAGAGCAAATAGAGATTTATCACAAACAATTGGAAACAAATCATTTTAGATTTTTGTCAGCTATTCCAGAAAATGATCTTAAGGAATTAATTCGCATTTTTACTACCATTTTAGAATCTGAAAAACCAGAATAATATGAAGATCCCAAAAATTTTTCCAATAGCAATCTTGATCATAGCATCGGCTGTTGGTTTTAAGACAGTTGTGCTCCACAAACCCGATACCCGTCTTATTTACACAGCCCAAAAGGAGACATTTCTTGAGACGGTTCAAGTGAGCGGCATATTTCAAAAAACCGCAACAGAAACAGAAAAAGCCTCCGCCTATGCGGCATACCAAAGTGCCATTAATTCATTAACTACTGCCAGACAAAATAGGGAGACGACAGATGCTGCCATGTGGTCAAAAAGACAGGCAGTTTTAGATGCTGAAAATGGGGTCAATTATAAAAACGACAATACAACCAATCCAACTACTAAAGTAGGTTACACCGATTTAGAAAAACTTAGTATTGACTCAAAATTTGTTCAGGCAGAAAAAGATTTCCGATCAACAGAGACAAAGTATAAAGAAGCAAATGTTGCGATTACAGCCGCACAAGCACAAATAAATCTGACGAAGATTACCTATGAAGAGTCGCTAGAGAATGAACCACTCTTAACCGTCTATCTAAATGAAATATATGTTCCAAAAGCTTCAGTTGGTCAAAAAGTGAGTATTATTTTTGATGCCATGAAAAACAATGTTTTTTCCGGAAAAATCACTTCAATTGATTCTGTTGGGACGGTTAACGGTGGAATAGTAACATTTGAAACGAAAATTGAAATCGATGATTTACCAACAGACATTAAGCCCAATATGACCGCCATCGCAACGATTGAGTTGATCCGTAAAGAAAATACGTTTGCCGTCCCTACTAGTGCCATAATTTACCAAGATGGTAAAACGTACGTCCAAAGAGCCAACAGTGACAACGGAGAACTCACTGCTGTGGAACTGGGAGAGAAAGGATTTGTTAAAACTGAAATTGTATCTGGTTTGGAAAATGGTACACAAGTGCTGGTGAGGCCAAACAGTATACGCTTATGAAATTATTCCTAGGTTTGAAAAAACTTGAAAAAGATTTTACTGTTGGAAAATTCTTAGCCATCCGTGAATTAAAACGCAACAATCCCTGGTCAACAGCTCTCATCATCTTTGTCATGTCGCTGACATTTTTTAATATGGTCTTAATGGGAGGTATTCTCATCGGATTGGCCGATGGAATGATGAGCTCGTTTAAAACGTATTATTCCTCAGATATCTTGATCAAGCCAGCTAGTCAAAATGTATCTATCTCTCAATCCAGCATGTTGGATTCACTCATAAAAAGTCTGCCTTCATATAAGGCTTTATCAAAACGATACACCGTGGCGGCAATCTTAGAAAATGAAAATAAGGTGAAAATTAAGGAAACTGACATTGGACAACGGGTAAGTGGTACTTTAGTAGGAATTAATCCAAATCAAGAAGATGCCGTGACTGGATTGTCCACCCAGATAATCAGTGGTGAATTTTTAAACGACTACTACACCGATGGTGTTGTTTTGGGGAAAGGCTTATTAGCGGAATACTCCAAAGGCTCTTCGACCGAAACTCGTTTGGAAGGGGTGATGATCGGATCTCGTTTAAAACTGATTATTGGTGCGACTAATATGGAATTGACCGTTAAAGGTATTATCGACACCGGAAACACTACAGTAGATAGTCGCATCTTTATTCTCGAAAGTACCATGAGAGCACTAACAAATAATCAAAATCTTAATGTAAATGAAATGGCAATATTATTGCATCAGGATGCTGACAGAGAAGACGCTAAAGACTATATCGTAGACAATTTCCCGTATAACACCGATATCATTGTAGAAACGGCCGATGAGACATTGCCAAAGACTATTTCTGATATGAAAAAAACCTTTTCAATGCTTGGTAATATTGTGGGAGTCATTTCATTGATTGTCGGAGCAATTACCATTTTTATTGTGATTTTTGTCAATGCGATAACCAGAAGAAAATATATCGGTATTATGAAAGGTATTGGGATCTCAGCTCGTGCTATTGAGATATCCTATGTTATTCAATCACTCTTTTATGCACTTTCTGGGATTATATTTTCCAGCTTTATTATCATTTGGTTTTTAGCTCCATGGTTTGATCTTCACCCTTTAAAATTTCCTGTTACAGAAGGAAAACTGGCCATCACAACAAGTGGACTTATCATGCGTGGCCTTATCTTGACGGTTACCGCTTTTATCTCCGGATATGTCCCAGCCAAGTTAGTAACCAAGCAAAATACTTTAGATGCGATTTTAGGCAGATAAACTATGATTAAAATCAGCAACCTAACAAAAATATTTAAAATTGGCGACAATACGCTTACCGCGTTAAACAACATCAATTTCTCGGTACCTTCTGGGCAATTTTTAGCTATCACAGGCATGTCTGGATCTGGAAAAAGTACACTTTTATACCAACTAAGCTTGTTAGATACACCTAATGCGGGAACTATCTTAATTGAAGATATTAATACTTCTATGTTAACAAGTGAAGAAAGAATATCATTCAGATTAAAAAACTTAGGTTATATCTTTCAAGATTACGCCATACTACCTATGCTGACAGCTAAGGAAAATGTCATGATGCCGCTTCTCATGCAAGGCATTGATAAAATTATTGCTCAAAAAAAAGCAGAGGAAGCATTAGCAAAAGTAGATCTTCAAGACAGATTAGACAACTTGCCGAGTCAACTCTCCGGAGGTCAGCAGCAACGGGTTAGTATCGCTCGAGCCATCGTCCATAACCCAAAAATTCTTTTTGCCGATGAGCCAACTGCTAATCTAGACACTGAATCGTCCGAAACGGTACTGAATATTTTCTTAAATCTCCATAAGCAGAGCCAGACAATCATTATGGTTACTCACGAGCCGGAGTATGCCAAATTGGCAGAGAGGAATATTGAACTTAGAAATGGATTAATAATAAATGAGACTGTTCATAAACACAGGAAATAATGTGAATATATTTCATTCGTAGATAGTCACATGATGCTTCAATGTATAGAATTTATGCATGATATTGCTATTTTTCATAAATGAAATTTTTGAAATGGAGGCAATCTTCATCAATATACTTTTCAAAATTCAAAAAATTAAACATACCCTCGGCGAAGCCGCCGCCTGAAAGGCGACGCATAATTTCTCTACTATGCTTTTGGGATAATATGTTCAAACTACCCTCCCAAAGAATGTCTCTGTCGATGATTGCCAACTTACGATGATGGTTACCGCTACACAGGAAAATCTGGATCCCGAGGGTTTCTAATGCCTCTATCTCTCGTTCTGATTGTTGATCATATCCATCCTTGTGTGACTTTGGATCTCTGGTAATGATGTAGGTTTTGATTCCTTTTGAATACAACTCCCGTAACACTGGCCAAAGTGTCCTCATTCGTTCAGTAGTGATGAAAGGACTTTCAATAATGACTTCTGTTTTACAATTTTCCAAATCCCGGATAAATGCCCTGTAGAACGTCTTTTCATCATGAAGAGTCGAGGTATACAAATTCATTGTGATACCTCCATATCATCTATATATACAATTTTGCCATTTACCTCTTGGAGACCAAGCTTTCGAAGTTTGTAATACGTCTTGATAATACTGTCAAAAACAGGTTCCACCTGAGAGACAGTGGGTTCACAAACATCAAATCCAGGCTAACAAAATAGTCCTGGATTTTTTTGTACCAATCTCCAGAGTAAA
>CAZKZW010000048.1:0-6084 GCA_964557365.1 uncultured Pseudomonadales bacterium | reverse complement strand
ACTGAGTAACGCTCTTGCATTTCTTGCATTATGTATTTTTTTAATAGTGATGGCTTTGGGGATTATTCCTCCCTTAGTCAAAGAGAGTTTACTTGCCATCAAACAGCTTGGATTGCCAAGTGAAGTTGTTGATTCTGTAAACTCTTTTCATTTGAGTTTGGACAACATTCAGCTTCTTACATCACCACTTGCAGCCATCCCTCGAATTTCTCAACTATTGTCTGGTACTATTTCCACGCTCATAAAAACAGTCATTGTTTTGTTTCTTGCTTTCAGTTTATTGCGAGAACGGCATAAACTATGGCGTCTCAGTCGCCTTTTTGGAGCATCGGAAGTAACGCAAAATACGGTCAAACGCTGTATTGATCAAGTTGAAACACAACTAAGCATTTGGATTATTGGAGAACTTGTCTTAATGTTTGTTGTCGGTCTTGCCACCGGAATTGGTCTCTGGTTACTGGGAATCAAATATGCAGTGGCCCTCGGATTTTTGGCGGGTTTATTGGAAATTCTCCCCAATATTGGACCTACCGTAGCAGTCATTCCCGCGGTCATTATTGCCATTACTATGGGTTCGTGGCCAGTGATATTAGGTGTGGTTACCCTAGCAATAGCCATTCAGCAATTAGAAAACTATGTCTTAGTTCCTCAAATTATGAAGCATGCGACCGGGGTTAATCCAATAATTACCATACCCCTGCTACTTATCGGTAATCAAATTGCGGGGATCGGTGGTGCAGTCTTAGCGCTTCCATTTATGCTATCTGTACAAGTTGTGTGGCAAGAACTAAATCGTCAATAGAAATATTTGTCGTGTTGTAGGGAATCTTCTTTATATATCCGGGATACGCCATTTTGAGTAATGGTAATTTTTGCCGGCCATCCCTCGATGCCTGATTGTTTCTGAAACAAAAGAGAATATGTGGGCGATTTTTGTAAGGGAAGTGAATACATGAGTTGGACGGTCCCTTGCTGTCCCCCTTCTGTTAGTACCAAAAACCCAATCGATTTCTTATTCCCAATCAGTTCTTCATCAATATCTGTCGAAGTAATAGGTATATTGTTTACAAACACTGCTGCAACAGAAGCAGTCTTAGGCACAATCAGTCTCATATAATTTTTATACCCACCTCCCCATGCAATCGGAGGCTGTGGAGTCACTGGATTTCGATTGTTGTACCGAATCGTGATATGGTGTTTTACCGTGTCTGAATTAATCTGAATATCGTCAGTCAAGGTACGGTCAATACAGCAATTGGCTTTAGACATACCCACATTTGCTTCCACGATCATGAGGTAATCACTTGAATAATCCCGCAGCCGACCATCCCACCCCAATTGTTGCCACCCATCACCTAATACATCGGGAATAAACATAAGAATATGCTTTTCTCGAAGATTAGTAATGAGAGCGGGGAGTAGCTGAGGAATCAGCTCAGTGCGTGAGGTAAGAGTGTAGAGTAATTGCTTACCCACGTTACTTAAAAAATTTCCTTTTTGAGTTGAACCAGGGAAAAAATTTTCTTCTGCATGCCGTTGTGCTTCTTGATAAAAAGAATCTGTAGAAATAACAAGCCCTCCGTAGTCTGCCAACGTGATATTGCCAGTAACAGTAAGAATATCTGTTATAGGTACGAGATTGATGGCAACCATGCCATCAATAGATTTGAGTCCACCTTCTTTAAAAAACCAATTTATTGCCTTGACAGCTTCAGGAAAATCAGGTGACCAATTACTATCCCTTAGGCGCCAGCCAGGATGTTCTTCATTGAATAAGTATTTCTTAATTGGTTCAGGCTCCTTCACATAACCTTTAATTTGCCCGTCAGGTACATAAATATCCTGAATGGTAATGTCGGCAATTTTTCCTTCCTTCATCCACATTTCCGCATATGACCCCAAAAATCCTCCAGTCGGTCTCAGTTCCATATTATTTTGAAATAACACAACATAGTGTCGTGGGGTAGTTAATCCAAGTAGTATGGGTAAATGAATGATAGTGTCATTAACTGCCTGGAGGGAATAAATGACATCCACAAGCGGAGTATGGGTGAGCACAGGAAGATGGGGAATAATATATGTAGCCGGCTGCCACCACTGCTGCAAATCCTGCACAGCAGCTGTTGTTGATATGTGCGTGGAAAAAATTGACTCACATACGCGGACACTTTTTCGATATATCTGATACCCCCAAACACCAATCATGAGAAATATGAACACAAACACAAAAACCACAACGAGCCAGGGCTTGAGTTTAACCATATAGTCATTGTATCTAATTTGCCTTTGCAAAACACAAAGGTTTCAGTCTATTATTCATACAGTAAAAAACAAAGGAGATAAAACAATGGACGAACCAACAGTTGTGGCAACAGAGAGTCAAGCCATCGATCCCGTTGCATTGGATGCAACACAAAATCTGATTATTCGATTGACTCAACAATTAGAAGATCTGCAAAAGAAACAAAAAGATCTCAAAGATATGTTGAAGGGCTTATTTGATAATGATGAAAACTTACAAAAAGCTCAGGCAGAAGCAGAAGCACAATTAAAGACTGCTAAAAGTCGAAAAACAGAAGTAGGTCAATCAAGTCAGGCAATAGAATTAAAAAATAAAATCGCTGACGCCAGTGAAGATATTAAGTTGATCATGGAATCTCTCAATACTCATTTGCTAAATTACTACCAAATCACTGGTTCAACCGCAGTTGATTTTCCGGGTGGAGAAGAACGGGAAATGGTCATTCGTGCCAAGCTTAAGCGCGGCGCTTCAAAGACCGAATAATTCGTTTCCAAATCCATTTCAAAATACGTAGCCACAAAGCTTGAGGCGGGTTGTAACGGAGCATGTTTGACCACACCGATATCACCACCCATTGTTTGCGTTCATTTTGTTTGGCCACCACCTCAATTTGTCGCTTACCCCATGTCCGAGAAAATACCCATCCTCCCTTGGTGGCAGCGTACTCACGTTTGTTTGGGTGTCGCCAACATGCCCATGCTTCACTCATCGACACTTCCCGTTCTCGCGATCGTTCCAGTGCGTGATTAGTAAAAACGAGCTCTTTGTAATACCGGTTCATTCCTGTATTTTAACGCGATATACTGCATTGTGATAATCACCCAAAGGAAAATGCCCATATGAATATCTTAATCACTGGTGGAGCCGGCTTTATTGGTTCAAACTTGGCAGCATATTACCTAAAACAAGGCAATCGTGTAACGTTGTATGACAACTTATCTCGCAATCACGTTCGTGAGAACATCGCTTGGTTAGAAACGATTAATAAAGCCAATCTTTCAGTCATTGAAAAAGATGTTCGTGACAGCGATTCATTAAATGCAGCAATTAAATCGCAAGATGTGATTTTCCATGAAGCTGGTCAAACCGCAGTCACCACTTCCCTGGTAGATCCTCGACACGATTTCGAAGTCAACGCTTGGGGGACATTTAATCTTCTTGAAGCAGTTCGTCAACACAACCCATCTGCTATTGTCTTTTTTGCCTCAACCAACAAGGTATATGGTGGTCTTCCAGATGTCAAACTGGCACTTCAAGGTGAGCGGTATGTCGCGACTGAAATTCGTGGTGTGAGTGAGGCTCGTCCTTTAGATTTTCATTCTCCGTATGGCTGTTCAAAAGGAACTGCAGATCAATATATTCATGACTATAGCCGTTCGTATGGATTAAAAACTGTTGTGTTTCGTCAATCATGTATTTATGGCGAACATCAATTTGGCGTCGAAGATCAGGGGTGGGTAGCTCATTTTGCTGCCCAAGCCATCAAAAATGCACCTATCTCAATTTTTGGTGACGGCAAACAAGTGCGCGACCTTTTGTCTATCGACGATTTAGTTCAGGGGTATGATCAAGCACTGCAACAAATCGACAAAACTGCTGGTGACGTCTTTAATATGGGTGGAGGTATGGATAATACCGCTTCGCTTATTGAAGTTATTCACCAATTAGAAACCCTTTCAGGTCACTCAATCCCGCTTTCTTTCACCGCAGAGCGTGTTGGAGACCAGAAGTATTATGTTTCTGACGTTGCCAAAGCCAAACAGATTTTCGGGTGGGAGCCAACCATTAACGTAACCACTGGCGTTTCCCGCCTCTACACCTGGCTCTCCGCCTTTCTGGCTACAAAATAATTATTACTAAACCCTATACCCTAAACCCTAACAATGCGCATAGTATTCATCTCTGAATCATTTCCTACATCTGCCCAAATCGATGTCACGGGGGGTGTGGAGGCTCGGGATTGGCAAATCGCCGTTGCCTTGGCAAAAAAACACCACGTTTGTGTTGTGACGAACGCTCGGGACAATTGTCCTTCTCAAGAAAAAATGCGGGGGATCACAATCCTTCGTGTTGGTCATTCAGTTACTCACGAAAAACGAGAATCAGTTTTTACCCGGATTTCCTTTGTCTTAGCCTGCTTAAAAGTTATCCCTCAGCTTTCATTTGATCTCATTCAGGGTTCAAACGTTGTCACTCAAGCCATCGCTGCTCATGCCGGTCAACAAATGAAAAAACCAATAGTAGCGCTTATTCCTGACATTTACATTGGTAAATGGATCAAAAACACCAATCTCATCACCGGTATTATCGGCGAAATACTCGAGCCCTGGGTACTGCATCAACCATGGGACAGAATTATTTCTTGGAGTAACGCCACTACTCAAAAACTGATCAATCAGGAGTTAGATTCACAGCAAATCACCACCATCCCGGGCGGAGTTGATCTCAAATCGATTCAACGGTTAAAAGTCCCCAAACGAAAAAATCCCACCATCGTGACAGCTGCTCGACTTGTTCCGTACAAGCGGATCGATATCTTGATTCAGGCAGTTGCCAGGTTAAGCAAAAAGTATCCTCAAATCAAACTATACATCTTGGGCGATGGTCCCGATAAAAAAAGATTACAACAATTGGTGACAGACACAAATTGCGACAATCGAGTTACCTTCATGGGACAAGTTACCAGTTTTAACAGTGTAGTCAAACAAATGATGTCCGCTCATATTTTTTCACTTCCTTCTGAAGTTGAAGGTTTTGGACTTGCCACACTCGAAGCTTGTGCGTGCGGGTTACCCTACGTCAACCTAAACATCCCCGCCACTCGTGAAATGACCCAGAATGGCAAAGGAGGTATATTAATTGATACACCAAACGTAGAATTACTTACTGAATCAATCAATACATTGCTCTCTGATAGAAAGCTGTATAATACCAAAGTTAAAGAATGTTGGGCCCTTTCAAGGCAATATGATTGGAGTGTTAGTGTCAGAAAAACCGAAAAAATCTTTGAAAAAATCCTTACCCAAAGCCGTTCGCGTCGCCGTCATCGTTGACGCTTGGTTTCCTTCTGCTCACCGACGTCAGGGTGTTTGGGGCGGAGGACAAGTCCATGTGCGAGAGCTAACTCAAGCCCTCAATACGTACCATCAAGTAGATTCAACAATATTTTTTCCCGTTCATCCCAACATTATATTTAGAGCATTGTGGACATTTCATGCACTGCTTCGTCTTCGAACTGAACATAAAAAACATCCATTTAATCTCATTCATTCCCATGGCTACAACTCAGGCTTAGTGGGAAAATTAGCCAGTCAACTTCTTCATATTCCCATCATTCACACGGTGCACGGCAGTTCATTGTTAGACATGAAGTCAAAAAATCCCAAAGCTGCGCTTGAAAAATGGCTGTTAACCAAGATTAAATATGATGTTGAAATTAGTGTAGCCACCACGTTTTTAAAACATCCCAATGTAAACAAAAATGTTCGTATTATTCCCAATGGGGTAAATGTTGATGAATTTGATGATATTCAGGTTGATAAAAATGAAGAACCAACACTTATATGGGTCGGCCGAAACGATCCGGTAAAAGGATTAACCATATTGCGTCAAGCTATTCTCAAAGTCAGAAAGAAAATTCCCGATCTAAAAGCCAAATTAATCACAGGTGGATCCTTGACAGGAAAATCCCTCATCAAAGCCTACAAAAAATCGCACGTTTTTGTGTTACCCTCGTTGGCCGAAGGGCAACCAATTACACTTTTGGAAGCTTGGGCAGCCCG
>CAZKZW010000047.1:2207-6147 GCA_964557365.1 uncultured Pseudomonadales bacterium | reverse complement strand
TCTATCATAGATAGAGGATATATAGTACTGAATAAAAAAGCTATTCATTCATTTTTATTTTTTGAAGTATTTGTCCAGTTAGTAAAAGTAATGATCACTTATAAAAGAGTATCGACGTTAAACTACGAAGTAGATATTTCGAGGCTTACAAGAACTAGGCGCTTTTCAAAAACTCGCCCGGTAATTGAACAGCTCTCAACCCGCCAATTATTATTGACACTTGCTTCTATTATGGGACTCTTTAAAAACTATCCCAACGTATTCAACCAGTATGTGAAAGTCAATCAGATAGGGCATTGGCCTCTGTGCAGAGATATGAAAAAAATACCGTTTTGGTACGATGATTTATTGGATAGAGTCGCACCAAAAGATTGCTTTATGTCAGATCTTGTAACTGTTGAAGAAATCAAAAGTGCCGTGAACTGGCTCAGAAACCAAGGTATAGAACCACATAAAATGGCATTACAACGAATTTTCGGATGTAATTTTTACAATAATATAGTGGGAAAAGATCTAATCATCTAATCAACCTGCAGCATCTTTGCAGCTAATCAGAATTCCAAAAAATGCCTATTCCATGGCTATGATACCCATTAGATATTATTTCCGAGATATAATAATATTTCCTAATAAATTTACTTATATATATATATATATATTGGAGTTTTTGAACATGAGTCATTCTACAGAGAATCAAACATTGATCGAGTCTATCTTAACAGAACTCAAAATTGAGGAAGAAATCATTCAGCTAGAGATGAAAAAATATCATTCTGCTGGCGGGCTCATCATGGTTATATGCTTCCTTTTCTTATTTAAACGCTTCAATAACCATGAAGATCCAGAGTATCTCGCGGAACTTGAACTACTGGAAGCAGCAAAGACAAAGGGAGAGACAGAGAAAAAAGAATGGCTTCAAAAAAAGTATAATGAATTGAAACTTTCTTCAAACCTAGCATCAAACCTTCTTTTGATCCTTGATGGAATGTTCCTTCCAACAACAAAAAGCAGTTTAAAAGAAGCGGTACAAGCACTCAGTACACACAATCATACCACTCCAAAAATTCATTAAAGACTTCTCCAATGATACTTAAAATAATCACTCCTATCGCTTTTCTATCTGCTTGTTTACTTGCGGCCCAAACTTCTTGTGGAAGCAACTATTTTGGGAAAGAAGCCCCTGATATTCTCAATACCAAGTTGATCCCCAAAACCAAAGAGATTTGCTACTCAGAGTTTGCCATCATGCATTCAGGAATATCACGTACCCCTCTATGGAGTGCCGAACATTTAACCAGAGAACAGCTTCGATCCAAATCAGAACGAACCGATGATTTTCACCCAGAGGAGAGACTTCCTGTAGCAGAGCGCGCCGAGCTTGAAGATTATGCCCGATCCGGGTATGATCGAGGACACCTTGCTCCTTCCGCAGATATGCCCAATGAACAAGCCCAACACGAAAGCTTCTCTCTGGCAAATATGATTCCGCAAACTCCTGAGAATAACCGAGGTATCTGGAGTGCCATAGAGGGGGCAACAAGACACTTGGCAAATCAACGATCAGAAATATACGTCATCACCGGTCCTCTCTTTACATCCAACAGCGTTAAGCGCATCGGTGGACGGGTTCTTGTACCATCTCACATCTACAAAGCTATTTATGACCCATCGACTGGAGAAGGTGCTGCATATCTGACAAGCAATCTACCTGGTGATGACTATCGAGTTATCAGTATTGGTGAATTGGAAAAGGTGAGTGGAATCCGCCATTTTCCAAAAATGTCCGATACTGCCAAACGGGCTCCCATGGAGCTCCCCTCTCCGCTTATCAGAGGGAAAAAGCAACAAACTCAGCAAACTGTCTCCCATAATGTTTCTACACCAAAGCCCAAAACAACATCTGCCGGAGAATTTCAATGTTCAGGGAAAAGGACCTGTAAAGAAATGAGCAGCTGCGCAGAAGCACTGTTCTATCTAAACCAGTGTGGCGTGAGCCGTCTCGACGGCGATGGAGATGGTACTCCATGCGAAAAAATTTGTCGATAAGGAGTAATGATGTCTTCAACACCATTTATAGCATTTCAGAATGAAAGCGATGTATTCGAAATCGGCGGATTCACCGTTGAGAACCGCCTCGATCGGATCAGTATCTACGGATCACTTGATATTACTAAAGACCAAGAAGGATTACGGAAGGCTATGCTTTTAAAACCGATCATCGATGGCGCGATTGCCGAGATGCAACGTAAAGGTGAATATCTACCTGAAAAAATTGAAACTGAACAAGCAGAGGAAGTGAAGAACCCATTTTTGTAATGAATCTTTTTTTGAAAAGTTTTTTTACTTGTTATTTCAACTGAAACTTTCTAAGATGTCGACGCAGCCAATATCTTTGCATACATGCTGGATGCTTCTTTCATTTTTTCAATCAACCTTTTATTTGCTTCATTATTGACAACGACTACATTCGGCATATACTTAAGTATGGTTGGGATCACATCCATATAATCTGGGTGAGTAGAATCGATCGTATAGATGTAATATAAGACCTTTTCTATATTTTTGATTCTTCCGGTGTCATTCCAAAGAGAAAAGAACGGTGCACTCTCTATATATCCGGCAAACCATTCCGGTATAAGTACCTCAATCTTTTTGGACTCAAGGTAAGGCTCATAAAAAGCATTCATCCCTTTTTCGACATTACGCACTCGTCCTAAAAGATATCTGTATGACGAATTGTCAAATTCATCGGATAAAAGTCGTACGTCAACGATATTACGGGCAGTGAAGTACTTGATTGCTTTTACACCGGCTTCGCATTCCTCACCAATGAGATACCAGTAATATTCCATATTAGCAATTCTGATGGGTAGAATTGTTTTTGTTCTTAACTCGCTTTTTGGTTTTTGGTAATCAATTTCGATCATTCGACTGCTTTTTATAGCATGTTGTATCACAGCAAAATAGTCCAGCATCGGTTCTGCATCTTCAATGTTTTTTGCGTGCAAAATACCGAAATACCTTCGTTTGGTATAGTTATTGACCATGAGATGTACACGTCGCTCAAGGTTAGCACCATAGTGATCAGCGTTATTTTGTATCCCATCGAGAATAACGGCCTCTTCAGCATCAATAAACGATCTGGCAAGAAAGTCTTTGTTACGTGGAAGCCACAGCTGTGCACGTTTGTCGTAATATACGTATTCGCTGTAATAGCGGTCGACAACAGCCTTAAATCTCTTTCTTAATGCTTCTTTGTTAGCACCAATTTGTTGTGCAAAGCTTGTAATAGAAACAGAATTTCCACGATCAAGCTCATTGATCATCCGCGCGACTGTCTCAGGAATAGAATAATCCATTAGTACCACCCACCTACTTTTTTTTATCTTGTTCTCTCAATACAATTTTATCGTGGAATCCTTCCTTATCATCAAGGTTAGGTATCCCAAAATAGTTTAAAGGCAATTTGGCAGGCTAATACCGTGCCATTCAATATTCCATAAAACAACAGGAGGACAAAATGTCTCACAACAATGGAAATGGGCCAACAGATGCACCTGGCCAAAACAAAGAATACAGCATCATTATCAACGCGAAAAAGGTTGCCGTCACAGGTCATAAAATCAACTACGATACAATCGTTAGTTTAGCCAATATCACTCCGACTTCTACTAACGGTCTACTGTTTGTAGTGCTGTATGAACGCGGGAATAGCGATAACGCAACTGGTTCATTAACACAAGGACAGGATGTGGCAATTCGCGAAGGGATGGTGTTTCATGTTACAGCGACTAATAAATCGTAGCCCTGATATCAAAAAACTTGTAGATGAGGGGTATAGCGTTCGTCTCAATGGCGGGATACTTATTATCGAAGATGTGCCGTATCTTAACGCATCATTGGAAGTAAAGTATGGAAAACTGATCTCACCGTTGAATTT
>CAZKZW010000047.1:0-2160 GCA_964557365.1 uncultured Pseudomonadales bacterium | reverse complement strand
GAGAGAAAGCAGTTTACCATAATGACCACGTAGTCTATTTTTCAGGGGAGATGCCGCATCATGGGGGTGGAGCGGCCATCAATGAGATTTTACACAGTTCTAATCGAACTGACCATGGTAATGATATCATATCTCAGATGTCTTTTTCCAATAAACCTGCAAATGGCTATCAGGATTACCATCACAAAATGACTTATTATATCCACATGATATCTACTCCTGCTAAAGGTTTCGATCCGGAAGCAACTGCGCAAAAATACAAAGCTATCGAGGAGAACGGAGATTCTGTTTTCAACTACATCGATACAAACTCTAGCCGTGCATCCATCATTCATCTTTCTGAAAGACTGAAAGGATACAAAATCGGGATAATTGGCCTTGGTGGAACTGGCTCGTATATTTTGGACTATGTTGCCAAAACACCTGTTGCGGAAATCCACCTCTTTGATGGTGACAAATTTCATACCCATAACGCTTTTAGAGCACCTGGTGCTCCAGGTGTTGAAGTACTCAACGAGGGATTGAATAAAGTTGAATACCTGCAACGAGTTTATTCAAAGATGCACCGGCAGATTGTCATTCATCCTTATTTTCTTGACAATAGAGTTTCAGGGGCTCTGAACGGACTTAATTTCGTATTTGTAGCCGTGGATGATGGGGATGCAAAAAGGGAAATTTTTGCCATTCTTGATGCAGCCAACATTCCATTTATTGATGTAGGAATGGGTATTATCAATACTGAAAATTCAAAACTCAAGGCCCTAGTTAGAGCGTCATCGATCGTATCAGATTCCAGAAAACATCTGATCGAACGTATCGATTTTTCTTCCGGGGAAGATGATGCATATACGACCAACATACAGATAGCGGAACTCAATGCTATCAATGCATCTATCGCAGTAATTTTGTGGAAACAATATGCTGGATTCTATGAGGATCTCTTTGGTGTCGGAGAAGTACAAATTTCAACAGACACTCTTAATCTATGGAGAGTTGAAGATGCATCATGAATTTGTAGAGTTTATGCCAGACCAGCTTGAGCATGGAGTACTTTATATCTCTGTCTCTTACAACACCGCAACGCATCTTTGTGCATGCGGTTGCGGCAGGGAAGTGATTACTCCATTTTCTCCCGTTGACTGGTCCATGACATATAACGGAAGAACAGTGTCCCTCAGACCATCCATTGGGAACTGGAACTTCCCCTGTAAATCCCACTACTTCATAACAGATGGTCAAGTAATATGGGCGAGAACTTATACGGAAGAAGAGATGCAATCAGTCAGGGAACACGACAATGCCACAGCGATCATGTATGGCAAACAAAAAACATCATCCAATACTCATATTCAGGAGCAGAATGCATCCGAAACTCGAAAAACAAGCAGAGTATCACTTTTTGAGAAGATCGTGCATCCTTGGATTGTATTGATGAATGTAATAGTAGGAAAGCGATGACTATTGGTTTGAACAAATTTGATTCCCAAAAAAGTTCTCAAGTGGTAAAGAACCAATTCAAATCAACGATCCAACATATACGCCGCGTTACCTTAAGGTAACGCCCGAAACTTTGGTACGTGGTATAATTTTTAACGCATAAAAAAGAGATGAATCATGTTAAAAATATCCATTTTAGATACGCAAAAAATACATCAACAAAATCTTGTGTTATGAACTCGTTAAGCGTATCCATCCTCTCTGATCTGCACTTGGATTCCCATCTACCATCATCGGATGTCACCGAGGCAATGGTACGCAAACTTTTTGACCCGATCTTTACCCCGAATGGAATGACAACATCTGATGTATTGATCATCGCCGGTGACCTCGGGCATGACAACAACCAGAATATTACAATCGTCAAACTGCTGCGTGAACTCTATTTCAAACATATCATCTGCGTATTAGGCAATCACGACTATTATCTGATCAATTCCAAGGTTGCGGCACACTATGACAACGACTCCTTTAAACGGACTCAGGAGATGCGAGATTTGCTCAATGCTATCGATGGAGTTTATTGTCTGGACGGTAATGTTATCGAGATTGAAGGCGTTCGATTCGGAGGATGTGACTCATGGTATGACGGGCAATACGTACTGCACCATCTCAATCCCCACTATGAGTATGACTTAGATCACGTTCAGAGTCTATGGAAGC
>CAZKZW010000046.1:0-6367 GCA_964557365.1 uncultured Pseudomonadales bacterium | reverse complement strand
TAGATCTTTAAAAGATTAGAGAAAGGAGGATTTATCGAACGAAACACACTCTTCTCTTTTCCTACAATGCAAATTGTTTCAATATCAGATTTTTCAATGGATTCTATTATGTGATGAATAATTGTTTTTCCACCAACACTCAAGCTGTGTTTTTCATTTTTACCGCTGAATGTTTGAGAATCATCTCGTCCAGCAAGCAATATTATCGATTTACACGTTTCAACATTCATTGAAAATGGATTATACACCAGAGAAAAATATTTGATAATTTAATTTATACATAAACCACGTTCTTACCATTTTCACTAGTGCCCGCAATATCTCATAATACATGACTCATATCAGATGTCTAAAATTATATAAATCCTATATAATATTTATGATATAATATTGAAGAGTTACTCTACGGTATCTTCTGCAGGCATATTAGCTATCCCAAACACATAGAATAATGAAAAATGACAATCTATATATTAGAGTGAAATCCCCTGGTGGCTCTAAGATAATAAAAAAAGTTGCAAATAGTACAAAACTAATTTTAGATGTTGCAGAGACATATGGGATTAAATGGAAACAATTACCACATAGCGGAATATTTCAGCTAACGTACGGTAATGATGTTCAATACTTTCATAAACAAACCCCGTTTTCTACAACAAGCTTGGGAAAATACTGCTGTGACAATAAAAGAATATGTAAGCGACTACTGCAACAGGCATCAATCTCAACTCCAAAAGGTTACGAGATATCAAATTTGACCTCTGAATCAGAAACCATTCGTATATTTGATAAACTCACCAAACCATGTGTAGTGAAACCAATAAAGGAATCAAATGGTGTAGGAGTGCATTTATTTATTCAGACAAAACAACAATTTCTAGATGCGATCTCTACATCAAAAAAAAACAATAAACTACCAATCATTGTAGAAGAGATGTTTATAGGTGACGAATATCGAATCTTAACGACACAAAAAAGAGTTATTAGTATTATCAAGCGTATTCCAGCAAACGTTGTTGGAGATGGAGTTTCGACAATTAGAGAATTGATTAATAAAAAGAATCAACATCCATATCGTCAATCAAACAAATACCCTTTAAAGAAAATAAAATTCAATCAAATTCTTCGTACCTATCTCGATAAGCAAAATCTATCAACGAATAGTGTTTTAGAAAAAGGAAAAATAGTATTTCTCAACCAGCATCATTCACTTCAGGCTATTAATAATGGCGGAGACACAATCGATATAACAAATCAGGTTCATCATAGTGTAAAAGAGATTGCTCTGAAAGCAATTCAAGCAATCCCTGGCCTCGCAATGTGTGGCATTGATTTCTTAAGTATCGATATCACCCAAGAACAAGCTCCGGATCGATATCGAGTATTAGAATTAAATGCGTCTCCAAGTCTTGATTGGCAAGAGTATCCGTTATTGGGTATTAAACAACATGTTTGTTATGAATTCCTTAAAACAATGTTTCCCAAACTAAAACATCAGTCTTAAATTTAAACCACGTTCTTACCATTCCCACTAGTGCCCGCAAATCTTAATATACACCTATATATCAAACTATATAGAATATACTCACACACTCTGTGTACCCCATAGTAAATTTGACATAATACACTTCAAGCTGCCACCTGGTGGCTTATTTTGTTTTTTGAAGGAGACGTATGTTAAATTCTATTGAAGCAAGGGATGAATTATTTCACGCAAACAAAGATCGTCTTGAGCATATGGCTTTTCGTGCAACTAAGAAAGGTTTAAAAACCAAACGAATTTGTGACTGTGGCAATTAATGTTGATGATCCTAGTTGGACCGAAGTAGTTCAGGTACTTATGCCTGATAAAACCGATGCGAATTGGCAAGTGCTTCGTGATAAAGGAGAAATACCTATAGCGAGGGGGACCGCCATGGCTGAAGGCTTGGTCGATTATTTAGCTGAAGTTTGCCCAGCTATCGCACCCGCACTGTTAGACATGCTTCCTCCAGATAACGGTGTTCGATCAATAATAATGTCTGAAGGTGGGGCTTCCGTGTATTACGTTCAGCCATTTCCTCATTTTCAAGATTCTTAATAGCAAGTAAAAACCCTCTCACATACTTCCCAAGTGCAAGCTGAATATACGGCCAGATGTGAATTCAAAATAAGTCTTACCAATATTACTAGTGCCCGCCCTCGACCGCCGAAGTTTTATACGAAGGCGGGTTTTTTGTACTTAGTTTCCAGCATGCGATAATAACTAAGCACATACTGAGGTAAAATATGACCCCTATCTCCGACTTAACTCAAACCATTCGAAGTGAAATTATTTCTAAAGCAAAAGAATCTCCCTACATCGAAGATTGGTTCCTAAAAGATCACTTGATGGAGGTTGAAAACAATGCATTATGGCTCTGTGATTTGTTGCCTAAAGCTGATCAAGAAATAGTTATCTTGTCCGTATGGTTTCATGACGTTGGTAGATTAGTTGGTAAAGATGATGATCATGATGTGTATGCATCAGTTTTTGCACAAGAGCGACTTTCTTCCACTAATTTTCCTAGAGAAAAAATACAAATTGTTGTTGACGCTTGTTTGTCTCACAGAGTTAATCACACAGTTCCCAAGACGTTGGAGGCTGAAATTCTAGCCTCAGCTGATGCAATGAGCCATCTAACTGCCTCAAATTTTTACCTTCGAATTTTTCATAGATACGCATCATCATTGTCTTTTGCAGATGCAATCAAATCAACCAAGCAAAAACTTGAACGTGATTTTCATAAGAAAATATTCTTTGACGAGGCAAGACAACGAGTCTTACCTATGTATGAGGCAATGACTCTTTTATTAAAAGATGCCTCACACGTCTAAGCTCCAACTTAGTCATATCTCCCAGACAAAGTAATGTATAATTTTCCTAGTTAATAACCAGGAACAGTCTATGTCGTCAATCGAGTTATCAAAGCAGAGTGAAATTCCAAAAGAAAACCTTATATACGAAACAGAATCATTTACTGTCGAGCGTTCTCCTAACCCATTTGTATCACGGGAAGAAGGTGGACATATTAGAATATTTCCAAAAGATAGAAATGTTAGTTGTATTAATGACTTAACTCCAAAACAATTGATCGAATTGATTCAACTTGAAACAATAACTCGAGAAGCAATGATGGAAGGAATGAATGCTCAGGGTATACCAGTTAAATGGATAAATCTTGAAGATTTGGGGAACTGGGCATTTAAACGAAATGAACGACCTGTATTACATATCCATATATTTGGCAGAGTCTTTTCAGAAAACGGAAAACAATCTCTTCCTGAAGCTGTATATCTCCCGGACAGATCAAGTGGCTATTATGAAGGATTCATACCCCTAACTCATGATGACATGAAAATTATTGGTGATCTGATTCAAACGAAATTTAATGAACCTAAATATGTTGACTCTGAATGGAAATTGTAAAACAATTCTATGGACTCCTATTTTAAAAAAGAAATCACGTACACCTATAGGGAAAGAGACCTTAGATTCGATATTGGGGAAACCTTGTTTTCCACCTTTGACATCGATCACGGCACCGACATTTTCCTGAGAAGTATAGAGTTAAAAAATGAACCTTCTACCATTCTCGATATTGGATGTGGCTGGGGGCCTATTGGAATTTCACTTGCATCCCATTTCCCAAACGCAAACATTACCATGTTGGACCGTGACTTGCTTGCCGTGAGATATGCAAATCAAAATTCTCTAAAGAACAATCTTGTCAATGCAAAAGCGATAGGAAGTGTAGGAATGGAACAAGTGTCTGAGAATAATTTTGATTTAATTACTTCAAATATACCTGCAAAAATTGGCGACGAAGCGATCATGAATGAATTCATCTTAGATCCATACAATCATCTTAACAAGGATGGTGAATTGTGGTTCGTAGTTGTTAATGCATTAAATCGATTGATCCCAAGGATTATATCAAAACACCACATACATCCATGCAAAGTAAGAAGTCGAAAAGGACACTCTGTTTACAAGATTATAAAGAGATCAGAATAATCCGTATAAGCGAAAGATTGTATATGACATGTTATCTCATCAGACATGGACAACAAATTCGTCATCCAGGTGATCCTGGACTAACAGATATAGGCAGACAACAAGCTCAAGAAGCTGGAGAATTTTTTCTAGACAAAAATATTAAAACGATCATTTCTAGTCCGTTGAGACGTGCAATCGAAACAACCCAAAGAATTTCATCCGTTATTGGAGTCAACTACTCAGAAAATCCAGATTTAATGGAACGAATGAATTGGAATAATAGGTTTGGCTCATATGAGCATTTTTTCTCTGAATGGTTTAAAGCAACATCTGATCGGAATTACACCCCATCAAGCGGAGATTCTTCATTCCAAAAAGGAAAAAGGATCCAAAAAGTAATAGATTCATTAAAAAATGTCACTAACGTCGTTTTGGTTACTCACGGTGGATCGATAGGAGATTATCTTCGAAATATATATTCTGATCACGAACTAAAAACGTTATTTAAAAAAACAAAATTTGGCAAAGATTATCAGATCATGCATTGCTCTATTACACAATTGGAATATGATAATAAACCTAATCTAAGAATACTCAATTCTACGAATCATCTTTCAATAATTACCGAGTAGAAATTTTCTCGATTACAGCGTTTACGAATTGTGAAATATCCTGAGTATTAGACACTAGATTTAAGTTTTCAGTATCTATGGTCATGAGTTGTGTTTTAGTAATGTGTAAAGAAATCATTTCATCTATAGACGCTTGCAGGTTATCTACATATGAAGTTTCTATTTTCAATTCATACTCACGTCCACGTTTTTTTATTCGCTCAAGAGCGGTACCTGTAGAAACTTTTAGGTAGACCATGTAATCAGGTTGACGAATTCCACGATTCAACTGCAAGAACGTGTCGTAATACAAACTCCACTCAGCCTTCGTCATATTACCCAGCTCATAACATGTCTTAGCAAACGCCACATCCTGATACAAAGGGAAATCTTGAGACACATGGTGTTTTTTCAGCTCCATCTCAATTCGTTCATGATTTTTTATTTTATTTACCAAAAAATACATTTGTGAATGAAATGCCCAGCGTTTCATATGTCGATAATACTTAGGCAAAAAAGTATTATTCCCATAATCTTCTTCAAAGAGAGAAAATCCTTCATTCGTCAACAATTGAGCTGCCGTCGTCTTTCCCGATCCCATGAGTCCAATAAATGACACAAATGCATAAGCCATATGTCATATCGTAACTCAGATTTACCAATCGTGATATGATCTAACCATAAAGTAACCAAGAGGTCATATGGGTATGCTCATTCTAGGAATAATCATTCTCGTTTCCGGACTCTATTTAATTGGCACGTATAACAGCCTCCAAGTCTTATTAACTCGTATTCAGGCATCAATTCAAGAAATTGGCAATCAACTCAAACGCCAAGCCAATCTTATTCCCAACCTCATTGAATCTACAAAAGGATATCTGAAGCATGAAAAAGGTATTTTTGATGAACTCTCAGCAGCCCGACAAACAATCCTATCTGCTGTAAAAGATCAATCCAAACTGAATCAAGCTACCCAGGCTATGGATAGGGTTCTTCCTCAAATGATGGCTGTCATGGAAAGTAACCCTCAAATTAAAGCTGATGGTATTGTCATGAAATTGATGGACGAATTACGTGATACGTCTGATAAATTAATGTATTCTCGCCGTTCTTTGATCGACCTGACGGCAGACTATAATATGAAGCTAGTTACATTTCCCTCAAATCTTATTGCTAACACCTTTGGGTTTAAGCCGCAACCTGGACTTGAGATAGGGGATATGAAAACAGCTACTTCAGTATCCGAAGATGAAACAAAAAACATTGAAGTAAAGCTGTAAGCATTCATTCAAACTAGCACTCATATTGACAGTCTGCTAATTATTGTGTATCTTCTTCATATATGCTCAACATATACGAACAAGTTGACCGTAATAAACAAAAAAGTGCCGCAATTATCTTTAGTTTTATCGCTTTCATCTTTGTAGCCGCTTATCTCATTTCATATGTGACTAACGGTAGCGGGGAATTACTTGGATGGGCGCTGATTGCTGCTGGAGTCACCAGTTTTGCCAGCTATTACTATTCGGACAAAATGATTCTCAGCCTCTCCAATGCAAGACTAGCTTCGCGAGAAGAGTTTTTTAATTTTTATACCGTTACTGAGAATCTATGCCTAGCAGCAAACCTACCTTTTCCTCGACTCTATGTTATAGAAGATACCTCCATGAATGCTTTCGCAACGGGGCGTGATCCTGACCATGCAGTTGTATGTGCTACTACAGGGCTTCTGAATCGG
>CAZKZW010000045.1:1995-6394 GCA_964557365.1 uncultured Pseudomonadales bacterium | reverse complement strand
TACGACTGGCAAAGTAATTCTCCTTGTCGCTTTGATTCACCATAGGGTGAAATTTGTTTGTTGTCGACATCGTCAGTTTCTTTAAACGGTCCATCGGTCCGATCACCGTATACACTGGATGATGAAGCAAACACCAATTGTGATACATGCCATTTCTTCATGGCTTCTAAAATGTTTTTTGTACCGTTCACATTGACATCAAAATATAGTTCAGGGTTTTCGATTGAAGGACGGACTCCGGCGCGGGCAGCCAAATGGATGACGGTATCCGGATGATAATCCTTGATCACAGTTGCCATATGTGATGCTCGGATATCTAATTTCACGATCTGAAGTCGAGGGTTGGATTTAATACTCTGGAGATTGTTCCACTTTCTTTGGGGAGCATAGTAATCATTGAAGTCATCAACCACCACCACTTTATGTCCATCCGCCAACAGTTTTTTGACGACATTAGAGCCGATAAATCCTGCTCCGCCAGTAACGAGAAAAGTTTTTATCATGATAATGACAATTTTTTAGGTTAACAAATGCATTACAAGACGAATCATAACATCTTTATCAGTAGGTTTGCTTTCAGCAATGAGTAATGTCAATGCAACGAGAGCATTATCATTTAACTTTGGCGTTAAACCTGAACGATACAGATGATGATTTTGGGACAAAAACCAAATAAACAAGAATGCAGCACTTCGTTTGTTTCCATCTGAAAATGGATGATCTTTAATTATAAAATATAAAAGATGTGAGGCTTTTTCCTCTATTGAGGGATACAAATCTTGACCGCCAAATGTTTGATACAGGGCGCCAACAATCCCTTTAAAGCTTTCTCCTCTTTCTTGTCCAAACAGTTCGCTGGCCATCTGTTTGTCTATCAAGGTTTGTTTTAGTGTTTTTACTGCATGACGATATTGTTCCAAAGTAATCTCAATTAGTGCTGGTGTCAGTATTGGAGGAGTTTCTAGACTATCAGTATCAATAGATTGAAGTAATACAAATGTTTTGGTGTATTTACTGATGATGTCAAGTAATGCCAATGATTCGGGTGAAGATAGCAATTGTTCTTTAGAGATGTTCTTTACAAGCTTGATTGTCTGATCAAATTCTTCCCAATTAACCTGAGATAATCTGTTTTTATTCAGCGAATATCCTTTGATAATATGGTCTTTCAAGACCTGATTGGCCCAAATGCGAAATTGAGTTCCTTGGACAGATTTCACCCGATAACCAACCGATATGATTACATCTAAATTATAGTGTTCTACCTGATACCTTTTTCCATCCTCAGCAGTTATTCGGAATTTCCGAATAACTGAATCTCTGTCAGATAATTCTTTTTCTTTGAAAATATTCTTAATATGTTCATTAATTGTAGGGGCGCTTTTATCAAATAACTTGGCAATTTGCTTTTGAGACAGCCATACAGAATCATCAATAATTGGCACAACAAACTGAGTCTTTGTGTCAGAAGATTCATATATGACAATTTCTTTTTGGTCTAATATGCTGTGATCCATAACTCCATTTAAACATGGGCTAATACCCAAATCAATACCGAAACTATATCTGGATCAGTTTATTGCAGAATACTCTTGAAATATTCGATTGTTTGAACTAACCCATCATCCAAACTTACCTGTGGTTCGTAACCGAGAAGCTGTTTGGCTTTGGTAATATCCGGCTTTCGGCGGGTAGGATCGTCCACGGGCAATGGAACATAGGTTATTTCTGAATTACTCTGCGTCAGTTCTTTTATTTTCATGGCAAAATCCAACATGGTGTATTCATCAGGGTTGCCGATGTTGACGACTTCACCAGTCGTCTCTGGAGTCATAAAGTTACGAATCAGAAATTCGACCAAATCAGACACAAAACAAAAGCTTCTGGTCTGGTTGCCATCGCCATAGATGGTGATTGGTTCTTGATGGAGACATTGCTTAATAAAGTTGGGAATCACTCGACCATCGTTTACATCCATGCGTGGGCCATAGGTATTAAAGATGCGGACAATTTTCGCATCGAGATTTTTTTCACGATGCAGGGTAGTCAGGACCATTTCCCCAAAACGCTTGGATTCATCATAACAAGCACGGGGACCTACAGGATTTACATTCCCCCAATAGGTTTCCACTTGGGGATGAACTTGGGGATCTCCATATGCTTCTGACGTTGAAGTGTACAAAATTGGAATTCCGGCAGCATAAGCATATTCGGCAAGATAATGAGTTCCAAACCCATTTACTTGATATGTCTCAATCGGATGATTGCCATATCCGACTGGACTCGCGGGTGAGGCAAGATGAAAAATACCATCTAGATGAATATCTTGAGGCAAATACGCTTTTGGCTGGTTGATTACATCAGCTTTAATAAAGGTGAAATTGGGACTTTGTAGAGCTGCCGAAAGATTATTTTTATTTCCCGTGATGAAATTGTCCACAACGGTGACGCGCGCACCATCACTTAATAATCTATCTACCAAATGAGAACCAATAAAACCCGCACCACCCGTGACCAAGATGTGTTTTCCGGAAAAATATGCCTTACTATCCATGGTAATCTCCTCTTACTATACAAACTAATTGTAGCTTATATACTAATGAGATGAATAAGGCATTTTGGAAAGATAAACGAGTATTAGTTACTGGTGGGCATGGGTTCCTGGGAACTCATTTGGTCCGACAATTGACAGCCTTGGCTCCAAAAGAACTGGTCACTCCTACATCAAAAAAGTGTGATTTCCGAGATTTAGGTCAGGTAAAAAAAGCAGTAAAAGGCGTTGATCTTATCATTCATTTGGCGGCAAAAGTGGGTGGAATTGGCTACAACCAGGAGATTCCAGGCGAAATGTTTTATGACAACTTGATCATGGGGGCCCAACTCATGGAAGAAGCCAGAAAAGCAAAAGTGGGCAAGTTTATTGCACTTGGGACAATTTGCGCCTACCCCAAATTTACCCCAATCCCGTTTAAAGAAACTGATTTATGGATGGGGTATCCAGAAGAGACCAATGCTCCGTATGGACTGGCAAAAAAGATGCTCTTGGTGCAGGCTCAAAGTTACCGGGCACAGTATGGCTATAACGCGATCTATTTATTGCCAGTGAATTTGTATGGTCCAGGAGATAACTTTAACCCCCGCTCTTCACATGTGATTCCGGCCTTGATCAAGAAATTCGTGGATGCAAAACAGAGTGGAGAAAAAACGGTTACTGTTTGGGGCACGGGTAAGCCAACCCGAGAATTCCTTTATGTAGAAGATGCAGCAAAAGGCATTATTCTGGCTGCTGAAAAATATAATGACTCAGAGCCCATAAACTTGGGAAGTAGTTTTGAAATATCTATTCGTGATTTGGCTGAAACGATTGCCCGAGTTGTAGGCTTTGAGGGTGATATTGTGTGGGACGAAACCAAACCAGATGGTCAACCTCGACGAAAGCTCGACACGTCTCGTGCTAAAGAATTTTTTGGTTTTGAATCCTCTACCCCCTTTGATGAGGGCCTCCAGAAGACGGTTGATTGGTATCTACATCAGTAAGAAATAAGTATTCCTCACATTCCGTTGGTGGTGGTATATATATGATCATGGCAAATGTCACGAAACAGGAATTAGTTGAAATACTTCACAACGAGTTTAAAGACCGACCAGTGAATAGTGATCTGGAAAAATTTGCTACGAAGGATGGTTTAACGAGATTGGAAGAACGATTTGATGGATTAGAACAACGCTTCGATGGACTGGAGAAGAAAGTTGATGGATTAGAGAGTAGATTTGACGGATTGGAGAAAAAAGTTGAACAACTTGATGAAACGATACAAGACATGGGAAAGACAATAGTTGACGCAATTGAGCGGGGAATGAGTGTTAAGGCAGATAAGACTGATGTGGAAGATCTTTCAAAACGAGTCAACAAACTTGAGATTGAAGTTTAGCTAACTGACGTTATGGCAAGGCCTGGTAGACCATGAGGCCGGGAACAATTTCTGCTTGATTGATGATTTGAGCGTAACGCTGTTCTCCCCACCACAGATCTAAATATTGCCGATAAAACGGAATTTCTACAATATAAAAGATATATTCAGGCGATTCATAAACTTGGTTTGGTAGTTTTGCCATAATGTCTGGTTTTTCCGGGATATAGGCCATTTCATGAGGCCGGTACGAAAAATCTGTCGGCAATTGTTTCCCTCGAAATGACTGTGTCATCCACAGGTATTGATACGCATAATCATAGACATCAGGTAAAAAGTGATAGACCGCGAACGGTTGATTATCAGTGTGAGAATACACCCAATCGATGGCTTTTATTTTCGCGGATAAAAACCCGGGGTTCGCGCGAAGTTGCAGCCGATTAGTTTGATAAAAAAAGATAAGGTTAAGGAAGGGTGAGAGGACTAGA
>CAZKZW010000045.1:0-1985 GCA_964557365.1 uncultured Pseudomonadales bacterium | reverse complement strand
GCCAACAGAATTGCAATGAGTGGGAGTCTGCCATACCAATACCAAGAACTGAAATGGGTGAGCGAAAAAAAGATATACGCTACACCAATGATAATCAGTATGTCTTGTGTGTATTTTTCTTTAAAGAATTTAAATGCTTGGTTTTTGGCGAGTAATCCGAGAATGATACATCCCGAGATGATGACTACCCAATCCCATCCTGGAGGTAGCCATGGAATTGCCGGAGTGATCATTTTCCCCCACTGGCCCACTCCTTCAACCAAGGGGCGTAAAAAATTTATTTCTCGTTCTTTATTTGGCTCGATGAAGTAGGTGAGGATGGCTCGAACTTCCAAAAAGTTATGACGCAGCTCAAAGAGAATTTGCGGTACAAATGGAATGATGAAGCCACTGACTGCCAAGGCAATTTCTTGCCAGTGTAATTTGTGTTTGTGCCGCCACAAAATGATGGGTAGGGAGATAAGCAGGGTCACGGCAAAAGCTGAAGAAAAATGAAATGCGAGTGATGTACATACGCCTAACAAAAACCAGTGTTTATTTGCATGTTTTTTATGTAATTGCCTCATGAGAATTATAATTCCCAAAAGCAAGATTGGCATGACATTGGGATTCCACGCACTGGTGGCCAGTCCCAAAAAACTGACCCCACAGGCAGCAATGACGGCAGCGAGCTTGCCAAAGTATTTATGGATGAGCCAAATTTCGACACATTGCAAAACGAGCATCAGTATAACTGGAGCGAGTGGTGAAAAATTTCCCAAAATGAATGCGGGAGCAATCAAGTAGTACCACCCAGGACCAAAAAACAGCCCTGGAATACTGGCACGAGGACCAATCAATCGGGGAGTTTTGGTGAGGATCATATTCAAGACTTCAACACTGTCCCGACCATGATCAAACATGAAAGGGATAGTTCCCTCAATTATTAATGGTAGACGGGTGGCAATAACGAATAGGAGTAATCCGGGTAAAAAGAATGTTTTTACTTTTTCATTCATATTTTTTTAGTATACAAGGATCCAATTTGAGTTTTTTGTTTACATTGCACCAAGAAAAAGTCGTGAAAGAAATTTTGATTTTTTTATTGCCAAGGAAATAATTAACGAAACTACAATTCCTTCTACTGCTGCACTCCCCATACGAAGATACCCTGCGCCAAATCCACCCAAGAAATAAGTGTGAATTGCATAAATTCCCAACGTATTTTTTCCTAATACACATAGGTAATTGTAGAATTTGGCACCTTTTTTGGGGACGAGGATGTAAGTAAATCCAATACCTAGCAATGGCACTACTATTTTTTGATATGTATCAAAAAGCAACCAGATTCCATGAAAGTGATTATTTGTTGCATACAACATGATATTCGACCATATAGTAGGGGGATGAAGACGATACCACGATAATCCCACGATCGGTGCGGTGACAAGAATTATAATTTTGAGAATTTTTTTGTAAGGAATCACCTGTCTGTATTTCGCAAAAAAGTACCCAAATCCAAAATTAAGAAAGTGGACTTTTACTAATCCTATCCCCAAAGTTCCTATAGGAATCGCCTGAAGTAAAAAATATATTCCAACAAATATTATTTCCTCAGCAAATTTTGCTGATGGGTGAGTAATGTACTTTTGAATTTTAAGCATGCAAAAATTCACAAATAAGATCCACAAAAACCAAAGTCCGTAATCGGGTGATAAGATCCATTTTGTAATAAATGGAATATACTCGAGGAAATGATGAGCGTTGCAACTTTGATACAAATAAGCAACTTGGTACCAGGAGATAAACGGAACTACAAGAGCGAAGAATTTCTTTTTGAGATTCACGTCTCTACCAAATGCAACGAATCCGGCAAGAAACATAAACAGTGGCATATGAAATGAATAAATCCAACGAAAAAGGAGATTGTTGTCGAAAAGTGGCACATATTCTTGAATTGTGTGTCCCAATACCACAAGAACAATTGCTATGCCTTTAAGAGCGTC
>CAZKZW010000044.1:0-6517 GCA_964557365.1 uncultured Pseudomonadales bacterium | reverse complement strand
GGGGTTGTTTTATATTTTCAGAGCGTTATCATTCACCTTGGCACATATACAAAAGCCACCTATGACATCAAGCCATTCACATCATGCCTTGTCAAAACAAAGAACAACTGTTATTAATCGGTTCCGCCAAGGACAAAGTCTTTGAATGTTGTCGTGCAACCGATGGCTCTATAGACCTTCGTCAAATCACTCCTGATAATCCCCTTCTTAGTAATTCAACTGAAATAATCCAATTACTCGCAAATGGTATTCCCCAGGGAAAGCTATACGACATCTTCTTTACTAGTGCTGGTGGCATGAATCCCACTTTCAACAAAGACAATCATGTTCCCTTACCCTCCACACAAATTGAAGCTCCCCTTTCTGAAGATGAGAGAAATCGACTTATCGACATTGCCACCTATCAGTATGCAATCGCCGAATTAAGCCGTTTTGGTAGTCTCGCGGCACAATCTGATCACAACATAATCAATCCTAAAAAAGCCGAAAAAACATGCCAAGAATATCAATGCCAATTTGAGACAACATTAGATAAATTGGGATTAATTCCCAAATACTTCACTCACAAAGCAAATGAGATTATTTTCAAACACCAACCGATGATTGAAGTGTCTATAACAGATCGCATCAGCAAATACCTTGAAGTCAAAGCTGAGTTCGAGGGAAAATAATCTACTCAACGTGAATCTTCTTCGCCGAAGTCTGACATGTAGGACACAATCCATACGATTCCACTTCATGGGCCCGTACTTTCCACCCCTTAGCTGCGGGTGCTAAATCCACCCACTGCTGAAGTACAGGCAAAATCTCCCCTCGATCCACCGATACCACTTTGGCACACCGTTCACACACCAAAAAATGCCCTGTTCGATCGTGAGCCACAGCAAAATACCGTCCCTTTTGGCCCGCTATCTGTACTTGCTTCAAGATGCCGACCTTCACGAGAGTGGTTAAATCCCGGAATACGGTGGCTCGGTGAACTCCCAATCCCGATCGATTGAGATCAGTAATCACTTCGGTTGAAGTAAACGGCCGTTGCCACAGTGCAATTAATCCTGCCATAGCTATCCGTGGCGTAGTCATCCTAAGACCCGCTCGGCGCATCCGATCCACTAATTGTTCTTTGGGAAGTTGAATATCGTGCGACATAGTCGCATCATATCACAAAAGCGTTTTTCTTGCATCATGATGTACAAGCAACACCCACCACAAAGGTAACAGCTGCAGCATAATCCGATCCACCGATGATGCTACGTATCCTACTGTGTCCATCTGAGCAAACAAATACACCGCCACATACCCCATGACCATTATTCCTAAGATCCTTCCCCACTTTTTTTCTTCTCCCTTCTCTGAGACTCCAGTAAATGAGGACCGCAGCCGGACCCCGCTTGCGGGAGTCGAGGACCTCGATTTACGAGTCGAAGAAAATAAATTCACTACCCATATCCCCCACACCACATACCAATTCCGCCAATTCAGCATCTCCTTCCCCACTCCCACCGCCACAATCATCAACCGATGAAGCAACTCCGCAAATCCCGGCCAACCAAACATCACATCACTTGGCAACGCCCACACCTGTACTGCAATCTGCCACACAATAAAGGGAATTGCAGCCACAATATAACGCAATATCCAACTTGGTGTCCTATCCTGAACGAGCAAAAATGAAATCAGTAAAACCCCCTCTGTCTTTATCATGCTGGCAATCATCACCACCCCAACTACTCCCCACCATTTTTTTTGTTGCACAAACACCATACTCAGTACTACCAAAAGGCAAATCCAAATATCGGCGAGTCCCACATGCAGCCGACCACCTTGAGCAATGAGTGGTCCCATAAATGACGCTACCGTTGTCCATGCTAATGCGGAGAGGTGTGAATGACGTTCATTCCTCAAAATGCGATACAGTAGCATCAAGATCATTCCGTAAGCCAGAGGATACAGCCACAAAGTCCATTCTCCTAAACTCAACATGCTTGGCAACAGGAATGGATACGTTTGATGACTATAAGCGTAGGTTGAATCTTGCAATAACTTGAGTGGAATTCCCCGTTCCAGCCGAATTGCTTTTGCCTTGAGCATCCAAATTCCATACGCATCAATATGTTGACTACCATATCGCCACACCCCCGTCACCGCATACAAGACATTAATTACGAGTAACGCAAAACAAATATATATACATATTCTTTTTAAACTTTCCATACCTTCCATACTTCTATACCTCATTTACTTTCCTCACAACTCACTCCTAAATTCCTAAATTGCCACACGATCATTCCTTCATTATCCGTTGGTTTCTCACCGCATACCGTGATTTCCGGATGAAACGTATTGGGTCGCTCAATCACCATCCGCTGAACTTCCACCCCAGCCCGAACGATGCACATCGCTGCCATCACCCCGACCAATCCATATCTAAGCCATGTCATGAATCAATGCTTCCTTTTGTAGGCGGGACAGTCTTTTCATGACCACTTCTTGCTTGCTTGCCACTGACCGATTGGTCAGCTTTTTAGAATAAACCAGCGTAACTGGTCTTCTTCCAGCGGTATATTTTGCCCCATTACCTTCATTATGCAACATAATTCGTCGTCTCACATCCGGTGAAATCCCCGTATACAACGTCCCATCCGCACACCGCACCATATATACCCACCACGAATCATTCATGATCCTAGTCTATCGTAAAAACTATCGTCTATCTCTCCGTATCGAGCGTTCGCTCAAGTCCTTCAAAACCAGTACTTATAAACAACGAACGTAACGCAAGCGATAAACCAGGATAATGCTTATCTGCGTCCTTTATTCGCTCCTCGACCAATTGGTCAAGTTCTGCCTCTGAAACTTCTGTTGGAGTCTGTCCTGAAACATACCTATCGCGAAACATGCATTCTCCAAAAAGTGATTTGTATCTACAATCAATATAAGTCAGATAGATGAAAGATATATATACACTAAGACACGTATGTGAACTTCATTTTTTACTCACTAAAATCCCCTCTCTCATATCCAAAAAGATCTTGGTATAATCGCTCAGTAAAACATCTGCTGGGGTGACAGAGTGGACAATTGTGAAGGTCTGTAAAACCTTTGCCGCAAGGCTACATAGGTTCGAATCCTATCCCCAGCACAAAATGAAAACTTCTGAAGCACTTAGAACGTTTTACCAGCAACAATTTGGTGACGAAATCGATAACGATCTCGTTTCCTCTACGAAACAGGGTGTATTTCTTTTATATGTCCAAGCAGGAGGAGGAGATCAACTACCTAAATTATATTCCGATTGTATGTTTCGAATTCCTTTCGACATATTACAAGCAAAAGAAAAAAATCCCGATGAAGCAAAAATAATGCTCACACGAGCCATTGGTAAAACTCAAGCACTGGAACAAGTTATGGGAGCAAATCTCGCTGAACCAACTGAAGAAGAAATGAAACCATTTGCCGACATGCTCGTTACTCTCATCAACTCAGCCGATATTAGTCTCACCAACATCCACGAATACGATGAACTATTTAAGCCAAAAGATAAAAACGCTTAAAAAATGAGCCTAGATTGGGAATCGGACCCAAGACCTCAGTCTTACCAAGACTGTGCTCTGCCAACTGAGCTATCTAGGCGAATCAAACACAGTGAATCTTATCAAACAAGATCCGCTTACTCAATCACCCATTCTTAAGCTACAATCACCGCATGATTACTTATTATTATAAATCACTTAAAGACAGCAAACTGCGTCTAGTAAAAACACATCGAAAAGGTGCGTTAACCATCATCACGAAGGCAACCAATGATGATTTAACACATATCGCCAACCTCACTGATTTGAAAGTAAATGATTTGAGAGATATTTTTGATTATCAAGAAATACCCCGTCTAGAAACAACAAACAATGTCAACATCATGGTTCTTCGTGAACCGATTGAAAACAATACCAGCCAATACACTGCGGTCGTCATGATTGTCTTTGCGGCAACTAATTTTAGTATTATCTCTGCAACCAGTAGTCGTACATTGTCCGCTTGGATCAGCAAAGAACATACCACCACTCAAACAACCAAATTACTCATCTCCTTCTTGATCGCCATCAGCGAACAATACCGCCTGAACATCAACAACCTCCAGCGCCAAGTGTTTGAAGTCAAACGACGACTCCACCGTGCCACTAATGCAGATATTCAAAAATTAATTGAATACCAAAATATCTTAGATGAATACTTAGCCGCCCTCCTACCCATGAAGCAAATGTACACCACTCTGATATCCGGAAAAATAATTCCCCTCTTTGAAGAAGATAATGCCCTCTTTGAAGATACACTCAACTCCATCAGCCAATCTGCCGATGTATGTAACACCAACTTAAAAAGTATTGAGGGTTTACGTGATGCATTTCAAATCATCTTCACCAACCGACTCAATGAGACGGTAAAATTTCTCACATCCACTACAATTATTCTCACTATTCCTACCATGATTGCCAGCATTTTTGGTATGAACGTCATCCTTCCCTTGGGTAACCATCCCGGAGCCTTCCTAATCGTTCTTGGAGTTGCTTTAAGCATCTCCATCGGCATCACCCTCATCTTCCGCAAAATGGAATGGCTCTAAAGAGCATACACACAATCCCATCGCGATTTTATCCACCCATAAACCGTAAGTCCAGGATTTTTTTGGCTAAATACCACTAAAATGCCCCACTCACATGGTTGATTAAGGACGATTTCCCCGGAAATACCAGGTGGGTGAGCTGCCTGACTCAATAAAGTGTCGAGAACTCGCTCTCCCTGCAATCGTTGAATTTGTAGAGGAAAAATGTTCCTCATCAACCGTTGCTCGTAGGGCACCTCTCATTATGGGAATCACCTATACCTCTGTCAATGGGCACTACTACGTATTTAGTATTAGTTGACACCAACAAACACCCTTTGGGGAAATCCACCACATTCAGTGTACCGCATTGATGCAAGCAATTCAGGTCAGTGGTAAGGTCTTTAAAAATGCCCGGAATCCTTCACTCACCTCCGGATTCTTCAGCGCGAACTCCACCACGGTCTTGAGGTATTCCAATTTGTTGCCGGTATCCCGGAACACACCACCCTCGATGGATTTGGCTAAGACCCGCTTACCATCTTTGAGCATTAACCGTAAAGCATCAACATAATAGAATTCATTTCCCTCAGGTAATTCAGCTAATACTTGTGTCAGATAGTTAAAAATGTCGGGGGTAAAAATAAATCCGGAGATGGTCGCGAAAGTAGATGGTGCTTTATCTTTACCAGGTTTTTCAATAATCTCATTTGCATCAATCACCCCTGGTTCAATTTCTGTTCCACCTACAAAACCGTATCGATCATAATCCGCATCGGATTGAGCCTGCAATGAAGCCAACACCGAACAGCCATACTTCTCATACGTTGCCATGAGCTGTTTAAACCGTGACGGTTCCGCAGTAATAAAATCGTCACTCCAAGTATAGATGAACGGTTCATCCCCCACGATATCTTTGACATTGATCAACGGTGTGCCATTACCATACGGTCCTTTTTGACGGACATAATAAAAGTTAGCCATTTCGGAAATCCGCTGAATCGACTCCAACAACGGTCGCTTCTTTTCTCCACCCATCTTCAGGTTTTCAATCAAATCCGTGGACGGTGAATCAAAGTGATCCTCGATCGTCCGCTTGTGGTACCCAGTCACCATTATGATGTCAGTAATGCCCGCATCCACCAATTCTTCCACCACATACTGAATCACTGGCTTATCCACGATCGGCAACATCTCCTTAGGCATAGCCTTTGTTTGTGGCAAGAACCGAGTCCCAAAACCTGCGGCGGGGATAACTGCTTTTCTGATTTTCTTGAATTCAGACATGAATGCTCCTTTGACTTATGACTTATGACTCATGACTTAACACTCACCACTATACACTCTACACCATTTATCCTGAGCTTGTCGAAGGATCATCATATTTCATCATATGATTATCTCCTACTCGATAAGCTCCTAGATTGAGCTACAATAGCGATCATTACGAAAACTAAATGCAACAGCCGTGTTTAGCCTTAGTCGTCAATAAGAACTTTAATAAAGTGAATACAGAAAATAATGCTCCACTTTCCCGTTTTAAGCGGCGGCAAGATGATACAAAATGTATCGTTTTCCCGCCGCTTAAAACTAAATATATTCAAGGAGAACAACGCAATGCTTTTTGATCCAAAAGACACAACATATCTTGATCCTGAAACCGTTATTGGTATGGAAACCAAAGAAATCATGAAACGAAATCTAAACGCGGCAGTGAACCAACTTATTCAAGATGGCAAGGTCCACATTGAAGGACTTAGAATTGTCCGTGGTCCATCGAGGATAAAAAATCCACTCAAACTCAGGTAAACTTCCGCAACGGATCAAGTAAACACTCATCACCATCGTGAATTAACAGCAGCGGCCAATCAGGTACCGTATGGCACCTGACTTGAAAATTCCAAGTCACCCCTCCAT
>CAZKZW010000043.1:0-6643 GCA_964557365.1 uncultured Pseudomonadales bacterium | reverse complement strand
ACACATGAAAAAAGTAATTGTTGGTTTAATTACTGTTTTGTTTCTTGCCCTCCCAGGTAAGGTGTACGCTTCATCTGAAGAATGTACCACCACTACTGGTTCATATGGCCAGACTTCCACGACTTGTAAAGTATTGGGAACTACCACGGTGACTCATTCCACGGTTGGTGCGGGTATTGGGGACATGAATTTTTTAATGTTAGCCGGGATTTTGGTTGCCGCTGCTGGATTGATGTTTGGTGTGTCCAAATTGACACAGAAAGTGTATTGGTTCGATTAACTTAACAAACCGCCTTGGCGGTAGAGTGCTGTTTGTCAGTTGGGCAGGCTGGCAAACGGCATCCTGCCACCAGATTGACGCCCCGACACGAGGATAGCCCTCACTGGTGGTTTAGGGGCACATTAAAAGTTGTTTGAATCAAACCGCACTTTTTGTCTAATCAACGAGTGGTGGAAGCTTTAGTTGTCTTTCAATTCTATCGACACGTGTAGCATGATGCATAAGTTCCTTATCGAGGGCATCAATGATGTACGTGGTATCTTTTTTAATTTTCCTGACTTCTTTTTCAATTCCGCCCAACTTTTTTTCGATGGGCTCGAGTTTTTTATCAAGTTTTTGATCAATCAGAGAGCCGATGGCTTGGAGATCGTTTTGGGTAAGTGACATGACATGGTTATATCACGATGCAATGGACAAGGGTCAAGACTGATTCATACAAGGGTTGTAGGCTTTGTTTAAAAGCTTAGAACCGTTGAATGAATCTTCGTACAACGTGAATTTCATTTGTATCGACTGATTCAAGCAACGAAAATGCACTCCATAAAGAGGGGGTTATAGATAAGAGTAATCTTTTCCGTAATTTCAGCTTATAGGAGAGCACATTAAAAAACGATGTTTTGCATTTTTACTCCAACAAATTTCAAAAATTACCGGGGCTTACCTTTCACCCGCCTCGATGGACCCAAAACTCTTTGGGTAGTGGTGAACAACTTCTTTTTGGTTACTTGGAGGATACTGTGAATAAAAAATTCTTTAACGCATTACGTATTTGGTCTGCAACGATTATCGTTGCCGTACTCACTCTGGGTACGATCGTGCTTCCTGTGGCCGCCGATGATCCTAACACTCCCCGCTGGAATGACTCAGCCTGGGTTCAGTCCTTTGTGGACGGCAAAGTCAATGCGGTTTTTTCACCCGCTATGCCGTTGCCAACCTATGCGAGCCTGGATCAGAAGATCAAAGATGCACTCACTCATGGTGGGTTCATTTCACTGATTGAGCCATGGCGGAAAGGATGTCCCTCTGATCCGGTCAAAGATCCAAACTGTAATGTGGGATTTGTCCGGTCATACACTGATTACAACGAGCTTTATCAAGCTGTGTATGGTGCTGTTGAAGCGAATCCAGGCCACACTGGTCCTTGGACTGATGGTAGTGTTCATATTTCTTACGTTCGTGAAATCACGGCGGATGAGATGAAAGCTACCGATTGGGCAGTTTATGCAAATGCGCGTGTAAAAGTCAACTTTGCAGAAAACAAGCCTTTGCCTGACGCAGATCCAATGAATGGTGCGACAGCCCATATGTTGATTGAACCCTGGCGTCATACCTGTATGGGTTTGACAACAGATACAAACTGCAAAGTGGGTAAGTCAATTACTTTCCAAACCTGGAAAGAGCTGAAGGATTATTTGAAAGACAATGATTGGACTAGAGGTTCAATAATGTCGATGCCGTTTTCGGGCTCTGCTCCTGCAACCACACCGGAATCGACCTCTGGGAAGTCTCCCATCGATCAACTCATTCGCTTTTTTGGGAATGCTCCCTGGTGGGGTAATGCTCTCTGGTGTCTGATCCCGCTGCTGCCTATTTTGGCAATCGCCGCGCTTCTCCTTTCAAGGAAGAAGAAAGCTTCTCCTGCAGCTGTAACTGAGCAACAAGAAGGTCCTTATCAGGATTTTGAACCTGATCAGAATGATCAGCCGGACGTTATTGATTCCCAATTCCGTCCTGCCGATGAAGATTCGCAGCCCAGTTAATAGTTTTTAAAACTACTCAATGCAAAACATCGCATTTCCTTACCCCCTATTACTGAACCGTGTCTTGGTTCATTTTGTCGCAAGGCAAAAAAAAGTAATAGTGGGGTAAGGAGTAGTTTAGTAATCGTCAATTTTTATTGATGGTTAGTAAACTATGAAACATAAACAATTCATAAAACAATTTAATACACCAGGAACTCATCTGGTGATTTCACATTGGCCTACAAAAAATGGGTCATATGATGGTATTGCTACATACACTGAGGATATAACCAAACGGTTGGCGGATTTTTCTGGTGATCGGTTTGTAGTATTGGCTGAGGGAACTGAGTTTGGGATGGAATTAGTGAATGAGCGAATTTTAGTTATTCGTGCATTCACCCATGATAAAGCACATGTTTATCCTCAGATATTGATTTGGTTACGTCAATTCAACTTTATTCGTCATGTATATGTACATTCCGAGTTTTGTGCTTCTGGTGGTCCCTCACTTCGTATACTTATGATCCCTTTTTTAGCTCTGATTAAATTTACAGGAAGACAAATCACTTTTTACACCCATAATGTTGTGACAGATTTTTCTACCTATGCGCCTCATTTTGGAACATCTGCACGTTCATGGATGTTGCCTGTCTGGTCATGGGGATATCGAGGATATTTACGACTTCTTTCCTGGTGTGTGGATAGGTTTATTGTGTTGGAACCAGTGATTGAAAAACGACTGCGGCCATATGTGGGAAAAAAACCGATTTTGGTACATCCTCATTGGATATCTCCTGTTAAGCGGATGGATATATGGAAAGCAAAAATGAAATTGGGATTGTCATTAGACAAAAAACTCATTGTGTCATTTGGGTTTGTGACTTGGTATAAAGGTGCTGACTTGATGGTTCGAGCAGCAAAAGAAGCAGGAATGCATGCTCGTCAATACAGCTTTGCATTAGCGGGAGGGGAGGCATATTCATTACAGAACAAAAAATATTATCGATCTTATTACAAAAAAATTACGTCTCAAGCCCGTCGTTTACCTAATCTTACGGTGACTGGATTTTTGTCAGAATCGGAAAAACATCTCTGGTTGTCTGCCGCGGATGTAATCATTTTGCCGTATCGCGATTTAATGGGGGGATCAGGTGCGCTTCAACAAGCCTTGAGGTATGGTAAACCTGTATTGTTGAGTCAGCCAATGGCAGCTCATTTAGGCTGGTTTGATCATTTCCACTTTTCGCTTCATCCTCAATCAATCGTGAAATCGATTGATGATGCAATGATCCCAGAACATCTAACCCAATTGTTGAAAGAAGTTCGCCGATATAAAAAATCACTTGCTGAAAAAGTGTTACTTCCCGCGCATTACCAATCAGTTTATGCTGATAATCAAGATGTGAAGGTTGATGCGTATGGTCTGGTTTTCTCACCATCATTTGAAAAATAAAATCGAGTGGGCAAGTGTTTTGTTTCTCCTGGTCATTACAGGAAGCATTTTCTGGCGGTCGTATGTTCCCGGTACCTTTTTGATGGGCTGGGATAGTGTTATGAGTGAGTTCAATCTCCCCGTAGCCTTCTCTCGTGCCGTCACAGGAGTGTGGCAACAATTTCAGGGTTTGGGTGTTCAGGGGGGGCATGGATATGTATCTGACCTAGTTCGGTTGCCTGGGTTATGGGTATTGTCACATTTATTCCCGCTGTCTTTGATTCGATATGTCTCGATCTATTTGATGTGGTGCGGAGGAATTGTTGGGGCATATTTGTTATGTCGACATTTATCTAGTCATAATGAAATCAGTTTGGTGGGGGCGCTAATATATGGTCTGCACCCGTATACGATCAGCAATTTTTTTGTGATTCATGATGCATTTGGATGGCTCTTTTTATGGTTACCTTGGTCGTTGTGGTTTTTAATGTTAATTTCTCGGAGTAAATCAACTTCTTCACGAATGTGGTTGCTTTGGGTACTGATTCAATTTTTCGCCTCGTTTATTGGGTTTATTCCACCTTCATTTATTGGTTACGGATTAGTGGTGGGGGCGTTTATTCTGGGACAAATGCTTGTGAATCGATTATCGATCAAACAAGGGTTATTGGCACTCTTGTTACTGATTGGAAGCAATCTTTATTGGCTTTTGCCCTTTTGCCATTACACATTGACTCAATCATCAAGCTATGTTTCAGCACAACTAAATCAAAATACCACCGAGGATAATGTATTAAAGAGTAGAGCCTATGGTCACCTTGATGATTTGATTTTAGGACGAAACTATTATTTTGAATCCTTGGATGTTGTTGAAGGATCATCTCAGCCGATTATGTCAGTTTGGGTCCATTGGTGGGCGCAACCATGGGTGAAAGTAGGTTTGGTCTTTGTGACGGGATTTGTGCTACTTGGATTATGTCAGACTCGTCGCCAATTGGGATGGATTTTAGGTTTTATCGTAACGGTCGTATTACTCTGTATCGAAACACCACCTTTTTCTTGGCTGCATACAGTAATGCAATCGATACCCATGCTTAATCAGGCTTTTCGGATTCCGTTTACCAAATTATCATTTGAGTATGCTTTGTTGTTTGCGGGGATGGTGGTCTTGGGATTGGACCAATTATTCCAGTGGATTAAATCGAAGTGGATGATGGGATTTGTGGTGGTGGTTGGTGGTTGTGTGATTTTGTGGGCAAAACCATTGGCTGAGGGGAAGTTCTTTTATTCGAAATTGCATGTTGTAATACCACCTGCATATTTTTCTTGGATAGATTTTTCAAAACGGGAAGTGGCAGTACATGATCGGATAGCAGTGTTTCCCATTCATACATATAATGGATGGTACATTCTGAATTGGGGATATGTTGGCTCAGGCTTCTTGTTTTATGGTACACAACAATCATTATTAGACAGAACATTTGATGTGTGGAGTAGTGAGAACGAGCATTATTACAATGTTTTATCTACCGCCTGGTACGGGTGTAACGATACATTATCTGATGCCTGTGTAGATCGCATGCAATCACTTCTATCAACGTATCAGGTTGCGTATGTAATGATGGATCGAAGTGTGAAACTGTCTAAAGAAACCGATCAGAAATATAAGTTGCTTCAAACAGAACATTTATTTGATCGTATAGGCAAACGGGTATTTGAAGAAACTCCTTTGGTGGTTTGGAAATTAGCTAATCCAACTAATGAAGCAGCAATATTTCCTGAGGAAAAATCTCATCCATTTTCTTTAACTTCATCAAATAGATTGGATTATATAGACACTTCTGAAGTGGGTCGGCTGCGAATTACAGGTGAAGCGTTGAAGCAGGGGACATATACCGTTCAATTCCCATCGATAACGTCAGATACCGTTTTTTCAGGCAAACTTCGTATTGTACATACTGGAAAATCGTTACAGGTCACCTTAATGCCATTTGGGGAAGTGATTTTGGGAACAACTCACTTGCCTATGTGGGTTGATAAACAATGGGATGTGTTGCTGCCCGTTTCACTTCAGCAACAAGCTGTAGTGGTTCAGGCGGCAGACGGTCTATTAATGGCGGTTCCAGTGGATGAAGAACGGGAATTGTGGGGGGTTCCGCTTCGAGCAGGAGAACCTGTTACATTAGAGGTGTTATCTAATAATGTTGCACTCCTTGTTTCTCGATTAGAATTGACTGCAGATGATTGGCAAAAGATGAATCGATCTTGGACTGTATCTGTGTCGGAAGCTGGAGAGCGGGCGGACTTATTGTTGTATACCACTCCCCAGCAAGCAATGTTTTCTACCGACGTACGTTATCCCATCGATCGAAATTGCGATGTGTTAAAGCGTGGAACGATCAAAAAATTTGTTCATTCTGATTTGTTGGGAGTCGAGTATGAGGCAACTCACTTTGGAGCATTGTGTGATGGAGTAGCGTTGCCAAGGGTGGCAAGTGGATCTGCTCAGTGGGTAACGGTTGAGGGCAACAATGTCTTTGGTCGTTCAATAAAGATGAATTTATTTTCATATCATCAAGACCGAATGGTGCAGGAATCAGTTTTGCCTCACGGTCGTTTTTCTGTTTCATTTTATGTGCCCGCGAGTGAGTATGACGATCAGTATTCTTTGACTGCAGAAACGCGGTCATATGGATCGGTAGAAAGTACTAATCAGTTAGAGAAAATCGAAACTACACTTATTCCATCGCGTTGGTTGGAAGGAATTCAATTTGTGTCAGCAAATGGTCAAGTCAAAAAGGAATCATCGGTTCATGAGATGACAAATAATCAGGGATTTAATCCAGGGTGGGTGGCGTGGAGCAAGGGACGTATATTACCCCACGTTAAAGCGAATGGATGGCAGAATGGGTGGATTTTACCTGAAGGTGTGTCGCAGCAGGATGTATTGATCGTCTTCTGGCCACAATATTTGGAATGGATCGGTTTTGGTGTGATGGGAGTGACGATTGTATTATTGATACGGAAGATAGTTTCGGGGAGAAAGATGGGTTTATAATTAATTCGGGAATAACATGGAATCGTTTTCTCGAGTTACACCCGCCTAGATTCGAGGTGGTCTAGTCGAGGCTGGTTTGACATTTTTGGGTGATCATGGTATAAAATACAGGATTTGGCGCGTGCCAAACA
>CAZKZW010000042.1:0-7038 GCA_964557365.1 uncultured Pseudomonadales bacterium | reverse complement strand
CCAGGTACGGAAAGCATTAGGTTAAAGGATTCTTTACCATGACCAATGGTCAGAAGCTGCTTGCCTTGTCCAACAAAACTATCTTTAATATACCAATCGTTTTTTTCACTTTTTCCGAAATAAATTGTCTTTGCATGAGTTGATATATCTCTAAAAAGCTGTGAGTCTCCATTTCCTATTAGTATTCCATCTTTGGGGAGGCGTTCAAAAAAGTGTGAAAATGCTTCACGCGTGTCTTGAACTGATTTATAGACATCCGGATGATCATAGGCAATATTTGTGCATACAATAATTTGTGGGCGCTGATAGCTAAATCGTGGATCATTATTTGATCCAGGAGATACCGCATATTCGTCTGCCTCTACTACAATATGCTTGCCAGCCGCCATTCTACCTGGTGTTTGAAGGTTTAAGACTTTACCCACACCAATGATGAAAGAAGGGTTGAGATTGGCATACTCAAGAATGTTTGCGAGCATAGCTGCGGTGCTTGTCTTACCTCCGACCCCACAGATTGAAATTCCAATTTTACCTTCCATTGCTTCTCCTACACCTTCGGCATGTGAAATTGCTCTAATACCTCGTTTTTTTGCCTCTTGAACTTGTGGGTTATTCACTCCTCCGTTCGCACCAGTGTAGATGACAAGTTCTGTATCGGCAGGAAGATTGGATGGATCGAAGGAAGTTATTGTATTTATTTTTCGTTGATGGAGCACTTCATCTGTCACAAATGACTGATCAACATCACTCCCCGTGACTCGACTACCTTTATCCTGAGCACAAAGGGCGAGGGCAGTCATGCCCACCCCTTTTATTCCTACAAAATGAATTTTTTCTGCCTGAAGAAAAGATGGTGTACTCACAGCACATACCCTCGTGTAATTGTAACGGTATCTTCTTATATTAGCGCAGTTTGGCTAGTACAAGGAAGCGTCCTTCTGGACTCTCGTCTTTTTTGGAACGCGTATGAGAAAAGAATTCTTGGGTTTCAACGGTGCATTGTGGATCAATGGTAATATTTTTCTTTTTTACACCAGACTGGACAAGGGTATTTACAATATATCCAGTCAAATCAACTTTCCAGGAACCGTTTTCATCACTTATGTAATCATTCCATGCAGGATCATCACTTTGTTCTGGTTTTTCTTGACTGGTAAAACAGCATTTATGAGCACTGGGTCCAAGCCAAACAATGATGTCATTTGGGTCAGATCCATAAGATGTCATCAATCCTTGAAGGCCTTTTGTATGAATATTCTTAACTGCACCAGTCCAGCCAATATGAAAGAGGCCAAACACATGCTTATTCGGATCATACATCACCACAGGAACGCAATCTGCCACTTTTACAAGAAGTCCCACGTCATTTTGATTGGTTATAAAACCATCAACTCCAGGAATGTTGACCCCAAACCACATTTTTGTGTTTTCTTCATTTAAGACGAGAATTCTATCTGAACCAATCTGTTTCCCTTCGATAACCAACTTTGGATTAAGACCGAATTGGTTGAGAAATTTTCTGCGATTTTGCATGACCACAGAACGATCAGCAAATCGCTCGTCCATATTTCCATCCGCAACCTGCGTATATGCTAGAGTAATTTTTTCATGTAGTTCAACTGTTTGCATAGTATCCTCTTTTTGAGTAATGAGCTATTTTACCGCACTTTTCTGTTTCATTCTTGTTTCTGCTTCCTGTAATTGTTCCGGCGTATTAACTCCATACCAAATATCGTCAGATTTCCAGGTAATAGTATTTACCATTTTATGGTTTGTTACTGCAATTTGAATAATATCGGTCAAGTATAATTCTCCAGAAACAGTATTGGGTTTAATCTCCCCGATTGATTGTTCTAAAAATATTCTGTCAAAGCAAAATAATCCGGTATTAATCTCTTTAATTGTTTTTTGCGCGTCTGAGGCGTTTTTTTCTTCAACGATTTCTGTAAATTCTCCATCCTCATTTCTGACAATTCGACCCAATCCTGTTGGGTCTTCTTTATAAATAGTCACCAACGTCACTGCGGCGTGCGTCTTGGTATGTTCCGTAAGGAGAGTTTGGATGAGTGATGGTGGATAAAACGCTGAATCATCACCATACATACTGATAATGGTTTGGCATTGAGTTGGGACATAGGGCAGAGCAATTTTCACTGCATGACCGGTTCCTTGTGGATTTTCTTGAATGGCATAGATGACATTATCACCTAATGCATCGCGTACAGATTCACTTGCGTACCCCACCACCACAATAATATTTTCCATTCCTGCTTTTTTTAGCATTTCGTAGGTATAGAGAATAATCGGCTTATCATCCAATTGAAAAGCAACCTTGTTTAGATTTGGCGGGGCTTTCATTCGGGTCCCCTTGCCTGCAGCTAATACAATTGCACACACTGAAGCATCCATAATAGGTTATTCTTCCCTTGTTACTAACTTCATTATTGTATCAGCCAATTTAGTCTGGTCATGACGCAAATAACTTCGGGGGCTCGCATCATGAATATTCATCGAAACAGGAACAGGACGGATAATAGAAGCTCGAATGATTCGGGGGTCGTCACCAAAATCATCTTTAACAATATATTCATTTTCTGATTGATACAGCTTGGAGATTGTTTTTGGAATTTCCTGATTGTTTACAATCACATAATCAACCAGCTTCCCCAACCATGATTCAATAACATGTAAGTGATCGGTACCACTCATATTATGTGTTTGCGTATACCGAGTCATTAAATTTGAAACAAAAACTATAGGAGCGTTACATGAAGCGAATGTATTCTTGATGCCACCAATGACTAAATTCGCACCCAGGCTGCCGTAAAGATCGCCTGGTCCAATAATGATGAGGTCTGCTGATTGAATAACATCAACTGCTTTGGTATATACATTAGCCTTGGGCGATGTTTTTAAACAGGTAATCCGTTTGCCACCATGTTTGTGATCTAGATTTGTTTCACCAATTTCGACAGTACCATCCTCATACTCTACAACAAGCTGAATATTGTCAGTGGTAATGGGAATGATTGAACCAGTCAAACGAAAAATATCTGTGGCAATTTCTAGAGCTTTTGGAGTAGATCCAGCCATATCTTGAAGAGCTGTCAGAATAAGATTCCCTAGATTGTGGCCCTCTAATCCAGATCCTTTGTCAAATCGATACAGTAATAGTTTCTTTATCCAATTATGATTTGTGTCAGACGCGAGTGCAGCGAGTGCTTGCCGCAAATCTCCCACAGGAAGGAAGCCAAATTCATCTCGCAACCTGCCCGTAGATCCGCCATTATCCGCTTCAGAAATTATTGCTGATATGTCCACGGGGTATTCTTTGAGACCACTTACCACTACCTGAGTCCCGGTCCCACCGCCAATAACCACGATTTTCTTTGAGGTTAATATGCTCATACGTACGAATTATACCCTACGAGCATTGATTACTTTGACAATTCAGATTGTATAAAGTTCTGAACACTTACCCAGTCCCCCTCACCACTTTTTGATGTAAGAATTGATGCACCGTTATTTGACGTGCCACCCTGAAGGACATTCGCAGTGGATAACCCGGTTCGATATAGTTTGAAGTTTGGCAGATCTTTGAGAAAATATGACGCATCAGAAACTGTCGTTTCGGTGATATCAGTTTTCACAGCTCTGCTGAGCGTTTTAAAAAATTCTGGTATTTTATCCAACGCTTTAAGACTTAGTAGTTTGTCTTTCACTCCGATTAATACTTGGATTTGACGTTCTCCTCGAGCAAAATCACTTGTTGAATGTCTAGATCGGGAATACTTAAGTGCTGTTTCTCCATTCATATGAGTCACTCCTGGATCAAAGTGAAGGTGTTCATACCGGCAAGGAAATTCTTTTTCCAGAGCAAAACCGGATAATTTACTGGATAATTCAGTTACTTCTTCTGGTGTGTGATCACACAGCTCCAATTCTCTTCCTTTGATGGGATACCACGGATCATCAAAAACCGCAGGAACGTTTACCTCAATGCCTCGAAGCGCATCAATTGCACCAATAAAGTTATTAAAATCGATACCAATTACATAATGAATCGGAATACCAGTCACTGTAGTAACAGCTTGTTTTGTTAAAGAAGCACCTCTCAACACTACGTCTTTACCCACATCTTTGGTTGGATAATTTCCGCTCTTTGTTCCCAAGGGGAGGGTGGCGTTAATTTTTGTTGGAACACTACTCGTTCCAGCACTGACAGTTACCCAGAGATCTCGAGGAATATGAATGAAAGCAATTTTTTTATTAGTAATATCTAAGTTTAAGAGAATTATCACATCGGTCAAAAATCCACCTTGATGACCTGCGCCACCATATCCCAATAAGAGAACACCTACTTGTTTGGCTGTTGCAAGTGAAAAAGGAGCAGATGGTGTTGGATCAGGAATATTTAAATCAGGCGGAGCTGAAGGGATAGCGCGATCGTCCAACACAGGTGTTGGAGTTGGATCAAGAGAAATTGAATGTGCAATCTGATTATTTCGGCTCACCACTGCCCATGTGATTCCTGCAGCGGAAAGAAATAAAATAATCCCCACGACAATTAGTTTCATTTTAGTCATGAATGTAGAATATCACCTTTTCTCACTAGAATTTTAGATCGGGATCAATTTTTTGAATATTATATTTAACAGGAGTCGGTGTGGGGGTAGCTGTAGGTGTTGGAGTGGCTGCGAATTTGAAATCTAGTTTGCTTGTGTCAATTATCTGTAGTTTGCCAGCACTGGATACTGTGGGAGACGCAGTTGGTGAAGATGACGGTGATGGTGTGACTGAAGCAGCCACTGAAGCAGATGGTAAAACAACCGCGGTGGCGCTGGCTCCAACAACTGGTGTGGCTGACACAGTGGCAATAACCGGTGTAGGTGAAGGAGAAGCTTCGGGGACCTGAACTTGACTATGCATCACCGCGTACGTGCCAATAATAGATGTGGCCGATACCAATAAAAAAGCTCCTGGAAGAATAAATGGATTTTGCATAAGAGGCATGGATGTATCACCTCCCTTTGAGTCAATACTAGCACAGGTGATATATTCAAATGATGTCAAAACCAATCATAAACTCATTTATTAAGAAGATGACCCTATCTGGTCAAACCACGAAAGTTACACCATGGATGGTGGAAGGTTTTCAACCAAATCGAAGCATAACTGGAATAGATGGATATGGATCTGAAACTCAGATAGATGTCCGTTATGTAGGCTACAAACCTGACGAATCTTGGGATATGGTTTTATCTCCAGAAGATAATTTACTTTTTAAATTCTCCATATTAAAGAAGATTAGTTACATAACGATTTTATTTGCCAATAAACCACCGTTTATTGAGCTGTGGAACAAACCACTCGATGATTCAGACACCTGGGAATCGGTGATTGGGAAATTAAAGCAGCGGTTAAAGAAAGAGGCGGCAGAGGACGCTCGAGGTGGTTCAATTTCCAGCCTCTACCGTAAAATTAAACCCCTTTTGAAAAAATAGGGAATCACTTAATCCGCTGGCGGATGAATTTGAGGTAGCCAACTGCCAATGAGGTGATCAATCCAATCGTGACAACGACAAATCGAAATTTATTATCCTGTGATTCAAACCCTCGAGTAATACTGTAGAGTTGAGTGAACAAACCACCTAAAAGTAACCCATCTGATAATAGATCGAGTTTTTTTAACATGGTTAAACTAATAATAAGTAAGAGAACTGAAGCTGCTGTCGTGATGACCGAAACATTTCTATTATATAAACGATTTTTTGTCTGGTACTCTCGATATGCCGTTTCCTGTTTTATTGACCGTTCCCGCTCCAGCCTGATTTCTTCGGCACTTTGAGAGGCGAGAGGATTTGTTTGAGTCTTTAAGGGAATTGTGTCTTCGATGGAAAGCTCAGGCGATTTTGGAGCTTCATAAAACGCCGCAATCCCTACCCCAATAAATGTCGCCATTAATAAACCAATGAAGAATGTGTAAATATATTTAATCATCATACGTACAGGATATCACTTTTGTCTAAACTTATAACCAATAGCTATAAAATAAGTCGATCTAGAACAATCTTAAATCATTGTGTAGAATATCATTTGTTGCGGTGGTAGCTCAGTTGGTAGAGCGCCTCCTTGCCAAGGAGGAGGTCGCGGGTTCGAATCCCGTCCGCCGCTCACGTCATCTTTAGAGAGTTGCTTTAACATTGCCGAGTAGCCCGCCTCGCTGAGACGAGCACAGCGAGTCGAGGCGGGTGAAATGGCATCAGTAATCGTATATGTCTTAAAAAGTATAAATTACGACAAGTCATATGTTGCATAACTGACGACATTGATAATAGAATTGCTCAGCATAACACTGGGTACAACAGTTATACAAAACGATTTGTGCCTTGGATTATTCTACACAAAGAGAATTATCCAGACAAAGTAAGTGCTCATAAAAGAGAATTATATTTAAAAAGTTCATCTGGTCGCAGATGGCTACATACAAACGTCTTTAACAAGTAAATACATTGCCGAGTAGTGAAATGGCATCACGCCTCCCTTTGGAGGAGGTTTTCAAGGTTCGAATCCTTGCTCGGCAGCACAGTTTTTACTCCTGATAAAATGAGAGCATGAGAACACTTTTAATTGCTCATCGCGGTGATACGATTCATTTCCCTGAAAACACCATGGATGCATTTGAGTCCGCTTTTGAACATGGAGCAGATGGAATTGAATGTGACATACAATTAATTCAAGACAAATTAATAATTGTCCATAATTATCTTTTTGATAAGAATGGTGGGTATCCTACTCTTGAAAATGTTTTAGATAAATTCGGAAAAATGGGTAGAATTGAAATTGAGATCAAGTCATTTTCATACGACATTATCACCAAGCTGACGATCGTACTGGCTCATTACCCAAAGTTTGATTATGAAATTACCACTTCAGAATTGTTTCTTATCCCAGAAATAAGAAATCAGTTACCTCAAGCATCAATTGGAGCAATTTTTCTTCCCAAACTATTTGAGGATTGGATGACAAAGGAGTTTA
>CAZKZW010000041.1:5751-7136 GCA_964557365.1 uncultured Pseudomonadales bacterium | reverse complement strand
GAGGGGAGAAGCGATGGCCGCATATGCATGTTGTCAGATGAGAGTGGGTTGGCTAAGGAAAATATCGTTGATTTTTCTGCTTTAGTTTGAGTCAACAATTCATCACTAATGAGAGATGAATTAAAGACTTCGGTAGCTCCCTGTTTGACCAGTTGGTGCTTGATGTTTGATTCAAGACTTAATGCAGGATCGGTAGGAATTGCGGGAAGATCAGTCTGAGGGATTAAGGAGGGAAGGCGGAAATAGCCATAGACCCGCATGATTTCTTCAGCCAAATCTTCTTGAATGGTAATGTCGTTGACCCGAAACGTAGGGATGGTACAAACGAGTGTGTGGGTGTTTTCTGATGAAGGAGCTGATGTGATGCCAAGTCGCTCGAGAATAGACTGAACTTTTTGCTGGTGTAGCTCAACTCCTGCAAAACGATGTAACCAATCCAAATTAAGAGAAACGGTGGTTGGAGTGACGGGATCTGGATAGATATCCAAAAGTTGACTACCAATTTGACCCTCACCCAATTCGACTGCGAGCTCCACGGCTTGAGTGATCACGGTCAGTGCAAGATTGGGATCAATGCGCTTTTCATTCAAAATAGCCGCTTGGGTACGGATTTGATGAATGAGGGACGTTTTGCGGATTTTTTTGGGATCAACCGATTCGATCCATAATAAGACATTTTTTGTGTCCGGAGTAATGACGGTATTAGCAGTGCCCATGATGCCGGGAAGATCAATAATAGTACCAGTACCATCATCAAATACCACTTCTCCCCCGACACAGGTGTGTGATTGATTATCGAGCGTAACAAACCCTTCTCCCCTTTTTGCTTCGCGGACAAGGATAGTTTTTTTAGTTAAACGATCATAATCAAACGCATGAATAGGATGACCGAGTGCTGCAGTCACGTAATTAGTGATATCAATAATGTTGTTTAGAGGGCGAGAACCTAAATGGATAAGTGTATTTGCAAGCCAAGCGGGAGAATCGGCAATGGTAACGTTACTGATTTTGATCGCCAAGATGCGGTGATTGAGGCTAGGGTCATTGGTGACGGTGAAATCGAGAGGGGTAGTCTGGGATTTGATGGCCGTGGCAGTATTATCCAGTTCGAGCGGATTAAGAGTGGTAGGTAGATCGAATTCAGGGAGGATGGCAGACGCTTCTCGGGCAATACCATAGGCAGAGGCAGCATCAACCCGGTTCGTGATGACTTCTATTTCATAAAGATAATCGCCGTCATCAAGTTTTTCCAATCGGTCCACAGTTGGGCCACAAAGAGATAAGCATTTGGCAATTTCTTCTGGTTTGGCAGTGGTATTGAGGTACTTCAACAAGAGTGAATGAGTGAGTTTGATATCCATATATATTCCTATGATTGAGTTAAG
>CAZKZW010000041.1:0-5741 GCA_964557365.1 uncultured Pseudomonadales bacterium | reverse complement strand
TGTAGAGGGTGCGTAAATTATCGGTGACCTGATGTTTCATCATAATAATCCGTTCAATTCCCCATCCAAATGCGAATCCAGAATAGATGGTAGGATCGATACCGCCATTTCTAAGGACAGTTGGATGAACCATGCCTGCGCCACCCAGTTCGAGCCAGCCACCTTTGCAGACTTTGCAGCGATGTCCGTCTACCTCGCCCGTACCTTTGCAAATATGGCAGTTTATATCGACCTCAAACGATGGCTCCGTGAATTGAAAATGATGGGGTCGGAGTCGGGTTTCTCGATCGGTTCCAAAATAGTTTTTGGCGAAATAGTTACTGATCCCTACTAAATGGGCGATATTAATACCTTTATCTACGACCAAACCTTCAAATTGGTGAAACATGGGTGAGTGAGTATTGCTGGCTTGGCGGCGGTAGGTTTTGCCAATGTTGATCATTTTGATAGGAGGATCTTTCAGAAATTCCATCTCTCGGAGTTGACCATTGGAGGTGTGAGCAGTCAAGACAACTGAGTCGGAAAAGTAGAAGGTCTCTTGATCGTCGCGGGCAGGGTGATCTTTGGGGATATTTAATCCTTCCGCATAATACCAATCGGATTCAATTTCGGGATAGCGGCGACGAACAAATCCAAGACGAGCAAAAATAGCTTCAACTTCATTGATGGCTTCGGAAATAAGATGAAGATGACCAGTGGGGGGTAAGATTCCGGGAAGAGTTGTGTCAATTTGGTTCGTGGTACGTGGTACGGAGTGCGTCGTATTTTTGGAAATATCTTCCAATTGTTTCTTTAACTCATTGAGGAGTTTTCCAGCTTCAGCGCGGGATTCCGGAGATACATCTTTCATGAGTTTTGCCAGATCGTTAAATTTACCTTTTTTGCCTAAATAGTCTTGAGTAAAAGTTGAGCTTTCTTGGGAATCTTTAGCGTCTTTTAATAGTTGATCACACTTTGATTTGAGGTCACCGACTGAATCAGAAGGTTGAGTGGTGAGTATATAAAAAATTCGTGTATTACCTTCGTGATACGAAAATTGCTTGATGTTTATTTCAGGAGTTGCCATGGCGGTTTGAATGGCTTCCGCTTGGGCTTCATCAATAAACCCCGTGAACTCAATCCAAGGTCGGGTAGTATCTGCAGTATGGATGGTGAGAGCGCGGTGTTCGGGTAACAGTGATTCAACTGCAGATTGAACAGCGGCGCCGGCGGTTTTGATAGTTAAAACTTTAGTCATATATCCCCCATCATACTAAAAACTCCCCTTTCGGGGAGTTCTAATTTTGTTTTAATGCAACAAACTCCCCTATTTTATGTGGTAGGTAAAAAATCCTTCGGCGTTGCTCAGGACTGTAGGAAGAGTGGAGTTTAATTGATGTTGCATGAGTTTATCGGCCGTAAACCTTATTAACGATGGCTTTGAAGGCATCGGCATCAGTGACAGCTAGTTCGGCCAAGACTTTACGATTGAGTTCAATTTTGTGATCGCTTAAAAGCTTGATGAAGGTGGAATAGGACAAGTTAGGATCAATGGTCTCAAGTCCTGCATTAATGCGGCTAATCCACAGAGTGCGGAAATCACGCTTACGCAAGCGGCGACCAACATAGGCATAGCGACCAGCATGCATGACTGCTTCATGAGCCACCTTATAGCGTTTGTGACGAGCAGCTAAAAATCCTTTAGCGGCTTCAAGAACGTTTTTGTGACGACGATGGGTAGTAACACCAAGTTTAACTCTAGGCATATATCTTTTCCTTTATATCGCAAGCATGCGCTTGATTTGTTTGGCCATTTTGCCAATTACTTCATGATAGGTTCGGTAACGACGGATCTGTTTAGCAGATTTACGACGACGGATGTGACGCATGTTTTGAGTGCGACGCAAAATTTTACCTGTGCCAGTGACTTTAAATCGTTTCATGACGATTTTTCTGGTTTTTTGTTTTAAGTGTGGTCCTTTGGCGGGCATAGGCTTCCTCTTTGCTTACTTATTTTTTTTCGGTTGAAGCTGAATGACAAGCATTTTTCCCAGCAATTGTGCGGGTCGTTCTATGGATGCTATATCAGCCAGCTGTTCGACGGCCTTATTAATGACTTTGTCCCCAAATTCCTTGCGGGTAATTTGACGACCTGTGAATTTTACATTAAGTTTTACTTTATTTCCATCAGTTAAAAATTCACGAGCTTTTTTGACTCGAATGTTGAAATCTCCCTCTGCTATAAAGGGGGTAAAGCGAATTTCTTTGATATCAACATTCTTTGATGATTTTTTGCTCTCCGACTCTTTTTGTTGCAATTGGTATTTAAATTTGGAGAAGCCGATGATTTTAGCTACAGGTGGTTTGGCGGAAGGATTGACCAAAACCAAGTCTTTGCCTTCAGCTTCAGCCATCGTCAAAGCTTCACTTTTGCTGATAACACCAATCTGTTTACCCACTTCATCAACAACACGTAACTCGTTGTCGAGAATTTGGTGATTTATGCGGTAAGCAGGCGTATGAATGGTGACCTCCAAAAAAAGAGTACAAAAAACTAATAATTATTGGTGAATTGTATCATGTTTACTCCTCTGGTGCTATCCTGGGGCATTTAGTGATTAGAGTTCGAGGGATTTGGAGGTGATGGCGGTTTGCAAAAGATTTTGGAAATCTGAGAGCTTCATCACCCCTTTATCTTGTTGACCACGGGCACGTAGTGAAATTGAATCAGATTCTGCCTCGCGGGCACCGATGATAGCCATGTAAGGGATCTTTTGTTTCTCGGCGGTACGGATTTTCTTTTGCATGGATTCGGCTTGATCCCACAGCTCCACTCTCACTCCTTGGTCTTTGAGTTTTTCATACGTCAGCTTGGCGGTCACGGCTTGATCTTCGCCGATGGGGATGATGACGGCTTGAGTTGGGGCAAGCCAGACGGGGAACGCGCCCGCATAGTGTTCGATTAAGATTGCAAGAAATCGTTCCAATGATCCCAAGGGGGCCCGATGGATCATGACAGGAGTTTGATCCTGATTGTCTGAGTCGGTGTATTTCAACCCAAATCGTTCTGGTAGCATAAAATCAATTTGAACCGTGCCACACTGCCATTCTCGACCCAAGGCATCGCGGATGAGGAAATCTGCTTTTGGTCCATAAAAGGCTGCATCACCTTCGGATATGAAATAGGGAGAGCCGCTTTTCTTTAAAGCTTCAACTGCTTTTTCTTGAGCCTTTTCCCATAATGAATCACTACCTAAATACTTTTCTTTCTTTGACCGGATTCCAAGTCTGACTCGGTAATCAGAAAAGCCAAAAGTGGCATACAACCTTTGAATAAATTCAAAGACAGATACAAATTCTTCAATAGCTTGGTCGGGAGTACAGAAAATATGTGCATCATCTTGAGTAAAGGCACGAACCCGCAATAACCCGTTTAACTCTCCTGATTGTTCGTATCGATATACAGATGCAATTTCCGCAATGCGATAGGGTAATTCTCGATAGGAGCGAGGCTTAAACTCGTAGGTTTGAATGTGCATGGGGCACGTCATGGGTTTGGCAAGGTATTCGATACCATCAACATCCATAGGTGAATACATTTTTTCCCGGTATAAATTCCAATGTCCGCTTTTTTCCCACAGAGATTTTTGGCCAATATGTGGACTATATACATGATGGTAGCCCATTTTTTCTTGCTCTTTGACCATGAAGGTTTCAATTTCTCGGCGAATGATAGCTCCATTGGGTAACCAAATCGTAAGTCCTTGTCCAACTTCTGGAGAGAAGGTGAATAGAGCGAGTTCTTTGCCTATTTTTCGATGATCGCGTTTTTTGGCCTCTTCGAGTTTGGCTAAATAGTCTTTTAAATCCTCTTCAGATTCAAAGGCAGTGCCATAGATGCGAGTCAGCATTTTATTTTTCTCGTCTCCATGCCAGTAGGCGCCGGCAATGGAGAGAAGCTTGAACGCTTTGATGGCTTTGGTGGAGGCGATGTGCGGGCCAGCACAGAGATCCACAAATTCATCTCCCGTCCAATAAATGGTGGCTTTTTCACCCCGGGATTCAATTTGCTCTAACCATTCTTGTTTATAGGGGTTGTTTTTAAACAGTTTTTTGGCTTCAGCAGTATCAATTTCTTTTCGAGTAATAGGTAGATCTTTGTTGATGATTTTCCACATGGCCTTTTCTATTTTGGGAAAATCGGTGTCAGAGATGACTAAATCCCCTACCGTTTCAAAGTCGAAATAAAAACCATCTTCCGTGGCGGGTCCCATAGCCATAATGATGTTGTCTTTACCAAAGACATCGAACATGGCTTGGGTTAGTACGTGTTCGGCTGTGTGGCGAATGTTGTGTAATTGATCTGGTTGATTATCCATAATGTTTTTCCTGTTATTTTGCGAGTGTAGGACTAATGTCCTTTAATAATTGTTGATATTGTTTGAGATCCGATCCTGCGCTCGGCATGGTAGTTTTCATCTGACCAATGGTTTGAACTGCTTTCATATATTCCTCATACAGAGGTTTAATTTGGGGTAAGGCATAGGTAAGAAACAGATTGATGAGGATAGCGAAAAAGATAAGATAGATAAAAATTCCTCCCAAGGCACGTCCAAAGCCTGCCAAAAAGTTTTTCCAAAAAATTTCTGCAGCACTCGCCGCGTAGATTGATTTGGTTTGGTTGATTTGATCAACTCGGTCAATTTCTTGATTGATGGATGGTGCAGCGTCCATATCGTTTTTCCTTTATATACAAAAAGAGCTACCTGGCTCAGGATTCCGATAAATTCGGAAGGTTCCATCCTGATTGGTAGCTTAATTTTATCTGACTCGCTCAGATAAGCGCTATATTCCCCGGTTGGTAGCCGGATCGTCATGTAGATTAACTTGTTGTTAGTATAACAGTTTTGTGGACCTGAGAGGATTCGAACCTCTGACCTCTTCAATGTCAATGAAGCGCTCTAACCAACTGAGCTACAAGTCCATAACGTCTTGTATTGTACTAGAGAAATATTCGCTTGCAAACTATTGAACTAAAGCGATTAGCCGGATTGGGTGGCGGCGGTGTGTTCTTGAGACATCAGGAATTTGGAACCACTCGTTTTAACATTACCCCAAAAGCCACCTTTTGCAGCTTTGCGTTCAGCACTTAATTCTAACCAGTTGGCAGAATCATTAACCTGTTTGCGCAGATTAATGATGATGCGGCGAAGTTTTTCAAAGAAATTGACGTGATATGTGCCAGGATTAATAATTTCTTCCTCGATGGCTTTTTCGAGTTGTTTATCCATGCCAGCCAAATCTTTGGCCAAGGCCTTTAATTCTTCCTGAATGACTTTAATCCGGGTTTTGTTCTCTTCTTCTTTACGGCTAAACAGAGGGGTAGTACTCAGTTCTCGTTGACGTTCTTGACGAGAGATAGCCTCACGAATTTGGCGTTCAGTGTTATTTTTCTCACCAAAATAATTATCTTCAGGGGTTTGTGTTTTTGAGCCAGTTAATGATTGGATGAAATCGTGCCCAACACCACCTATCACATCGTGAGTGAGTGATTTGGTTGTTTGTCCGCCAATACTCTTGAGTGCCTCAATAAAATTGGCAGGACTCCGTTGAGTTGAACCGGAACTTCCCATAGAGGAAGATGATTTTTGATTCATTTGACTATTCATAGTGTATGCCACCCGTCAACCATTATGCGAGTCCACAAAACTACGGGCACAAATGGCGGGGACAGTATATCAGCCTATAGTACTAAGTCAAGA
>CAZKZW010000040.1:0-7448 GCA_964557365.1 uncultured Pseudomonadales bacterium | reverse complement strand
TGGTCTAGCTAATGCCCACACAAGTGAAGTTAATCCAAAATCATCTCATCAAGTAGTTCATATGATTCCTGAACAAAAACGCATCTTAGAGAATCGTGCCTATGGAGGTACGATGCGTCTAGGTACCTGGGATTGTCGCGTTGTTCCCGGTACCATAGCTGACCAAGCATATAAGAAATACCATCAATATGATGATGAATCTCAACATATTGCGAGTGAACGTCATCGTCACCGGTATGAGTTTAATGATGAATACTCTGAAATGATGACAAAAGCTGGACTCATAATTGCTGGTAGATCGGTTAAAGAAAATCTTGCAGAATTAATTGAGTTACCTGAAAAGACCCACCCATTCTTTGTGGGAACTCAAGGCCATCCCGAGTACAAATCTCGCCCACTCCGACCTCATGCACTGTTTCTAGAACTCATCCGTCATGCATTTTTACGTCAAAAACAATATAAAAAGTGAGTGGGGCTTGGCTTAGTGAGAGTTAGTTGATACAATACCTCCCTGTACCACCTGCTTCAAGTAAAAAGGAATATACCAATATGGCAAACAACTTTGAATACAAGGGTCAAACTATTTCGGTAGGCGACCGCATTCTTGTAAAACAGCTTATTAAAGAAGACGAAAAGAGTCGTATTCAGACATTTGATGGCCTTCTTATAGCTGTCAAAGGTCGCGGTGAAAACAAGACATTCGTTGTCAGAAAAATCGCAGTCGGCAATGTTGGAGTCGAACGTATTATTCCAGTCGCTTCACCAAATCTTGATTCCATTGAGATCAAAAGTCGAGGCAACGTCCGACGTGCCAAGCTAACGTATTTACGTGGACGAGTTGGTAGAAGTGCATTGCGAGTTAAAGAAAACAAAGAAAAAACGGTTGCCACTCTCAAAGCTGCTAAATAAGCGTTAAAATGGACGTAAATGTCCACGAAACAAGAAACGCGGATTAAGCAAATTCAGCATCTTAAGAATTTCTCTGGTTGTGCTCGTGAAGCAGCGAATCATCGTGTCTTTCAGTCCCTGATAGAGAACTCCTCCGTTCAAAAAGCTCATACTATTTGTACATTTATCTCATATAAAAATGAGGTAGACACACATGCGTTTATTGAGTGGTGTTTTAAGGTGAAAAAAAAAGTTATAGTTCCTCGAGTTGAGCAAAACCTCTTGTCTCTGCATCAGATTAGTTCGATTTCTGAATGTCTTCCTGGAGTAAACAATATCCTTGAACCACCAATATCGAGTCAAAAAGTCGATCCTCAATATATTGACGTTTTTATTGTCCCAGGATTAGCTTTTGACATGGAATGTTTCAGAATTGGGTATGGTAAAGGATTTTATGATCGTTTATTACTCAATACCCGCGGTTATTCAATTGGTATATGTTTCACCAATCAGATCATGTTTTCTCTTCCACACGACAAAGACGATGTTTTCGTCGATCGAGTCATTACTGACTCTATTCAAATCTCAAAAATGTAATTATGATGATGCCGTATCAATTCTCGTAGTTGAAAAAGGAGACGTATGTCTACATTATCGACAGTTGATTCAGTTATTTATCAAGCTATCGAAGATGAAAAACGTCGTCAATTTGAAGGGCTGGAATTAATTCCCTCAGAAAATTATGTGTCTGAGGCAGTTCTTGAAGCCATGGGGTCAATTTTGACCAACAAGTATTCTGAAGGTTATCCAAATCATCGTTATTACGGAGGAAATGCCCACATTGATGTTGTAGAGAATGAAGCTCGTGACCGTATTAAATCTACCTTCAAAGTTGAATATGCAAACGTTCAACCTTATTCTGGCTCTCCCGCAAATTTCGCTGTGTATACTGCGCTGCTTAATCCAGGCGATCCAATTTCCGGAATGAGTCTTCTATCTGGAGGTCATCTCACCCACGGGTGGAAAGTATCTGCGACAGCTAAATACTTCAAAAGCTTTCCATACACCGTCAAAAAAAATGGTGAAATTAATTGGGACGAACTCTGGAAGATTGCCAAAGAACAGAAACCAAAATTAATATGGTGTGGAGGCAGTGCCTATCCTCGAACAATAGATTTTGCCAAATTCGCTGAAATTGCAGATTCCATCGGCGCATATTTAGTCGCTGACATTGCTCATATTGCTGGACTCATTATTGGAGGTGTCCACCCCAGTCCAGTCCCGTATGTGCACATTGTCACCACTACCACTCACAAGACGCTTCGCGGTCCTCGCGGTGCCATTATTATGGTTACGAAAAAGGGACTGGAAAAGGATCCCGACTTAGGCAAAAAAATCGATTCGGCTATCTTCCCAGGGCTTCAGGGAGGTCCACACAACCATACTACCGCTGCAATCGCTGTAGCACTTAAAGAAGCAGCAACCCCTGATTTTAAAGATTATGCCGCTCAAATTGTCAAAAATGCTAAAGCAATGGCCGATGAGTTTGTTAAAGCTGGTATAGATCTGGTATCCGGCGGAACTGACAATCATCTCTTGCTTCTTGATTTGTCAAAAATTGGTCCTATTGGCATCTTGGCAGAATACGCCATGGACCTAGCTCATATGACATGTAACAAAAACACGATTCCAGAAGATCCTTCTTCACCGTTTTACCCTTCAGGCATTCGAGTTGGAACTCCCGCTCTTACTACCAGAGGTTTTAAAGAAAATGATATGCGGCAAGTGGCCAAGTGGATTTGTCGCGTTATTGATCACTTGAAGGACGAAAAAATTCCCACTGATAAAATTGAACGAAAAGCGTATATAAAAGACTTTAAAAATCGTGCGAAAGCTGATTCCTTTTATACAAAGATTGGCGATGAAGTAAAGGCTTATACCAAGAACTTTCCCATTCCAGGAATTTAGGAGGCATATGTTATCTGACATCGAAATTGCTCAAAAAGCGACTCTTCTGCCTGTTAGTGATGTTGCCAAGTCACTTGGCCTTTCCGAAGACGAAATTGAGCACTACGGCAAATATAAAGCAAAAATAAGCTACGAAGCCATCAAAGCACTCGAAACAAAACCAAATGGAAAACTAATTCTCGTCACCGCTATCAACCCAACTCCTGCCGGTGAAGGTAAAACCACTACGACGGTAGGTTTGGGTCAAGCGCTGAATAAAATCGGCAAAAAAACCATCATTTGTCTTCGTGAGCCATCGCTTGGACCTGTCTTCGGGGTCAAAGGGGGGGCAGCGGGAGGCGGGTATGCACAAGTCGTCCCCATGGAAGATATCAATCTTCATTTTACTGGCGACATTCACGCAATTACTGCAGCCAACAACCTGGTAGCTGCCCTGATCGACAACCATCTTTACCAAGGTAACACATTAAATATCGATCCTCAAAAAATTACTTGGCGAAGATGTATGGACATGAATGACCGCGCACTACGTGATATTATTGTTGCACTGGATCCAGCAAACGGGATTATCCACAATGACCACTTTGATATTACCGTTGCTTCAGAAATCATGTCGGTTCTTTGCCTATCAAACTCATTGGCAGAACTAAAGACAAAGGTGGAGCAAATTGTTGTTGCTCAAAACTACAGCAAACAACCCGTTACGCTAAAGGATCTGCATGCCGCCGGGGCCGTTGCCACGCTCTTGAAAGACGCTCTAAAGCCCAATCTTGTTCAAACACTGGAAAATACTCCTGCGTTTATACATGGTGGGCCTTTTGCTAATATCGCTCACGGCTGCAACTCCATCATGGCAACCAAGCTTGCCCTAAAACTAGGTGAATATGTGGTCACTGAGGCCGGTTTTGGCGCAGATTTGGGTGCAGAGAAATTTCTGGATATAAAATGTCGAAAAGCCAATCTTATCCCCAATGCAGTGGTCATTGTTGCTACCGTTCGGGCTCTCAAACATCATGGGGAGGGGAATCTTGAAATTGGTCTAGAAAATTTGGGAGGCCACATCGACAATATGCGGAAATTTGGCATTGAACCGATTGTTGCCGTTAATAAATTCATGAGTGATACGTCAGAAGAACACAAAATCATCTTTTCATACTGCCTAAACAAAAAAACACCCGTGAGTTTGAATGAAACCTGGGAAAAGGGAGGTAATGGCGGCGTCGATTTAGCGCAAAAAGTTATTGAAGTGGCAGAAAAACCTAACGATTTCCATTTCCTCTACAAAGAAGACGTGTCTATTGTTGAAAAAGTTGAAACAATTGCAAAAGAAATGTATGGTGCCCAAAAAGTGAGTTTTTCGAAAATGGCGATGAAACAAATTGAACGATTTACTGCTTGGAAGATGGACAAACTACCTATTTGTATGGCAAAAACCCAATATTCGTTTTCAGATAATCCATCGCTCTTGGGTCGACCTACAGGATACACCTTAAAAGTGAAGTCTGTTCGACTATCTGCAGGAGCTGGTTTCTTGGTGGTTATAACCGGCGATATTATGACCATGCCAGGGCTTCCCAAAGAGCCCTCTGCCAACATTATTGACATCGATGCAAATGGCCAAATTAGCGGATTATTTTAACCATATGCCAGCAACAATTTTAGATGGAAAAACATTAAGTAAGAAAGTACTTGCAGAGATTCAAGTAGAAGTCAGCAAACTTACTATCAAACCAGGACTCGCAGTGGTTTTAGTAGGGGATGATCCCGCCAGTCAAGTGTATGTAAACAACAAGGAAAAAGCTTGCCGCAACGTAGGGTTTTATTCGGAAAAGATCATCCTCCCTGAGACGGTCTCGCCAGAAGTGCTACTGCAGACCATAGAAGGACTGAATCAGGATCCCAAGATTCACGGCATTTTGTGCCAATTTCCCCTTCCATCGAAACTGCGATATCTTGAACCAGAAATCATCCTGAAAATTAATCCCAAAAAAGACGTCGATGGCTTTCATCCGCTCTCAAAGTTGGTTTCATGTACACCAAAAGGAATCATGCGAATACTGACTGAGTATCACATTGAAATTCCCGGCAAGCACGCCATAGTTCTCGGTCGATCATCAATGGTAGGAAAACCTGTTGCTCAGCTGCTTCTCAATGCCGACGCCACAGTCACTCTGACGCATTCAAAAACCAACCATCTCGCTCAATTGGTACAGCAAGCCGACATCATCATTGCAGCCATCGGCAAACCACAGTTTGTGACTGCCGATATGGTAAAACCTGGAGCTGTAGTCATTGATGTGGGAATTAACCGTACTGAATCTGGCCTTGTGGGCGATGTTGACTATCAAGCCGTACAACAAATTGCCGATGCAATAACCCCTGTACCAGGTGGTATTGGTCCCATGACTATTGCCATGCTGATGGAAAACGTCTTTACTGCCTACCAACAACAAATGAGTTCTTAACAGAAATATTTTTCTTTCAAATACTCAAGTATCCTTCCATAGAGACGTCTAAGTGGCTTTGGATCACAGTATTTTAAATACTCCTCATATCCAGGACTGCTGTTTAATTCAATGAGGTATAAATGGCCATCTAAAGACTCAATTATATCTATACCTCCATATACCATCGGCACCACAGACAAGATGTTGTCAACTATTTTTTGAAAATCTGATAATAACGTTTCATTGGTTACCAAAACAGCAGATGAGTTTTCCCAATGAAGCGGACTTAAATTTCCTCTAAAACTTGCCTGTGTCGTATCTTTTATATACGCAAAACTAACTCTTCGATTAAATACGATCACCCGATACTCATGTTTCGTCAATATATATTGTTGAGCCAAAGCAATGTGATCATATTCTGCATTTTTACGCGAGTAAATGTGTTTTAATGATGTTTTTATCTGAATTGCATTCTTACAAAGATATACTTCAGATCCTTTAGAACCCGTGTTTTTTTTAACAATTACGGGCAAAGAAAAGGATTGAGTAACGATTTTTACAATCTCGTCTACAGAAGTTTGAGTTACAAAACGATAAAAAGGACTTAATGGATTAGGATCAAAATATCCTATTGTATGGGGAATTTTCACGATCGGTGCGAGAAGTTGATATTGATATAGTTTATCTCGACATATTACCGCAACCGATTCATCATTTATGCCATATGTCCGATGAATAATGTAATGATTTGACTTGCCGAAATGAAGACAAAATGCAGACTGTGACGGTTCATTGTTCGTCACCAGAATTCCGCGATCACTACACACTGAGAGAAATACATTCAAATCAGATGTCATCTGCTATGTACCCCCTCCACCTTTATGCCAATCAATACAGGTTAAAAGCGGAGCATATATATCGTCTTCCTTATGAATTGCCAAAAAATCTAATTCTTCCTGGGAGGGAACCCTATCTTGAAAGATAATATGTGGAATGTCAGTAATGACCGCCATTGGTGTCTGCTCTGCCCCCTCTCCCATCACAAATGTTCCTGCGGTTACCAATGACTGCGCCACATTGGTCCTCTCCATCATCATCTCTCTTCCATATAAGTCGGGTGTGCCGATATAGCTCTTTAAGGTTTCAAACCCACACTGAGCGACTGCGTGACCAATCACCCCCCAATTAAGAGGAAAACTTATACTATCACTCATAATGATCCCCAAATTACGCACAGAATAGCGTTGCCGCAATGCTGCCCACAACTCATTCACCGCTATCTGTGGATCACGTGGCCACAAAACATAAGATCCATCACCCCCAGCGTTTGATTCGTCTATTCCTGCGTTCGCAAACATCCATCCACCTTTTATGGTGAGCATACATTGGTATTTCGATAGATTTGGATCCAACCACCATTCGGCCTCCTTCTTCGCCAGTTCCCATTTTTCCGATTTGTCATCTACAGTCTTTGTCACGAAACGATTCTCAGCATAACTAAACAATTTTGATGCAATCACCAATACCGATCGTTCCTCAATTTGATCAACATAATTTACGATCACTGTTTCGACAGGGGTTCCAGGTGTGACAATATTAGTTTTTACTGCGTGAATATTCATAAGGCATATTCTATCTACAAAAAAGCCCCCATTACAGGGGGCTTTTAAAAAAGTGATTAACTTTAACGGTTAAGTTTAATAGCGACGTCCGCCACCACCGTAGCCACCACGATTTCCACCACCGAATCCACCGCGGGATCCGCCACCGAAATCTCGGCGAGGACCACGATCTTCTCGAGGTGCTGGAGGGCGAGCAACATTAACGACCATTGCACGGCCACCCATATCTTTGCCATTTGTGCCTTCAATAGCGGCATTGGCGGTTGCTTCGTCAGCAAATTCAACGAAAGCAAAACCCTTGGAGCGACCAGTCATTCGGTCGATAATGAGCTTAAGATCAACAATTTCGCCGTATTGGCCAAATGTCTCTCTTAATTCATCTTCCGTGGCGGAAAAGGGTAAATTCCCCACGAACAATTTTTTATTATTTGTGGTCATGTCTTCTGACATATGACTCACTTTCCTTACTTTTCCCCGTGGCGTGAGGGGAAAGACTCTACTAAAAACCACTGCACCAAAAGGC
>CAZKZW010000039.1:0-7510 GCA_964557365.1 uncultured Pseudomonadales bacterium | reverse complement strand
TGTTTGACGATTGAGTATTTTAAGTTGGCCATTTCCATAGGATGATTTTTCAACTCATCCACGGTTTTGGGATCGACATCTTTTAGGATAGCTTCAATGTCAGCTTCGGAAGCATCTATTTTTTGATCTCTGGCTATCGCATCGAGAATGAATTCTAATTTAAGATTGTCAATGGAAGTTTTTTTGTATTCTTCGCGGATTTCCTCTGGTTTTTTGCCAATCGAATCAAGGTATTGTTCGATTTTTAGACCCAATTTGTTGACTTGTTCAATCAGACGAGAAAGGGCCCGATTCACTTCTTCTTCAATCAGAATGTCGGAAATTTCAACTTCGGCGGTTTTGAGTAAGGTGTCGAATACGAGGGTGATTTTCTTACTTTCTTCGACCTCTTTTTGTTTGGGATCTGTTACGGGAGCATCAGTCCCCTTTTCGGGGGTCCAGATAGTGTCCTTGGCTTTTTCGCCTTTGATTGCATCTTGATATTTATTCAGTTTTACTTCTGGCTTCTCAGCAATTTCAACTTCAAATTCCCATTCTCCGTCGTTCACCATTTTTTTCATGGAAACGCGAGGTTGAGCGATGGGCTGAAGCTTGTTCTCTTTGATATATGCGGCATAGGCTTCAGGTAAGAGGTGAGAAACTGTTTCTTCCAAAACTTTGTCTTGTCCGGCAGTCTTTTCAACTAAATCGAGGGGAGCTTTTCCTTGACGAAATCCTTTTAAGGTGGCGTGTTCAGCTAAGTGCTCGAGGGCTTTTTTCTTGGCTGGAGCAACTTGTTCTTGAGTGAACGTAAGTGTGAATTTCATTTGAATGCGATCCTTTCAGATTGTAAACGACTAGAGGGATTATACACTGTGCTTGTGTGCCGGGAAGAGGACTTGAACCTCCACGCCTTTTGGGCACACGCTCCTAAAGCGTGCGTGTCTACCATTTCACCATCCCGGCGATACGGGCAATTTTATCAGATAAGAAAAAGGAAAAATATGGGTACCTACAAAAGAATCCAACAGTAACCCCGGCGAGGGAAACCATTGGATCTAAGGTGCATTATACGTATCACTATGAGGTAGTCAATAGGCAAATTTAAATTACTCCTCTTTATATCAAGGAGTGGTGTGTATTTGATCTACATTATGGTAGTTAGCAGGTGTAAATTATAGGTCTATTATTTAATCTCCTGCAGCAATTTTATCCATGAAGTGATTAATCGCGAATTGCCAGGAGCCGTTGGATTTAGGAGTGTATTTCTTCTGGATTTCCTCTGGCGTAGCGTATCCTTTGTCAATGTATTCTTTTTTCAAAACTCGGGCAGCTGCATCAAAATTCTCTTCAAAGTTTTGGAACCCCCAAGTTCCTCGGGAATGAACGCCTAACCCAAGACAGTTAAATGAACCTTCAGGAATGACTTTACAGAGGTTAGATTCTTGCATGGCAATTGAAGGTAATAATCGGTAATCAAGTTGATACTGATCGGCAAGTTGGGTCAGATACCCTCCCCAATAGTCATATGGCTTTAGTGGTGACTTGTGTTTTTTTAGAAATTCTGCAAGTAAGATAGGGCGAGCATCAGCGGATTGGATCTCAACATCAGGACGATCTTCTGTCCCAAGAACAGATGCGTAAGCCTGGTTTGGGCTTATCCCCGCTTGTGTGGGGGGTGAAAAAGGCACTTTTTGAGATTGGCGTAAAAAGTAAATGGTGGAAATGCTGGCTCCAACGGATAGGGATGCACTAACAAACCACCCAACAATAACAATGAGTTTTTTCATCACGATATCTATACCCTATCATGGCAGGTCAGCGCAAGACAAGTCTTGCTCAAGTGTGGTATGGTTGAAGTGATTATGCGCTGCTCTCTACTTGTCTTGATAATTATCTGCGGATTTTGGTTGTTTTCGGTGCCTGTGAATGGCCAGGATGTTCCATTGGGGGTGCATATTTTGGAGCCGGGTGAATTGGAATACGTTCTCCCCTACCGAGGTGAATCATCAAAGTTTTATGTTACGGTTCCTATGGTGATTACTGATCGGCGGACTGACGTGTGGCAACGGTTTTTTGAAGATGCATTTAAAGCTGGAATTACCCCTTTGGTTCGGTGGGTAACACTGTATAAAAATGGGTCATGGCAGGTGCCGACACGACAAGAAATAGTGGATGCGAGCAAATTCTTATCTTCTCTTAACTGGCCGGGTGAACGAACGATTATTCTCTTTAATGAACCAAATCATGCACTGGAATGGGGTGGTAAGGTAGATCCAGAAGGATATGCAGAAACAGCGGCATTTGCAGCAAGTTGGTTGAAGACTGAAAAGGTTTCTTACACTGTGTTGCCTGCGGGTCTCGATGCTGCGGCTCCTAATAATGGCACGATGATAGATAGTTTGCGATTTATTGAGCGGATGTATCGAGCTCGGCCAGAATTATTTGATCTCATTGATGGGTGGACATCACATTCGTATCCAAATCCTGGTTTTTCGGCCACTGCATATAGAACAGGAAAAAATTCATTGAGAGGATATGATGTAGAACTTAGAAAATTACATTCATTAACGGGCAAACAATATGTGGCATATATCACTGAGACAGGTTGGAAACAATCAAGGGCGATTAATCGTCAATTGCCGGCATATTACCAATATGCGGTAAAGAATATTTGGAATGATGAACGGGTTAAAGCAGTAACTGTCTTTTTGTTGCGTGGATTCAAGGGTCCGTTTGAAGATTTTTCTCTGTTGGATAGTGATCATAAACCAACCACACAAATGCAAGCTTTGATGAAAGCCGCAAAATGGGATGTGGCGAAAAAGAATTAGGATGATTGATAGATAATGAGCGGAATATCCATTTCTTGAGGCGTAAGGCCACCGTGATTGGCGTGGTGATGTTGGCTGAATTTTCCCTCTTCAAACCACCATGCTGAATGACCTGTATACGATGCAATGACAAGATTGCCGACACGAGATAAAAATGTGGATGAACAAGTGGGTCCAAAGAATCCTTGATTAATTAAATCTTGAACTCGATATACCTCTGCTTTTCCTTGAAGTTTTTCGGTAAGAATCGACTTAGTTAATTCTAGTTTTGATTCTTTGACATGGAGAAAAAAATCTTGAGGTGATCCGGCCGGAATGATTGGTTGTTGATTGGGTAATGTTTTGAGATATGGGATGACTTCTGGAACATCTAGATTTATATAAAAACATTTATCTGAAGATACATTGATATGCCCATGATCAGCGGTGAGAATCACGAGTGTCTCTGGAGATATTTGTTTAAAGAAGTACTTTTCGAGTGCGTGGAGAAACAGTTGAATTTGTGCATCTGCTTGGGAAGAATCTGAACCATAATCATGGGTAATAGTATCGAACTCACTATAATAGAAGTAATAATAACCGGTAGATTCGGTTATAACTTGATGGCTTAGATTGACCAATCCCTCGGTAAAGGTGCGATATCCATGAATGACTGAACCATTCAGCATTGCTTGGCTGTAGTGTCCGTCAGTAATGTTATTTGGTTGATGACTATGTGATGGAATGTTGTGCGCTCGTAATTGTTGGTGGATAGTGTTTTTTGGAAAAAGGCATGATGGATCTAGTGATGAATCGGAAATAGAATTGCGTGTTTTATCACCTGCGTATGAATAGAGTAATGGATGAATTACAGCTTGAAGTTTTGGTTCGAAGTAATTCCATTCATATACACCATGCTCCCCTACTGTCATTCCTGTATTAAGTGTAGTGACATGGGCGGCAGTGGTGCTTGGGAATTGGGACGTAAGTTTGGAGACGATTCCTTTTTGTTCTAATTGTTGCAATAGTGGTGAGGTGGGTAATTGTCTCTGGTATGAATCCCAACCAAATGAATCAATAAAAAAAAGTACAACTTTTTTATATTGAGGTGAAAATGACGCAATTGTGTCATTTGGTAAGGTAGGTTTCCCGATTCCGAAAAAACTCAAGATTGTTTGAGGAAGATTGGAAAAACAGTAGGAATCGTAGAGTGGGAGGCGAAATTGTGAGGAGAAGGTTGATTGATCGACAGCCTGAATGGATCGTTGGTTGATCATGTGCGCCCAGAGGGAATCGAACCCCCATTAACAGTTCCGAAGACTGCAGTTCTATCCGTTGAACTATGGGCGCATGTGATTTTGGTGAGTCGCCTGGGGATCGAACCCAGAACCTATTGCTTAAGAGGCAATCGCTCTAACCGATTGAGCTAGCGACCCAACTGTTGGGCAAACGTATTTTACTAGGGGTACGAGCGAGAAGCAAACGATATAGGAAAGAGTGTCGTATAGCGTTGATACACATTGAAATATCGTGATTTTTAGCGTAGATTGTGTTTAAACATGTTCATAGGTGAAGAAACAGCTAGGAACGTATTAGAAAAAGAAGAAGTTGTAGCGGAAATTGAGCGGCGGTTGGCTGAAGAAAAACCTTTCAAACCATATATTACTTTCTCCCGTGAGCCAGGCAGTGGTGGTAAACCTATCGCACATTTGGTGGCGAAACGATTGGGGTTCAAACTATATGATCGAAGGCTGATTGAGCGAGTAGCCGAACGGATGCGTAAACCAGCTAAACTGATGTCACGCGTCGATGAAAAAGGTCGATCAGGCATAACTGATTTTGTCCAAAGTATGTTTAATCCTGATTACATTTCTGATGAGGTGTATTTTAGAAATCTGTGTCAGGTAGTATATCGATTGATTCAAAAAGGTGGAGTTGTCATAGTTGGGAGAGGTGCCAACTTTATCGCGCCTAAGGCATATGGGTTGCAGGTTCAGGTGGTAGCTCCCTATCGGGTTCGGGTGGCACGAGCTATTCAATATGAAGGAATTGATTTTGTAAAAGCTCGAGAAATAATTCAGCATGTGTCGGCTGATCGGGAAGTTTTTGTAAAGCAATACTTTGGGAAAGATATTCGTTCGCCGAAGTACTATGACCTTACATTGAATACAACATTTTATTCTATCGAAAAGGCGGCGGACTTGATTATTTCGGCATACAAAGCAAAATTTCCTCACGGTAAAGTCGAGGGTTTAGTTTAGTCGGTAAGATGAACGGGGTGTATGGTAAGTGAGGATTTTAAGAATTTTTCTGCGGTATTACGGAAGTTACTCGTGACGTCAGTGGTGAAGTATTCGCGGTTGATGTCATTGGTGGCAGAAACCAATTGGGATGATTTGAGAATTGCCTCGAGTTCTTTTGCTGTGGATACGCCTACATTAATGAGCTGTGTGTGAGGTAAATATTGCTGAAGTGATTCGGCAATGAGGGGATAATGGGTGCATCCGAGTATGGTGGAGGTTGGAAAATCGGTAGTGAGTGGTCTGAGATATGAATCGATAACACTATCCAGAACGGAGCCTGATGTAATCCCCTCTTCGATAAGTGAAACGAACAGTGGGCAAGCGATAGCGTGAATGATGGTTTGAGGTGATGAGGTGAGAATTGCATTTTCAAATGATTTGCTTTGAATGGTGGTACGAGTTCCCAGGATGGCAACACTTGCAGGGTTTGTGAAAGTGACGGTTTTTGCGGTAGGTTGAACTACACCAATAATGGGGAGGGAGGGAAATTGCTGTTGGAGGGATTCGAGTGCGACTGAAGAAGCCGTAGCACATGCAACCACAATGGCTTTTACATCTCTTTCGATCAGGAATTGAACGAGTTGTGAACTGAATTGGATGATTGTCTCGGGACTGCGATCGCCATAAGGAACTCGTGCAGTGTCACCAACGTAAATGGTGGATTCGTGAGGTAGTAATTGATGAATTTCCTTGGTGACCGTGAGGCCACCTAATCCAGAGTCGAAGATACCAATTGGGCGATTATCTGACATGGTTTGTAGTGTATCATGTGGGGTATTATCCGATTAAGGAGGATTTAGGATGGCTCGTATTATTTTTAGAGAAGCAACTGGTCCACAAATGGTTGGAGATAAAGCAATTTGTATGTGCGGTTTGTCTAAAAATCAACCGTTTTGTGATGGTTCTCACAAGCAAACAGCTGACGAGGGTGAGGAGACGTATTTGTATACCGAAGATGGGCGTAAACCTGTCAGTGAAATTGTTGTTGGTGGAGGCTGCTGTGGAGGCAGTGACGGATGTCATTGTCATGATGGTGAGGGATGTTCACATAAATAGAACAAATATTTTCACGCGTTTCACAAAGATACAAAAACCCCGAGTAGAACTCGGGGTTTTTGATTTAACACTTAAAAATATTTAGTGTGCTTCCATCAGTCCATCGAGCTCGGTTTGTAACAGATCATGGGCTTGAGGATTGATCCATTTGAATTGCTTGCCGAGGGGTAAGTACCACTTACATAATTGAAACATGGTTTTGGAATATTGTGGGTGACGGAGCCTATACCAGTCGGCATTAGAAATGACTTTTTTAAGATGGTGGTAGCTATCTCCTCTCAGCCAGCCATGTTTCCACGCATAATCTAAAGCATGCTTAAATGAACCAATGGAAAATTGTGGCCGTATTTTCGTCTTTTCTGAGTTGTCATGATTATATTCTATTGTGAACACTCTAGAAAATTGAGGACCGACAATGAGTTTTGACACTGTATGTTTTGCGTTGGCATCTTGGTCAAACAATGCGGTGTCTAGGGTGACGATGGACGTGGCAGGTGTGGAGATGGTGACGGTGTATTTTCCTGTTTCAGGCTTTGGAATGGCTAAGGTGCGGTACATTGGACCCGGTTTTCCGCTACCATCGGTGATTCCTCCATCAATGTAGTAGGTTGTGTCTGTGAGCGTGATGGGTTGCCCATTTTTGGTAATGGATAACGTGTTTCCTGGTTCAGTAGAAAACCAGAGATAGCTTAGGTCTGTGTGAGATGGCTGAAAGGAAATCATGTTTCTAACTGGTTTTCCTGAATAACTAGCTTCTAGCACGATGCCGCTACTTGTCGATGTGAGCGGATCGTTGAGTAAAATGTTTTTATCGGGATCGGTATATCCTTTTGCAACCACGAAATGGTATCCGTCATCATCTCTTGTTTCTGTAGCTGAACCAGTCATTTGAATTTTTAGAATACCTGAAAGACTGGCGTCTAATTGGGTTATGAGACTGTCGTGGTTATATGGAAGATACGAGAATTCGAGCGATTTTGTTTCAGATGAGACGTAGCCGTGTTTGATGGTATCCTCAGCATATTTTGTTACTGTTGGCCAGATTATGCCACCCCATTCGTTGTACCCAAAAAGTTTACGTTTTAAATATTCGTTTAAATTTTCGGGGTTAGTCTCTTGATTGTCCGGACCAACTGAGAATCCGCGATCTTTAAGGATCATTGCTGCAGAAGTGAGTGCACATCCCCATCGTCCTATTGTCCCGTTCTTGCTTGTCCACCAATACGAATGGTCGTATATTGTGTTTCTCCATTTTGGATCAAGTTGGGAGAAGAATGGGGTGTTGAGAATGTAGTCTAATGGCTTAGGTGGTTCGGGCGGTTCGGATAGATCTGTTACGACAATATTGTCGAAGTAGAC
>CAZKZW010000038.1:0-7870 GCA_964557365.1 uncultured Pseudomonadales bacterium | reverse complement strand
ACATAATCAATCACTTCCGGTGGGAAATGAATCAATCGCCAATTGAACCGGAGGTTATTATCGCTCGTACAGCTGCCCCACCGGGATGATTGTTGACCAAACCGGACTGAGCCAAAATGAACTCCCATCTCCTCCGCCAGCGCTTTGGTTCGATTCAAAATATGTGCTTCAGCAGTAATCTTGAGCCACGGCAACAGGGTCTTTTTCATGTCTTGTTCTAGGCCGGTCACGGGATGAATCCAGCACACACCATCTGCAAACTTTACCTTCTCGGTACCTGTCTCTGCAAATTTTATATAGTGCAGCTTACCCATGTAATTTATTAGTCCATCATCCCAATTCAACACAGGATTGGCCTCTTTTTTTAGTTTCATCCGGGCTTGTTGCCGCTCAATCCACGGTAGTGATTTTTCCACAAATCCCGAGATCATGGGCGGCAGTGCATACCATGGTGCCGTCACCACCACCGTTCCCGCATCATCCAACCGTATCCGGATTGAATGCGTTCGTTTACTTCTTTTCACCACATATTCCATAGGCATGATGATACACGAAAAAACATTTTAGTTCTCCAAAAGAAATAGCTTTCTTGTAGAATCAGCATATGGTCAGCGATGCTTTCAAGCCAGTGTTTCAAGTTTCAGAATTCAATGAAGTAGTCGGAAATCATTTGGCTTTGTTGGGTGAGGTAACAATTGAGGGAGAGCTATCTCGGATCGATGTTAAAAACGGTAGGCTCATTTTCGCCAGCATCAAAGACAAAAATTCAGCCTTAGATATCTTTTCCATGGCACATCTCGTACCCAATTTCCGTCAGCTAGAACCCGGCATGTTAGTCCAAGTCACGGGTACTGCCGGAGTCTACAAAGGTACTACCAAATTTCGTCTTATGGCCACCAGCATTGAACCACAAGGAAATGGCGCCCTTCAAATCGCCTTTGAGAAATTAAAAGCCCAACTGGAAGCAGAAGGACTCTTTGCTCCCGAGAGAAAACGGCCACTTCCGGAATGGCCCATTCATATTGGACTCATTACCGCCAAAGATTCCTCAGCATATTATGATTTAGTAAAGATTCTCTCTGCACGTATGGGCGGACTGCAATTAAAACTTATTCCCGTGAATGTACAGGGTAGGGAAGCCGTTCCCACTATTTTACGAGCCATGCAATATGTCAATGCACACGCACAAGATTTTGATGTAGTCATCATGGCTCGGGGTGGCGGCAGTCTCGAAGATCTCCAAGCTTTTAATAGTGAGGAGATTGCCCGTGCGGTGTTTTCTTCCAAAGTGCCCATCATTTCAGCCATTGGCCATGAAGATAATTGGTCTCTCACCGATTACATCGCCGATCTCCGGGCTTCTACACCATCCAATGCAGCTGAATTAGTTGTCCGAGACAAACATGTAGTTATTAATGAGATAAATGGCTCACTTCAATTTATCAAAGAGTCGCTTCAATACCGCATTGATCGTATCAAACGAGAAGTGAATGGGGTAGTCACCATAATCCAGCATTATTCAGTGCGCTATCATCAACAGATTGATAATATGGTGACAACCATCAAACAACAAATGTCACTTCGACTTGCATTAAAACGGCAAGAAATTGACCAACTTACTCGGCTATTAAAATCCCTCGATTTTCAAGAAACACTCAATCGTGGCTTTTCCATCACCAAGACAGAAGCTGGTAAAATAGTTACATCAGCCAGTGATGTTCAATCAAATGATGTACTCATTACTCAATTAGCTGTCGGAAAGATTACTTCTCATGTCAAATAACAATCTTACATTTGCTTCAGCTTATGAAGAGCTTCAGACGCTTACCAAAGAATTTGAGCAGGGGAATCTGGATCTTGAACTCGCTATTCCCAAATACAAACGAGCCAGTGAATTAGCTGCGTTTTTGAAAAAACGCCTCACCGAATTAGAAACTCAGATTCAAGAAATCAATGTTGAAGCGACCAAAGAAGCTCCGGCTCCCCAAACCCTAGAAACCGAAGAATCCTCTTCAGATATCCCGTTTTAAATCCCAAACACCTCGTCGTCGTGATGAACCTGATTGCATTGGTTGATGACTTCGTAGGCTTTTTGACGATCAAGCCAGCCATTAAACGTTACGGTCTTGTTTTCCAGTTGCTTGTACACTTCAAAAAAGTTTTGAATTTCATTCAAGCGATGTGAGGGTACATCAGATAATTCTTTAATTTCAGCGTAGCGTGGATCATGCTCTGCCACAGCCAATACTTTCCAGTCTTTACCCTTATCGTCTTCCATATCTGCAACACCAATTGGTCTTACGGATAAAACACAGCCAGGAAACAGGGGATCAGTGGTGAGTACCAGGACATCCAAATGATCGCCGTCTTCTGCCCTCGTTTCAGGTGCAAAACCGTACTCAGTGGGATACACGACACTAGAATGTAATACCCGGTCTAACCGAATTACATTCAACGTTTCATCGTATTCAAATTTACTGTGTGAACCTCGGGGAATCTCAACAACAGTGTTGATTACCTCTGGGGCTTGTTCGCCTAAAGTGACATGTTTTAATGACATAGGTGGATATTGTATCACGCTCCCACAATTGTCAACCGCTCTTCTGCTCTCGTAATACCAGTGTACAACCATCGTCGCCAATCATCATCAGACATATGCGTATTCCGTTCCTCAAACAATAAAACTTGCTTGGCTTGACTGCCTTGCGCTTTATGGACTGTCAGTGCATATCCAAAATCAAACAGATCAATGTGATCTTTTTTATGGAGTGTTGTTGCCAATGATTCTGCTACTCCAAATTGTGTCGCTAGGACATTACCCGTATATATCAGTGTCCCATCTTCCATATCAATCTCTGTGTCATAACATTCCTGACCACGTACCGCATATTCCGAATTACGGACTTTCTTAATAACTCCCACCATCCCGTTGTAAATTCCCTTCTCCCAGTTATTCTTCAAACAAATCACTTTGTCACCTGCCTGAGGAATTTCAGATTCAAAACCAAAATACTGCCGCATCTGTTTATTTAATTGAATTCGTGATCGATTATATCCAGTCAGTATTAATAAATCCTTGCGGTTACTCTGTAAAATATTTTCGACGTCACTACCTGTACTAGAATCATATCGATCCAACTTTTTTACTCCCGGTCCATAACTGCCCACTTTCACAATGCCTTGCTCGCGCGCCATCATTGATAGTTGGATAATTGGGTTATCCGCTGCTTGTCGATGGATTGTTTCTAGTCGAATGTCTGGCTTTGCTATCAGACTAAATCCAGGTTGAATTGGTGGTAATTGACCATGGTCTCCCACCGCTAGTATAGGTAAGCCAAAAGAAAGCAAGTCCTCCCATATTTGCCGATCCACCATACTTGCCTCATCCACAATAATCATGTCTGCTTTGATCTTTTCCTTCCGCTTCCAACCTATCACATGTCCAGTCGATGCAATTACGGGGGCATAAATCAATGAATGAATGGTACTGACCGTGTCCTTCGGTTTCCGGGCTGCATGAACAGTCAGAGTCAATTCCAGCACCCGGCTGGCTTTGCCAGTATAGGCACAAAATGCAACCATGGCTTTAGGATTCAACTTAAAAATAATCTGGCGTATGGCCGCCAGTAGACTGGTTTTACCCGTCCCTGCATATCCACCCAAAGTAAGATAGGGATGTTGTGGTGAACGATACCATTCAAAAATGGCTTGGATTGCTTGTCGCTGGTCAGGGGTTGGATCAAAACTCATAAGGCCTAAAACCAGGTCTTATTCAACATCTGTCGATAGACACGGTAAGGCTTGGGACCAACAATCGGTTTGTCATTCATAAATATCGTGGGGGTGCCGTAAATCCCAGTCTTATCAATTTCACTCTTTCTAGATTGAGTAATCGTTTTTGTCTCAGGATTTTTCACGATAGCTTCAACGGCTTGAGTATCAATCCCCAGGTCTTTTATTAATTGAATTGTTGCCCCTTCACTCGCCACCACATCATGAGGTTCGAGATAAAGTGCGTCCACCCACTGGAAATATTTTTCTGGGGCTAATTTCTGTACGGCATAATCGTAAGCCATCAAGTAATTAGCCTCTTCATGCGTTGAGTAAAACACAAATCTGACCGAAGGATGATATTTCTCAATAAGCTGTTTAATTAAAGGGTACGTTTGCTTTGTGTATTTACAGGCATAACAACCAAAAAACACCATTTCTTTATTACTCGTTCCTCTCATGAGGGGAAACTGATCCAGATTCACTCCAGACAGAGTGAGTGAATTTGCCACTGCTCCACCCAGTTGACACTCTTCACCCATTCCAGATACCGTATTGTTTTTCCCCGAGGGGTCAAACGCACAAAATCCACTTTGATTTAACCCATTACAGCTTCCCGTTGACCAAAAAAGATACACACTTCGTGCTGACCAGAAAAACGAAATGAAAAATGTGAGAACAAAAAACCAAGAAATGAGCTCAAAACGTTGATTGAAAAAACGAGCCAACTTTGGTGAGCGAAGTAGTAGGGAAGAAGTAATGCTTGAACGGACTTTTGTATCAAAACCTGTGTTGCATGGCCTCAATGTCACTCGCCGAAACACGCAATCCAGCGCTTCTTTTGCGGGACCACGATACCGCGCGCTAAACAAAGAGAGTATTCCCAAGACAATCAATGACGCGACACAAAGCATGCTGTGTAATCCTTATACAACTGCTAATACCTTTTTAAGAGTTGATAAAAAGACATCAACTTCTTCAGGTGTGTTATAAAAATACATCGATGCTCGGACGGATCCGTAGATCTTTCGATCCGCAAACCAAGAGTGAACACAATGTTGCCCCGAGCGGACACAAACATTTCCCACCTTATCCAGCATCAGAGCCACTTGGTGCTGATCTGCTCCGTCCACCACAAAACTAGCCACACCAGACCGTTTCGCAGGATCATGAGGTCCAATAATCCGTATTCGGTCAAACTCTGTCAATCCTTGGGTTAGGAGGGTATTCAGCGCGATTTCGTGCTCATGAATCCGTTCCAAGCCAACTCGGGTTAAATACTGCATGGCTGCGCCGGTTCCCATAATGCCTGCATAGTCCTGAAGTCCTGCTTCAAACCGTTCTGGTACGGGCAACATGGTGTATGAGTCATAGGTAGTTTGTTCCACCGTGTCTCCTCCCACCATAAACGGCTCCAGTTTATCCAGCAAGTCATATTTGCCATAAAGTACTCCCATCCCTGAAGGACCGCAGAGCTTATGTGCTGACAGGGCCAAACAATCCACATCCAAATCTTGCACATCAATCTTCTGATGTGGTGCACCTTGCGCTGCATCCACAATAACCACAGCATGTTTGGCATGAGCCAGTTTAGCGATTTCTTTTACGGGATTAGTCACTCCGTCCAAATTAGATGTATGAACCAAAGACACTACTTTGACATTGCCATTCAATGCTCGCTCCCAGTTTGCTAAATCTGATTCGTTTGAATCTGTAGAGCGAACAATACGTACTTCAATCCGTTTTGTCTTTTGTAAATACAACCATGGCACCAAATTTGAATTATGTTCTTTATCACTGATCACTACCACATCGCCGGCTTCCAAATGGAGCGAACGGGCAAGAAGATTTAATCCTTCACTCGTGTTTCGAGTGAAAATAACTTCTTCTTTTTTCTTAGCGTGTAAAAATACTTTTACTGCTTCACGGGCTTCATCCACTAACTTTGATACCGCAGCCGCCAAATGATGATTACTTCGACCAGCACAGGCAGACATGGTTTCGTAATAGGATCGGATGGCAGAAATGACTTCAAATGGTCTCAAACTCATACATGCATTATCAAAGTACACCACTGGCTTCTCTTGACCTCTAAAGAAAGGAAAATCTTGGCGGATTCGTTGAGTATCCATCATAGTTTATTGCTTTGCTGAAGCAGTTGCTTCCTGAAGGGTTAATTCAATGCGAGCAATTAAATCATCTGGTCCGCTTAAATTATTCATTTTCTGGCCATTTACAAAAAAGGTTGGAGTTGCGTTTATCTTGGCAACCAAGCCACTTAAGTAATCTGCTTCCACCAATGCCTTAATCTCAGGATTGGTAATTTCTTTTACCAGCTTATCCGCATCAACACCAATTTGTTTCGCGTAGGTATTAAACAAAACTAACGGCTGATTGCTATTACTCCATTCTGACTGTGTCTGGAATAAGACAGCTGCCATTTCCCAAAATTTTCCCTGTTTACCAGCTGCTTCTGCCGCTTGGGCAGCCAAATTCGCGTTTTTATGAATTTCCCGAAGGGGGAAGTGACGGTAAGTAATACCTACTTTGTCTCCGAATAAGGAAACTAATTGCTCGTCAACCCCACTATATTTCGAACACGCGGGGCACTGAAAATCACTATATTCTACGACGATAACGGGGGCATTCTTATTTCCCACAAACCAATCAGTGTCAGTAATTTTTCCCGATGGCTTGTTTTTTTCTACTTCAGCTATCGGTAATTGTGAACTTTTTACCCACCATGCTAAGAGCGTAACACATACTCCAATCACTACCATGGATACCCAATTTCGTTGGATAAACTGCTTTAGTTGGTTCATAGTTGCCATTATACGTGGCATCCGCCCTTCTCGTTACTACCGTATTTCAAAGATGGTATAGGGCACCATTTTGCCAGGCTGTGTAACTACTTTAGTTACTTTAGATAAAAAACTGCCTTCTTTACACCAAACAAGAAAATCCTGAATTTTAGCTGAATCTCCCTCAATTTCCATGTAAACTGACCCGTCAGTTTGATTTTGTACCCAACCAGTCAGCTTAAGCTGTAATGCTTTGTGTTTAGCACCTGCCCTAAAACCCACACCTTGTACTCTGCCAGTCACGGTCACGTTTATGTGCATACAAGTATTATCTATATTCAGCTAAGAAAGTAAATCGATGTATATACTACCAAAAGAGTGGTAGTATAGATAGTATATGTTAAACCTTAATAGTGTAGCTCCAAACTTTTCCCTCCCCGATCAAAGCGGGAGCATGCATCAATTATCCGACCATTTAGGTTCATGGGTAGTGATTTACTTTTACCCCAAAGATGACACTCCTGGTTGTACTACCGAAGCATGCTCATTCAGGGACAACTGGACTGCGGTCAAAGCCAAAGCAACTGTTTATGGTGTCAGCACCGATTCAATGGCTAGTCATGCCAAATTTGCAGCCAAATACGAATTACCCTTTCCCTTATTGTCAGACAGTAACAAGGAAATGGTCAAAGCGTATCAGGTTTATGCCCCCAAAAAATTTATGGGTAGAGAATTCCTGGGCACACATCGGGTGACCTATATCATTGACCCGCAGGGGAAAATCGCCAAAGTTTATTCCACAGTCAAACCAGCACATCATGTTGTAGAAATTCTTAATGATCTCGCCATGTTACAATCTTGAAATATGACGCGAATCGCTGTGGGTTCTCAAAACCCCGTTAAAATTGAATCAGTTCGTCATGGTTTTTCCAAGATTTGGCCAAACGAAATGTGGGAAGCGGTCGGCTATAAAACAACTTCCCAAGTTAGTGATCAGCCCATGTCCACCGAGGAATCCATTACGGGAGCCAGAAACCGAGCCCGATTTGCGCTTGAGTCAGACCCTGAAGCACAATATGGCGTTGGATTAGAAGGGGGACTAGAACAAATCGGTAAAGATTGGTTTGATTGTGGTTGGATTGTAGTGATCGATCGACAGAAACGAGAAGGTATTTCATCCACGGCCCGAATCCATACCCCTGAATCCATGATGAAACTCATCCGCGAAGGCAAAGAATTGGGAGATGTCATCGATATAGTTTTTAATCGTAAAAATGCTAAACAAGCCGAAGGACAAT
>CAZKZW010000037.1:7092-8057 GCA_964557365.1 uncultured Pseudomonadales bacterium | reverse complement strand
CGAAGGCGTGACCTGCCCGCCATGCTTCGCATAGCGAGGCGGGCGGGGCACCTCAAAAACGACATGTGACGAGCAATTCGAGAAACAAGATATAATACCCTCATGGAGAACAACCAAACTCATGATCAAGAAATCGTCGCCGGCCTTTTAACCGGTGACGGAAAAACCCTCCATCACTTCTATACTCAAGCTTCAAAAAAACTCCGCACCTACTTCATCTTTCATACCGCCGATCCTCAGGATTGTGACGAACTAATTCAAGACACATTCCTTCATTTTCTCGACGCACTTCCCCTCTTTCACTACCAATCCAGTCTCATGACGTTTATCACCAGTATTGCCCAACATGAAGTTGCTGATTACTGGCGCAAAAAATACGCCAAACGGCTAATTCACACTATTCCGATTCTTAAAAACATTATTGCTCCCATTCAGACGTCCGAGCGAACCGCCCTCAGATTTCATCAAGCATTGGAGATGACCTACCAACGGTTAAAACCCCAACAATCTGCGCTCCTCCGCATGAAGTATGAAGATGCCCTGAGTGTCAAAGAAATTGCCGCCAAACTAGGTTGGTCAACCAAGGCCGTTGAATGCCAACTTTACCGTGCCCGCAAAGCCTTTCAACTTGCATACCAGGAGCATGACATATGACCCATCCTGATTTCTGGCAACAAGTTAATCAACGCGTAAATGAAAACAAAACCATTATGCAAAGTGGTTTTTCTCCCAAACTTGCCCCTCCTCTTGCTTGGGTAGGCCTTCATTTCTGGATTATTGGCGGCTTTCTATCACTCATTCTTACTATATGGCTTTTTGCCAATCATTGTCCTTTCGTTCGCTTTCTTAATGATGGCGAACACACAAGAAGCAAAAGCTGACCCATGGTGGTATCATTATGAAGTATCTACTAAATTAAATCCTGCGACCTGTTGTGTAGAAATAACGGTAACGCACCCTTGGGG
>CAZKZW010000037.1:0-7082 GCA_964557365.1 uncultured Pseudomonadales bacterium | reverse complement strand
TTTGCCAATCATTATTCAGGTTTAATGCAAGCAATTAGGATCATCATATGGCGTTAATTACTTCTTGGTCCTACTGGTTTGGTAGCCGCACTCAAGGGTTAGCAATTCATCCCTACATCACCATGCGTGAAATTGTCCGCCAACACTTTCTTCGCCCCCTCACCCTTATTCCCACGGTTATCTGGATTTGCTCCTGGATTACCGCATTATTCTTCGGTAGGGTCGGACTTTTCTTCAATCTCGATCAACAATTATGGACTATCCCTATAGGGAGAATGCTCGTTTTTCTCTGGTGTTGGCTCTCCTGGTTTTTGCTCCTCTGGCAAATTCTCCTCAGTTATCTTTATCTACGTTTTCGTTTTTTACCGTCAGACCGAAACACGTGATTTTTAGGAGCGCAATCATCTGAGCAAAGCGAAGGCGTGAGCATCGAAAAAATGATACCGAGGACACTCACCCCCTTTCCCCCTTGATCCAGAAAGTCGCTCCCTGGTAAAATTCAAAATATAGGATAAAACTATGGATCTTGGTTCAACATTTTTTGGCGACAACAATATTAAATCCTACGCTACCAATGGGAGCGGTTTCGGACGACTTATCTCTTCAATTCTTCCCACCTTCTACATCGTTGCTGGTTTTATTTTATTTGTTTATCTCGTTTTTGGCGGCTTTTTGATAATTTCTTCCTCCGGAGATGAAAAGAAAACTGCAGAAGGCCAACAAGCCTTGACCAATGCTATAATTGGCTTTGTTGTAATTTTTACCAGTTACTGGATTATCCAGATAGTTGAAGTAGTTTCTGGAATAACCATTTTTTAAATTATGGCCTCACCATTCGGATCTATCACGAGCCCACTCACCAATTACAAAGACTTAACAGGTGGTGGTCTCATTTCGTTTATTTCCAATATCATTAAGCTCGTTACCGTAGGCGCTGGCCTCTTCGCATTTATCAATCTCATTATTGCTGGTTTCACCTATATTTCTGCCGGCTCAGATGCTAAAAAAACCACCGAAGCATGGGCTAAGATTTACATGAGCTTAATCGGCCTTTTAATCATTGTTAGTTCCTATGCCATCGCTGCGGTCATTGGACTTATCTTCTTTGGGGACGCCACCGCCATTCTCTCTCCCAAAATTTATGGCCCAGGCAGTTATCAAAACATGGATAATAGTATTCCAGAAGGTTACGGCTACTAATATGGCAGGAAAAAGTATTGGCACAATCGATGGATCAGGAGTAAGTAAATTTCTCCCCTCTCAAGCGGGTGGTACCGGCACCGGTTCTAGTCAAGTTGAAAATGTTTTTACCACCATTCTTGGTTTCCTCACCATCGTTGCCGGCTTATCCTTTCTTATTTATTTTCTTCTCGGCGGCATGAACTGGATTCTTGCGGGGGGAAACGAAAAGAAAGTTGAAGAAGCCAAGAGTTATATGACCAATGGCGCCATTGGTCTTATCATCGTTATCGGAGCATACGCCATTATCTCCATCGTGGGGACAGTCCTTGGATTAAATATCCTCAGTCCCGCCACCATGCTTGAAAAGTTGGGGAAATAACCATGACAAATTCAAGACTCCTTGCCGCTATTCAAAATCCCGCCATCACTAAATACAATGGAGGTGATGGTGGTCAAAACTTAGGTCAGCTCATCGGCGACTTGTACCGTGCTTGCGTTATGCTGGGTGGTATCGCACTCCTCCTCTATCTCGCTTGGGGCGGCCTCAATTGGATTACAGCTGCAGGTGACGAGAAAAAAGTTGAAGTTGCCAAAGACCGCATCACTCACGCCTTTATCGGTATGGGAGTTTTAGTTGGCACTGCCGCCATTGCCAACCTAGCGGGCAAATTATTTGGTATGGATCTATTAAACCCTTCATTCTAATTGGAGTTTCAAGTAAATATGGCCAGCACAATCAAAATCCCCATTCAAGCTAACATTGGTAAAGATGTCCCTATGGATGCAGGTGCATATATCTCAAACATTGTGAATTTTATGCTTATCATCGCTGCCATTGCCACCTTTGGCTATCTTGTGTGGGGCGGCTTCAATTTTATGACCGCTTCAGGGGATTCAAAAAAAATTGAGGCAGCTCAACACCGAATCAGCAATGCCCTTCTTGGTCTTGCTGTCGTCGCACTTTCGTGGGCCATTTTCCTTGTTGCTGACAACTTCTTTGGTTTAGGAGTTGTGAGATAATTTGACATCTCTGGCACCAGATAAGTAAAATACAAATATAAAAACAAAAAAGGAGATAGTAATCATGAAGAAATTTGCCCCCCTCGCCTCTTTGGCTGGACTAGCCGCCGCCATCACCCCCGCATTCGCAGTTGATGGTGTCAGTGTTCCCGCTCCCTCAGGATTTCAAATCACTGATCTTGGCTTGTTTATTAGTAAGGCTATCAGTGTTGCTTTGGTTATTGCTGCAATCTTAGTGTTCGTCTACCTCGTTTGGGGTGGTTTACAATGGATCACTTCTGGTGGTGATAAGGGTAAGACTGAAGAAGCCCGCAATCGCATCACTGCAGCACTCGTTGGTTTAGCCATCGTTGCCTGTGCTTGGGCACTCATCCAACTCATCTCCAGTTTCTTTGGCATCGACATTGTCAACGGCGCCAAAAACATGAAGGCCTACTAAGCTTTCACTTCTCGTCAATAAAAATAGTCCCCCGAAGTCCTGAGCACGCCGAAGGACGTAGGGGGATTTTTGCGTGCCCTTTCGTAGCCTTTGGCGAAGGAGGGTGTTAAAATAACCTCATGCGCAAACATCACATTATCTATCCGCTATCTTTGATTTCTTATCTCCTTTCCCCATCTCCCATTCACGCTGTGTGGGAACAAGTTCAATATGGCGACGTCGCTACTTTTGGCAGCTTGAGTAGCCTATTCACTAATATCTTAAGTATTACCTTGCGTCTGGTTGGCATTAGCATGTTTATTATGATTGTGGTCGGAGGGTTCAAATACCTCACTGCAGGGGGTGATTCCAAAGCCACCGAAGCCGCCCAAGGTACCATCACCAACGCCATTATTGGCCTTGTTCTCGCCATCATGGCTTGGTTTATTCTTCTTGCCATCAAAGGGTTTACTGGTGTCGACGTCACAAAATTTAACATCATCACCCAATAAATCGGTTATGCCAAACTACCGTATTATCAAACTCTTCGCCTTCAGTAGCATTCTTGTTACCTGTCATCTCCTCTTCTCCAGTCCTGCACACGCCATTCAAGCGAAATGTGATACCCCCGATATCGATTACAAAGGTCCTTTTGCCACTTTATTTAAAGGAGCAGGAGCCAGCAGCAAAGACTGCTCCGTCCCCGATCCAGAAAATCCCGACCTTCCTGTCAACAAAGAGGTTATAGATAGTGGAAGAGTTTTTTGCAACAAAGGTTATCTTGAAGCCTCATTTCATGGAAAAGATCCCAAAAATGTAAATCCAGCTGGAAAACAAGGTAAAGGCAATGTGTCGCTCAACGATGTCAGCACCTATGCCATGGGAGGAAATATTTTAGCCAATCTGAATAGTGAAGATAACGACAGACTTACTGCCTTTAAACGTGCCATTGAAGCGGTCGAAAATTACAATCGATCATCAATTTATCGTGTTGCCTATTACGAGGGGGTGCGCACCTTTGATGGAGTTGAAGCTTGGGCCAAAAACAAACCCGGTCTCACCATTGATGGTCACCTCAATCCCTCCATTTTTGGTACTGCTCAAACTCAAACCACGCTTGAATATCAGGTTAAAGATATTGAATTGACTGTGAGTGAAATTTATGACTGCAACTATGTTGATGGGTATGCTTCAACACATCGCTGCAGTCCCGACTATTTCACCAAAAAAGGAGAGGATGAGCGCGCCTCAGATATTGCCAAAGAAATCGGTGCAATTCTTAAAGCCGACAACCTTATGGAAACATGGGGTAATCTTACTGGTCCCCAGCAGTTTAAGGCCGCCTCACTTCACATTACACGCTCCAGTCCCACGTTCGTTGTCTTTGTTCCCGCCAATGCCATGTGTTCGGGCAGTTATCTTTCCTGCGCTTTTCAGTGGTTGATGCAAAAACTAAGCGCAAACTATACATTAGCCGAAGAACCCGTTCCCTATTACATTGAGGCTATTCTTCCAGAATCAGCCAACATACTTGGCGGGATTAATGAAGAATACAACCGTTTTAATGCGCTGTCTGAAAATACTGCCCCTCCTCACGCATCAAGTCCGGCGGCCAACCTTTCCGCCAATGCCAACAATGTTGTCATTGATACGCAAAATATCGCTCCCTCAACCCTCCTTGCCAGTGTCGACGGCCCCTCAGCAGGAGAAGGTCCAAATGGGGGAACTGAAGTTCACGTCCAGGCGACAGGCGATAAAATGCTTGATGCACTTCTCAACCGTGTTATCAAATCATGTCCTGATTGTGGGTGCGGCACCATCGACAAAACCAATAATTACGGCTCCACCGCTGATGCGACAAAGAATAAAAACAACATTTTTTGGACTTTTATTCAAGATGCTTTAAGTGCGCTGCAGGCAGGCGAAAAAATGGAGTTGTACCACATCTATACCATTTCCCCTCCCGACATTGTGGCTGCCAATAAACGTATCTCCGAAGATAAAAACTCCATGCTTCGAAAATTCATGCCGCTGGCTGACACCAACAGCAATCCGTACACAGGATTTGAGACTGAAATATACGTCGATCAAGATCTTTCAGGTAAAAGTGATGGTGAAACTAAACCGTCTCAGCCACATTGGTATGGTGAATACGAAACGATTCGAAATGATGATGGTAGCGTCACGGTTCAGAAAAAAATGATCATTGATTATTACACCTATCATGTCGGCACAGGCGAAATTACCCAGCCAGGGGGAAATATTACCAGTTATGTGGTAAAAAACAGGATTGGTAGCAATCGGCCACTTAACAGTTATGACAATTTTAATAGCAACAACCCGACAGGAAAAAGTGATCGGTGTTACTACGAGGATTTTATCCAGCCACTCGCTATGTCAAATGGGTTTGATATTGCCAAAAAAACCAAAGCAGATCAATTCCCTCAATCTTCTTGCGAGGACCCTATCAAACCAGGAATAGCTAAAGAAATCCTCTCCTGCACCCAGCAGCAAGAAATTCCTATCAAAGCAGAATGCCAACTCACCTGTGACTCATTCAATGGCTATACCATTCCCCCCTCACTTAAAAAAACCATCGAACAAGCCGCTTCAGCGTTTAATATTCCTCCCGGACTATTATTAGGCGCCATGTATGCTGAAGGTGGTTTCGAACCCCGTTGTTCCGGCAGTGACAACAGCTATTCTGACGACGAAATTCAAGCCATGCTTCAGTGCGACGCCACTTCCTGCTGTAATGGGAACGCGGGCCCATTCAGTCTTATTTCAGGATACGCAAAGAAAGCTATCTACCAAGCCAAGACTCGCGCCGGACTCACGGTAGATGAGAATAATCCTGGAAATGCGTGCAATATTTTCGACAGTGCACTGGCCATAGCCGACGTTATCAGTCGCCAACGCGGGTACAACAGTACGTTATGGTACAACACCGCCATGCAAGTGTGGTCAAGTCTTCCCGCTCGTCAAATTGAAGGAATTACCAAAGCGGATGAAAAAATCGATTCATGCGGCGGTATTCCTTACACCAATCAGTCCACGTATAGTTGTCGTGGCTGGACCGACAGTCAAGCAGTAACCGCCATTCGACTTCAACAAGGATTTTGTGGTAATGGCAATAAATGGATGGATATACACCGTCAACAAATGCTGGACGTCTTTCATCAATGCAGTCAATAATATCTTCTAAAAACGATTATCTTTCTCCTAGCGCCACACCATCATATGTTTTATAATACGGCGGTACTATGAAAAAGTTTCTCACCACTCTTCTCATCATCTTCACCTGTTTCACCATCACTGCTCGACCTGTCGCCGCTGCTTTTCCCGCATTTCTCCCTGACTTTTCCAAAGAAATTCGTAATGCAGTTGCTACCAATTTAGGTAAATTTAGTGTTGAAAGCATTTTCCGTAGTGCTGGCACATTACTCTATGCGCTCATTGGTGATTTCCTCTATTTCTTCGAGTGCGATGGCATGCTGGATTACAACAATAGTCCTGATTCATATTACGGTGGCGGTATGATCCCCGGCATGGTTCAATACACGGCTCAACTTATGAATCGCCCGATAAAATCGTCGGAATATGTTGCTGACGTCTTGCACAACACCGGAATTGTGAAGCAAGCTTACGCTCAAGGCATGGGTTTTTCTGGTCTCACCCCAATCCTTCAGATCTGGAAAGGTTTCCGCAACCTCACCTATTTCATCTTTATTCTTATTTTCGTTGTTATTGGTTTTATGATCATGTTTCGAAAAAAGATGGGTTCAAACACCATTATCACCATCCAAGAAGCTCTCCCCCGAATTATTGTCACGCTACTTCTCATCACCTTTTCCTACGCCATTGCTGGCTTTGTTATTGATCTCATGTATCTTTCCATCATGATTATGATGGGTCTTCTCGAACAAGCAGGTGTTATTGTCAATGCCAAAGTCGCTATCAACACCCTCTTTGATCGTAATATTATTGGTATTGGCCTCAGTTATTTCACCGGTTTCACCGAGCCTGCTGGTCAAGCAGCCGAAGCCATGGGCCAACTTGTTTCTCAAGCAGTTGGTGGAGCACTTGGGCTAGCTACCAACGTTGTTTTTTATCTTTTCTTCGCCATTGCAGTCCTCATTGCAGTTGTCAAAACGTTTGTTCAACTTGTTATTGCCTATGTTGGCATCATTCTCTCCACCATCTTTGCTCCCCTTCAACTTGTCGGCAATGCATTCCCTGGCAATGATTCCTTCAAAAAATGGTTCCAGGGTCTTATCGCCAATGCCGCTGTCTTCCCCGTTGCGTGCGGCATGATTGTTATCGGCGCGGCTATTGGTGGCAAATCAGTTATTTTGCCCACCGATGCCTGTGCGGGTGAAAACGGTTTAGCAGTAGTCACTCAACCAGAAAATGTTGGTTTTGAATACAAGGGATTCATTCCCCCTCTTATTTACAGTGGTGG
>CAZKZW010000036.1:0-8599 GCA_964557365.1 uncultured Pseudomonadales bacterium | reverse complement strand
GGAGACTCTTTAACATTTCCCATAGCAATCCTTTGCAGTAATTGATTATGGTTTTGGTGTGGGGGAGGGAGAGGGATTCTCGTCCCACTTAGTTCCACCAACTCCAATCCGCATCTCTCCACTATCCCCTGTCTTCCCATCCGCTCGTGTAGCTGCCACTTTCAATTTATGTGTTCCTTTACTCACCCCGGTCAGTGTCGTTTCAAATGGCCGTTCAATCAGGGTGCTCATTTTCACCCCATCCAAATATATTTCCACTTTCTGCACCTCGCCATTAGTCAATACTCGAGCTTTTACCGGTACGTCAGTTCCATCAATATTGGTTTGATCACTTGGGGTATCCATTCGTACTGCCACTTCATCTGAATTTGCACAATACTCAGTAGGAACTTTGTATCGCGTATCTCCCTGACCCGCTGCCCAGGCATCATTTTGCTCTTTCCAACTAGGTAATGTCCCCAACTTCTTATCCTCCATAGAGGTAATCACCTCACGCTCATCAAACTCATTCCGCTCAATATCCAACTGCGTCGCCAACTTGTCCTGACCCTTACACAATTTAATTTTATGATGAACAGGATCGGGGAGTGGGGGAAGCGTTCCTTTAATCACATACTCTGTACGAGAGGGGAATCCATCATGTTCTGGATACCCAGAAATTTGATCCACAATTTTTGCTTCCACATTTTCAGGAATTTCCCAATCAGTCGCCTTAACTTTCGTGAGTACATCCAACATAATTCGCCTCCAAATCGGGGAAGCGCCGGTGATACCCGAAGTTACTTTTGACATCGAAGAATTATCATTATTCCCTACCCACACACCCACAATCCCGGAATTAGACCACCCGATAGTCCAGTTATCTTTTTGATCATTAGTAGTACCTGTTTTCACTGCCACTGGTCGATTGTTCATATTCAAGTAAGAATTCGCTCCGAAAGTCAGTAACCGAGCATTGTTATCAGTCAGTACATGATTAATCAAAAAAGCTACTCCCGGATCTAAAACTCGCTTACCCTGAATTTGTTTATGTTCATACAACACGTTACCGTTTCGATCTTCCACCTTCAAAATTGCCACTGGCTCAATTTTGGTACCACCATTAGCAAAAGCAGAATATGCGCTCACCATATCCAAAAGTTTCACTTCACCGCCACCCAAGGTCAGAGCCAACCCGAACCGGTTCATATTTTCTTTTGTTGGCGCCAGCGTAGTAATACCCATATCGCTCGCAAGCTGCAACATGTCTTGCACCCCAACTAGTCCGAGTAATTTAACTGCAGGGATATTAAGTGATGAGCCCAACGCAAATCGTAGTTGAACCGGACCACGGAAATTACCATCGTAATTTTTTGGCTCATATGGTTTGTCTGCTGATGCTCCAGGAAATTGAGTGGGGACATCCATCAGCATTGATGCTGGCGTATATCCTTTAGCAAATGCTGTCGCAAATGTCACCGGCTTGATGGTTGAGCCAGGCTGCCTGAGTGCCAACGTCACATTTACTTGACCGTCATAATCTTTGGCAAAAAAGTCTTTACTTCCTACCATAGACCATATCTCTCCTGTCTTTGGATCCATCACCAAAGCAGCCCCATTCCCTATCAATTGCTTCGACACTTTCATTACTTCTTCCGTTACTGCCAATTGCGCCTTTTGATGCAGCTCATAATCCAAGGTTGTGGTCACCTTCAATCCCCCTTGTTCTACCATGGTCTCGCCATACATTTTTTCAAGCTGATCTTTGACATACATCACAAAATGAGGTGCTTTAATACTCGTTGGGGTCGCTTTTATCTCCAAAGCAGCCAATTCCTCCAATGCTACTTTTTCCTGTTCCTTGGTGATATATCCATCCTCCCGCATCCGTCTCAATACATCTTGAGTTCGAGTTTTGTATGCTGTTTTATTTGATGAAACTAAGGGGGAATAATACGATGGCCGCTGGGGTAATCCTGCCAATATTGCAGATTCCAACAAGGAAAGCTGAGATACGTCTTTGTTAAACAACACCTGCGATGCTGTCCCCACACCCCACACTGTTCCTCCATATGGGTTTTCATTTAAATACATGAGTAAGATCTGATCTTTGTTGTATCGATTTTCTATTTGTACGGCTAATATCAATTCTTTTAATTTCCGTACTAAAGTTCGATCTGTCGTCAACAACACATTTTTTACTAATTGTTGAGTGAGAGTGGAACCACCAATTAATCGCCGTCGTGTGACAATGTTCCACACAATTCGCAAATACCCCTGTTGATCAAATCCACCATGTTTAAAGAAATTCTTGTCTTCAATGGCTACCACCGCTTTTTTCAAATTATCTGGAATTTTATCCATGGTTACCGGCGTCCGCTGTTGATCGGCAAACACTTCATAGAGCGAGGTTCCGTTTCTATCCAAGATCTTGGTAGAAAAACCTTCGCGACGGACAATTTTATCCGGTTGAGGTAAGTCTTTGGCATACCATGCAAACAGCAACGCGAATGATAAAATCCCCAATGCAACCGCTGCCCCAGCCATCAGCGCTAAATTCCGCCACAATTTTGGCCCCGAAAAATGCCGCTTTAACAGACGGGGATTACGTAGAGCTCTTCCAGGTGCAGTTCTATTCATCTTCATTTTCCATGTTTGATACCAATCACTCATACCCATCATTGTACCAATACCTTTACAATAGTCCCATATGAAATGCATGGTTCAGTACACCCATCACGCCACAGTTCGTGTGGATAATCAAATAATCGGAGAAATTCAGCAGGGGTATGTCGTGTATGTAGGCATTGAAGCCACAGATACACCAACTGAGGCAATTTACATGGCAACTAAAATTGCCAAACTTCGTGTCATTCCTGACGAAAATCAAAAGCTCAACCTCAACCTTGCCTCAGTAAATGGCCAAGTCTTGCTTATTTCTCAATTCACCTTGTGTGCTGATACCCATTCCAACCGCCCCAGCTTTTCCTCCGCTGCCCCCAAAGATCACGCAATTACATTGCTCACGCTCCTAAAAAACGAACTCGAAACTACACATCATATTCCCGTTAGCACGGGCCAATTCGGCGCCCATATGGAAGTCGATTTTATTAATCACGGTCCCATTACAATTTATCTATAATGGTACGCTATAATACCTATCTATGCCTCACACACACGAACCTATCATCAAATTGACTCAAGTCGACAAGACGTACCGCACCGACGCGGGTGATTTTCCTGCACTCAGGCAAATCGAACTCGCGATTGAACCTGGCCAATTTATTGGCATCATCGGTAAGTCGGGCAGTGGCAAATCTACCCTCATCAACATGCTGACGGGCATTGACCGCGCCACAGGTGGTCATATCACCATCGCTGGTACCGATATCACTGCACTCAAAGAAGGGGACATGGCTGTCTGGCGAGGTAAACACATGGGGATCGTGTTTCAATTTTTTCAACTTCTTCCCACACTCACTGTTGCTGAAAACATCATGCTTCCTATGGATTTTTGCAACACATATCAATCCAAACAGCGATGGAACAAAGCGCTGGAGCTATTGGATTTAGTTGGGCTCAAAGAACAAGCTAATAAATTCCCCAGTGAACTCTCAGGTGGTCAACAGCAACGTATTGCCATTGCCCGCGCTCTTGCCAATGATCCGCCCATTATTGCTGCCGATGAACCCACGGGAAACTTGGATTCCAAAACTGCTGAACAAGTCTTTGATCTATTCCGTGATTTAGTCAGTCGAGGAAAAACCATCATTATGGTAACTCATGACAGAGATCTAGCTAAAAAAGTTGACCGTTCTATTATCATTGCTGATGGACAAGTGATTGAGGAGTATCTCATCACCACCTTCGCCAGCCTCACTGACCAACAATTGGTGTGGCTTACGTCACAGGCAAAAACCACCGACTACGATCCTGAAGAAATTATTATGAAAGAAGGTGACGAGTCATCCAACTTTTATGTCATTATGCAGGGTAGCGTTGATGTCGTGTTGGAAAAGAAAAAGCAAAAAAAAGTCTTGGAATCGTTTGGCCGAGGCAAATATTTTGGCGAAATTGAATTGCTCCATGACACGAAAAGTGTGGCCACCGTTAAAGCTGGCGGTTCTGGAGCTCGAATAGGCATCATTAATAAAGAAACCTTTAACGAAATTCTTCATCAAGTTCCTCAAATAAAAACAAAGCTGCATGAAGAAGCGAGTAGTCATCTTCAAGACAACAATCGGCGTCGGAAGGAAACATAAGCTGTGAGTCCCCGCTGGCACAAAATTTGGCGTGATTTGTGGAGTAATCGTGGTCGAACCATTCTGGTGGTCATGGCTATTGCCGTGGGCGTGATTGCTTTTGGCAGCGTCTTTGCCACCAAGTCCATCCTCCTCAAAGACATGGCCACCCAGTATACCGCCTCCCACCCTTCCAGCATTACGCTTAGTATTTCAGCAGGATTTAACGATGAACTCGTACGCTGGGCACTCGAACAACCTCAAGTAAGTGAAGCTCGTGGAGTGGCGCAAGGCATGGTTCGCCTGTACACTCCTGCTGGTGCGCGCAACGTTACCCTCATGGCTGCAGACTACACCCTCAATCAAGTCAATCGAGTTGTCAGTGAGACAGGCACCTGGCCACCGCCAAATCAAGGGATTGTCTTTGAACGCAAATCTGCCGAAGTCGTTGGTTTTCAGCCAGGAGATGCTGTTGAACTGGAATTGCCCAACGGTGACAAAAAGACCCTCACCTTTAGTGGTACATCACATGATTTTCAAGCTATTCCCGCAAATATGTTTCCTCAACTTACCGGCTATGTAAATTTCTCCACATTTGTCCGATTAAATTTCCCCGACTATTACACTCAATTAGAAATCGTTCCAGATAGTTCTATTATTACCAAGGATGATGCTCAGATACTGGGAGATAGTCTCAAACAAAAATTGAAACAACGCGGATATGAATCAGTTTCGGTTTCTGCCGTTAAACCAGGAAAGCATTGGGGTGAAGATGTCACCAATGCATTTGTCACAATTCTTACCATTGTTGGTTCATTCTCTTTAGTTCTTTCCATCTTCTTGGTCGTCAACACCATCACCGCCGTCATTGCCCAGCAAAAGAAACAAATTGGGATTATGAAAGCAGTTGGAGGAACCAACCGAGCGCTTATGATCCTCTACCTCACCATGACTGGTACTTATGGAGTACTAGCGTTATTGGTTGCCATTCCCCTGGGAGCCGTTTTATCGTATCTTAATCTATCTCTTGTAAGTAATTTTCTTAATCTCAATGTACTTAGTTTTTCCTTTCCAATTCACATTATTGCTCTTGAAGCAATAGCCGCTCTTGCCGTTCCTCTTATCGCTGCCGCTATTCCGGTATACACGGGCATGCGGGTTAGTGTTCGTGAAGCCTTGAGCGATCTTGGATCTCAAACCACCAAAGCAAACCCTCTCGTTGATCACCTCACCAAAGGACTTCCTCTTCTTTCTCGACCCACCATACTTTCACTCAGAAACACCTTCCGTAAGAAAACCCGTCTTATCCTTACCCTCGCCACTCTTACGATTGCCGGCACTTTGTTTATGAGTGTTATGAGTGTCCAACTCGCCATGATGAAGGAATTAGACAACATGCTTCTCCTATATAACTACGATATTGAATTATATTTCGGTGAAAGTTATCCCAGTAAAGTTGCTATCAAACAAGCCTTGAAAACTGAAGGAATTACTGAAGCAGAAACCCCTAAATATGTGTTTGGAGAATTGGTGGATGAAATAAAACCGCAAGAAGAAAACATGCATGGGCCTCCCGGTTTAGGAGTGCAAATTTTGGGCATCAAACCAGATTCAAACTTCATGATTGCCACCATGATGCAAGGCAGATGGATTGAAGCAGGGGATAAGAACGATATTGTGATCAGTAGCAAAATGGTTCGTGACAACCCCTTACTTAGACCTGGACAAGAACTAAAACTAGAGATAAATGATCAACAATACACATTTAACATTGTAGGCGTGTTTGTACTACCCGATCAAAAAATGATCGTCATAAATGATAAATATCTTGGCCAAATTTCTCCTGACAGTGATCAAGTAAGTAGTGTCCGTGTTCGTACTACCGAGCATACCGGACCGTATCTGGCGGATACTGCCAAGCGACTTGAGCAAACTCTTAAAAAATCAGGATATGACGTGGCTTACTCACTTACCATCGATACCATCCGTAGCTCTAGTGTGAGTCAATTCAACTTTATGGTCATGTTTCTCATGATGATGGCAGGTCTTGTTGCGGTGGTTGGCAGTTTAAGCCTCGCAGGGACTATGAGCCTCAACGTTATGGAACGGACCCGAGAAATTGGGGTGATGCGCTCCATTGGCGCTTCCAACCAAAGCATTCGCTCCATGGTTACGATTGAAAGTGTTTTGGTTGGTTTCTTAAGTTGGCTGATCGCTCTACCACTCTCTATCCCCATCGGGTTTGGTTTCTGTTACGCTATTGGAAAAGCATTCTTTGAAAAACCTCTGGACTTCATCTTTCCCATCAGCGGTTGCTTTATCTGGCTTGGGATTGTGGTCACCATTGCTGCCATCGCCAGCCTTGCTCCCGCCAACCGGGCTGCTAAACTTACCATCAGGGAGACACTCGCGTATGAGTAGTGTTAAGGATTATCACGTATGTTAAGATACTCTTTTGCTCGTACAATTTAAGAAGATTATTATGAAAAAAATAAAACACACTATTACAACTCCCTTCCGCTGGATGTGGCATCACAAGATAAAAAGTATTCTGATTCTAGTTGGATTGGGAATCATTGGGTTAATTGTAGTCAATGCCACCAAACCACCCGAACTAAAAACTACCAAAGTTGTTCAAGGAGAAATCCGCGAAGTGGTTGAAGCTTCCGGTAGAATCAAGGCCAAAGATTCAGCTTCACTCACATTTCCTGCTGCGAGCAAAATCGTTTGGCTTGGAGCAAAAGAAGGCGATCATGTCCGCAAATATCAAGCAGTTGCTTCTGTCGATAAACGTGAAGTGGAAAAAACCGTCAAAAAGAAATTACTTGATTACATGAGCACTCGTTGGGATTTTGAACAAACAAGCGATGATCATGAAGTTAAGGGTAGAGCCTTAAATGCAATTGGTCTTTCTGACGCAGAACGCCGAGTTTTGGAAAAATCTCAATTTGGTTTGGACCAGTCAGTCCTTGATTATGAAATTGCAACGCTGAGCCTTGAACAAGCCGCACTCATTTCTCCCATCGAGGGAACTCTCATTGATGACGGTGGTGTCCATATCGGTGAACGTTTAAGTGTTGCTGACACTGCCACGCGTCAACTCAAAATAGTTAATCTTCAATCTCTCTACTACCAAGCAGAAATTGATGAGGCCGACTACAGCAAAATCAAAGAGGGGATGAAAGCTCGTATTACCCTTGATAGCTTCCCCGATGCCACCATGAGTGGGGTTGTTCGTGTTATCGGTAAGGAAGGTATCAAAAAAACCGGTGGTGGCATTCAAATTATGGTTGAAGTTGCACTCGACAACCTCCCTCCTACTCTTATCCCCGAACTCACCGGAGATATTGAATTGATTCAAACGGAAAAAACCAACGTCTTGGTTGTTGATAAAAAATTTGTCACCACCAAAGAAGGTGCATATTCCGTCCAAATGATGAAAAACGGCAAATTGGAAACTGTTCCCGTTACCATCGGCATCATTGGCAGTAAACAGATGGAGATCACCAGTGGAGTATCCGCCGGTGACGAAGTCGTTGTCGTTGCCAAATAATGCTCATGCGATAGAATGAGTTCATGACCGCAGACGACAAAAAAGAATTCAAACAATTAATGGTAGATACTTTAGCAGATTTCTGGGAATCTGTCTTTCCTACGCTGGCCACCAAACAGGATATTCAAGAAATCCGTCAAGAAATGGCCTCCAAACAGGATTTGCATGATGTTAAACAGGAGCTCAAGCAAGACATTAACTCTCTTGATCGAAAAGTTAATATGCTTGCTCGTGATGTCAAAGAAATCCGCGGTCGAATCATTGATGTAGAAGGGGATACTCCCACCCGTTCCGAATTCAAACGCCTGGAAAATCGAGTCAATGAATTGACAAATTAGTCAAATGCGGTATATTTATCCCATAACAAGTTAATAAATGCAATGACTGAGAATCAGTAGATCACGTTGTGTGCAATCAGAGAATCTGCGGTTGCTGAAAGCAGATCAAGACAGCGCAATCGAATTACCCTCACGAGCAGTCCTGTCAAAAACAGGAACGGGTGCGCCCGTCAATAGCGCTAGAGCATGTCACAGGTAGAAACCGAGTGCTTGAATCAAAGACGTATGTTTTTGTTTCGCATCCCCGTGACAGGGGATTTTTTGTGAAAAAACATACCAAAATCAAGGTGGTACCACGCTTCATAAGTGTCCTTGAAATACAAAAAAGTATTTTTTGGAGGTTTTTATGAAAACAGTCGGTATCATTGGAGGTTTTGGGCCAGAAACCACCATTCAGTTCCAACAAGCTGTTCTTATTGCTTGGCAAAAGTTAAATCAACAGTTCCAACCATCAATCCTTACCTGGAATGCACCCATTCCTGTCAAGA
>CAZKZW010000035.1:1417-8637 GCA_964557365.1 uncultured Pseudomonadales bacterium | reverse complement strand
AAAAGAGCATACATTTCTATGTAGATTTGATAGGTTTTAAGGTGGAATATTCTCGCCCTAGTCCCCGATTTGCTTTCCTTTCCTATCAAGGTAGCCAGTTAATGATTCAGGAATTAATGCCTGGAGAAACAGAGCGGGAGAAACTTGAGTATCCATATGGGAGGGGCATAAATTTTCAGATTGAAACCACAAGTGTGGCTAAAATAATCAATTCTCTTGAGAATGATAACTATCCTCTCAGGAGAGGTATTAAGGATAATTGGTACCGGAATGGAGATATAGAATATGGATGTCGGGAAATCCTAGTTAATGATCCAGACGGATACCTCCTCCGTTTTTCTGAAGATATTGGAACACGACATGGCATCTGATAACGATTTTGTGGATTATGTTATGAATAAAATGAAGGGAGCGGGCGCGGTCCGCTGCCGGCAAATGTTTGGTGAACATGCAGCATATGTGAATGATAAAGTGGTGGCTTTGGTATGTGACAATCAGGTTTTTATCAAACCCACAGACGCAGGTAGAGCATTTATTGGTGACGTAGAAGAAGCACCTGCATATCCTGGAGCTAAGCCCAGTTTTTTAATCGATGACCGTTTGGATGACGAAGTGTGGTTTAGTCAGCTTTGTCGGGTGACGGCGACAGCACTTCCCCTGCCGAAAAAGAAGAAGGTTTGGGTTGATAAGTAGGCTGATCCAGCGATATTTTCTTTAGTTCAAAGTCAGATTTTGACGGTGGTATTGGTTTGTTAGCAGGAAGTGAGGGCGTGGGTGTATTCATTGAACGAAGACCAAAATACAAAGCCCCTCCAACGATAGCCAGGCTCCCCACAATCGCTAGGATAGGTAAGACAGGAGATGAATTTGATTTAATCTCTTTGGTAACGATTGTTGGTGTGGGTGATGGGGTTGGTGTGGGGGCAGTGGAAGTGACGACTGGAGCTATTTCTTCCTCTGGGCTTGGACTAGGGGTGGGTTTTGGTGTAGGTGATGGTTTGGGGGTTGGACTGGGTGTGGGTGATGGGGTGGGTGAGGGAGAAGGACTTGGCGTAGGTGTAGCTGCGGGATTGTAGGTGACAATTAACCGAGGTCGCTTGCCTGCATCCGTATATTCGCGGGAATAAAAACTACGTTTACATGTGTTGTTGGTACCAATGACAAAGCCATTATTGTCAAATTTACCTGTATACCAGCTGTTCACCAAAGCAGTAATACTCCAATCGACTGAAGTCTGATTTGTTATATCAACAGCCACGGTCATGTCGGTATTCCCAGCTTGGTTGACACCACTCGAATACCCCTCTGTTTCTCGCCAGACATCTGAGGCTCGAGCTGCACTCATGACACATGCCGTGGATTCACCATATTCCTTCAGGAAAACGCGAAGTTTGGCTTCAGTTATGGTGGACCCACTTGGGATATCTGATAAACCGAATTGAATATAGGCTCGGCCATATTTATCATCTTGTTTTTCAACCAAGAGAAAATCGGTTCCTCCTTGTGAATTGGGGAAATTAGGGTCAAAGAAACTGTCTTTGGTGGGAGTGATTTCTATGGTGGTGGCCTGAGTGTTTGATGAGAATCCGAACCACAACAACGTAATGAGGGTGAGGGTTAAAAATGTTTTACCTATTTTCATGGAATTAAGTATAACAAAAAGAACTTGGCGGTAGTAAACAAGGAAGCTATGTTGCCGGTCAGGAAATTTAGATACGTTAAGCCCTGATCTTTGACCATCCGATTGGGATCAATCAAGAATTGGTTCAATACTATAAAATTAAATAGTGACCCTATGATTATTAGTACGAGTTGTTTTTTATTGGTGAATCGCTGAAAGATAACCCCTATACCCAAGGAAAAATAGGGCAAACTGCCGACAAACAGGCGTGCACCAAACCCCGCTGAAGCTACCCCACTCCACTGAGATACCGCAATCCAAAAGATGATGAGGGAGAGAAGTACTGTTTGGTATAACCATTCTCCTCGTTGTTTTGCTTTGATGATGAGGCCAGCCATACCGATGAGTAGAAATGGTGTCCAGCTGAATAACCCACGATGAACGGAAAAGAGAGATGACCACAAATTGGAGGCAGAGAAAACAAACTGACCATTTTCACCAGTGAAGTAGGGATTCTGCCACAGGGATCCAGACATGAGATATTGATTAACTAACTGCGGCATTAGACCTAGGGCAATGCCTACGATGAGCGTGACCATGTGTTGCCGCAGCGTGGAATACCGAAGATGAGTAAGTGTGTTGACCCAGAGCTGATAGCCGATGGGAATAAGTAGGAGTGAATCAGCCATGCGGGTGGTGACCAACAACCCCATGGCTAAACCACAAAAGAATATGGGATGTTTTGAGGTAATTCTTTTTGAAGTAAACAAGAGTAACCCAGAGAGCAAAAAGAACACGATTTGATGAGAGAGTGCTGGTTCGAGAGAGATGTAATACAACAGATTGGTAGCAGCATAGAGGCTGATGATAAGTAGATTGGCAATCTTTTGGTCGAATTTTTTCTGAAGGTATTGCTCCAACCACCAGAGCCCGATCAAACTGTAGATAATGCCGGCAATACCAATGCCAAATTCATAGATGAGGCTGTATTTATCGAGCTGCCAGCCGATGGAGTTCATTGCATGATCGGTCATTCCCATAGCCGGGAGCCAGAATAACCCCGTGCCGACGGTCCAGGGATTGTGACGGATATCAAAGGGTCCCGGGTCCGTGCCCCAAAAAACGCGGCTGAAGGTGTATTTTTTACCGGAAAAATGACTCAAGTGATCGTAGATGCCGTCAAAATGTAAGCCGTGTTCGAAGTAGAGGGCATGAGTGTAGGAAAAGTAGGCGTTGCCGTCACCAAAAATGCCGTGACCGGAAATGTAAAAGCGAGTGAATAGTCCAATAATGGAAATGATGAAGATGATGAGGTATTTACGCATTAGATCTCATTATATCTTCATAAAAACAAGAAATAAGAACGCGGTGAGACAAAAAACAAAAACAAGGTGGGACGAAAGGCCCGAATAAACAATCTCGGGCCTATTCCCAGAACGAAACGTTATGATGCAAGCTGATAGCCCCACGCATTTAGAGAGAGGGTTAAGGCATTGATACAATTTTTCTCACCAGAAATTCGGGTTTGATTGTGGTTTTTTTGATAGAGGAAGTGAACCTCTCCTACGCTTTCGCACGTCATCCACTTCCCCACACGAGAATCGATATCCGGCCCCACATTCCCTTTAAAGTACATCCCCATCCGCCCATGTGTCATGTCCCAAACATCGAGATATGATTGCTCAGGAGATTTTTGAATGTGTTCTTCGAAAGGAAAGTTTTTGGGCCGCTCGCCAACGCCATTGACGAACCAGAAAATCACTTGTTGTGACCAAATTTTTGGTTTTACATCCATTTTCCTGGCATAGCGGTTGCCGTCTTCAAAGACGATAACCACATCAATGGCGTTCTTCGATATGATATCCATCGCATCTTCAATGGTTTCGGCTTTGTAAATACGATAACCATCGATGCGGAATGGATCTTCATAATCGATCGATAGATAGACTGACTCCCAAAATGCGGGGCCTATAAACAAAACTTTTTTATCGTTGTGTTGCCCAATATTTGCTGGCATTTTTTTCTCCTTGTTGGTGAATCTGGTTTGAGAATTGGTGGTTAGTGTTGCATCGCTCTGACGACTTTTTCAATTTCTAAAGCAAAATTGTCTATCGTTGCAACCACGATGTCACTGGTGATTGGAATTGGGTCATCGTCATGACAGCGCACGAAGATGATGGTTAAATCTGTACAGGGGATGTCGTTGATTGTTTGTAAAAAACTTGGATTATCTCCAAAAACGATTAGCAGCGATGCTTCGTCGGGTTGCGTGCAGAATGATGCAGCTTGATCGATAGTGGTGATGTGATTCACCGCAACATCATTTTTTGTGAGCCAATCATAACAACCCAGGATATAGGGGGACACATTCTCACTACTTACAATTATTGCGTTAATATTTTTTTTCATCGTCATCATCCTTTTTGATTTGAAATGTGTGTTTTCGCTCGGTGCTGAATGAACGAGGTAGACAGCCAACATAAGTTAGTCATCCAATTCGTCCATTCAACGAACCGCGTTCTTATTTGTTAACGTACCCTCGTTTTGATGCCATAGATTCCAAGCTTGATAGGAAAATAGACACCACGAGTTTTGGCTGGATTATAGCCCATAAAATGATTCCGTCAAAATACTGAGATTAATTACAATGTGGGCGGGGAGGAAAGCTTGGAGAGGATGGCGTTGAAGGTGATTTCCACCGCCTTTGCATCCCCTTCCCGCATTTGTCGATGCGGCTCATCTTCTGAAGCACTCCGGAGTTTGCTGGCGAGACTCTTTCCTGTATATCGGCCGTTTAATTTTCTGGATTGAAGGCGGATTGCTTCCGCAGCTTGAAGACAAGTGATGTCGGAAATATGGATAAGGCGCATTTTCCCGGGGGCCAAGACGTAATCGGCCAGGATTAAGATGGCTTCAACCGGTAAACCTGAAGGAAACAAACTAGCCACCGGATTGTCTTGTTTCATCAATTTGGATGCGATGGTACCCGCAGTATCTTGTTCACCTATGAGTTGTTCAAACATCGGGCTTCCGGCATCACGTTTTTCGCGGTAGTTCTCAAAGGTGACAGTGATGAAGCGATTTTCAAAAGCTAGTTTTTGAGGAGGAGGATTAGGGTCAGTTACGTTTACTTTTTCTGAAAAATATCGCATGGTCTTATGCTATCACAGGTATTTATCCTGTTTATCTTTAGGCATTTTGATACATGTGTATGTGATCAACAAATGTGTCTTTGTGTTTGATTCCCTTTGGAAGTGTTCCGTATGGTTTAAAACCCATTTTGGGGTAAAACGCTTTGGCGATTTCGTTGTCATCAAACACAGATAAGGTAAAGATTTTGAGTAAAGGAAGTTGTTCTCTGGCTTCTTTTAACACAAGGGTCATAAGCAGTTTTCCTATCCCCTCACTCCGATATTGTTTGGCAATGGAGATGCCAACTAGCCCGACATGTTTTTCTGCTTTGTCTTTCATTACTACGTCAGAGGCTCCAATTAAATGACCGTTTGTATATACCTGCAAATAGACTGCTTCGTGGTTTTCGATTTTTTTCAGTGCTGAATCAAGATATTTCTGTTCTTCTTTCAGGGTCAATTGCTCGCCCTGAGAGAGAATGAATGTCTGTTCCTTTGATAATGTGTTTATGAACTCCAGCATTTCTGAAACGTCTGCAGCACAAGGATACCGAATGATAATGTCGGTTCCTTTTTCTGTTTTACCCGTATAGACACATTTTGGAATCTTCATGGTCTTATGCTATCACAAAGCCTGAAAAGGACGGTAAATTCTTTGATAGAATTGGACAATGATAAAAGCAGTTATTTTTGATGTGGGTGGGGTACTCCATTCAAGTGAGAATGAGTATGTATATCAGGATATTGTTCAAACACTCGGTATCACGCGTGAGCAATTTCACGAAGCAGTGAAGATACTTGATCCATTATTTATGGCGGGTAAGGTTACGGAAGAAGAATTCTGGAAGCGATTCTATGAAATAACCAAAGCTGCTATACCACTCCCGGAAGGTGAGTCTTTGTGGGCACGGGAGTTTAGAAAGCGATATCGGGTGTTTGATGATGTATTGCATGTAGTCGATCAGCTGAAGCAACTGGGGTATCAGGTCGCCGTTCTTTCAAATTCGATTGAACCACATTCAGTGGTGAATCGGGAGATGGGAGTCTACGCTCCGTTTCCGCTTGTGGTTCTTTCCCAAGAAGTGAGTTTGATCAAACCAGATCCAAAAATATATGAATATACTCTAGAAAAACTTAGGGTTGCTCCAGAAGAAGCAGTGTTTATTGATGATTTGGAGAAAAATATTTTGGCTGCACGGAATGTGGGGATGAAGGGTATTGTGTTTGAAAATTGTGAACAAATGAAACAAGAATTGATATCGTTTGGAATACCGTTATGAAACAAAACATAACTCATATTGCGCTGGTCGTGAAAGATTATGATGAGGCGATTGCCTTTTATACTCAAAAACTGCACTTCACCGTGATTGAGGATATCTATCAACCGGAGCAGGACAAGCGGTGGGTGGTGATTGCCCCACCAAATTCATCGGGGACCACGATTCTTTTAGCTCGAGCGTCGAAACCGGAACAAGAACCGTTTGTGGGAAATCAGACTGGTGGACGGGTGTTTTTGTTTTTGAATACGGATGATTTTGACAGGGATTACAAAGAGATGGTGGCAAAGGGCATCAAGTTTGTCCGCCCGCCCAAAGATGCGGATTATGGGAGAGTGGCGGTGTTTGAGGATTTGTATGGGAATCTCTGGGACCTCTTACAACTCAATCCCGACCACCCTGTGGCAAAAAGATTGGGCTAATTTATCGTTCTCATTCTTGGATCACTACAATCCCCGCTCGATGACATATTCTGATGGAGCAATGGAGGACGGAGTGGTGAGAAGGTGAATAATTTCCTGAGCAACGTCGTTCGCTTGCATGTATTTTGAAGTGTCAGTTGGATTGTTTTTCCAAAAATTGGTTTGCATTCCCCCAGGATAAACGCCCGTAACCCGAATATGATGTTCTGCTGCAGCTAGTCGAAGGCTCTCTGTAAACCCTCTCAATCCCCACTTACTGGCACAGTAAATTGATTCGTCAGGTCGAGCTTTGATACCAGATGTCGAGGATACATTTATGATATGTCCTGCTTTCTGAGGAATCATTCGTTTGTATACTTCTTGAGTAATGTAAATATTACCTTTCAAATTGACGCCAAATACATCCATGATTTCCTCACGAGTGGTATCTTCCAATTTCTTCATCAACCCCCGACCCGCGCAATTAATTAAGAAGTCGATATGATCTGTTTGTTTATCGATAGCTGAAAATGCAGCATCGATACTGTTTAAATCACGAATGTTTAAAAGAATTTTTATTACAGAATCAGGCAATTTGACTTCTTGTATCGTCCGAGCTAATGCAAAAACTTTTACTTTTTGCTCAGCCAATAACTCGACAACTGCTTTACCCAATCCACTCGATGCTCCCGTCACAATGGCAATTTTGTTGTGTAGCGATGTATTGTTCATATCTGAATCATATCAGACTAAGTGAGATTCAAAATAAACATCTTGTCATTTCCTGTAT
>CAZKZW010000035.1:419-1407 GCA_964557365.1 uncultured Pseudomonadales bacterium | reverse complement strand
TGTATATGAGTAGAAGATTCTACTTGCGATGACTGGCCTTGTAGATTTGTGTTTGAGAATTTAATGGCAAACTCTGGGATCTGTTCCAGCTCCATCCTGATTACCCGATTGCAAAAAGAATACGCTGATTGTTTTTACACATATTTTGAGATTTCTCCCCAAGAGATAGAATGAAATTTGACATCTATAACAAGTGATATAATGCCATTTAACTATGGACAAATTTCGATTAATTGCTGAATACCTATTTCAGCATTTTTTTGAACTCATTATTTTTATTGCATTAATTTTCATACTCTCTCTTCGCGGTTTCCAGTTAATTTCAGAGAATATCATGCTGAACTTGATATTGTTTGGATTGGCAATATTGCTAATCAAGTGGATTGTTTTAGGTTATTTTAACTTTATGCTCTCTGTACGAGGTGGTGAAAATTTCATGAGGGACAACAGAGCTATTCATTTTTTAAATTTTGATGCTCAAAAATTTATTCTTATCGCACTGGCAATTGTTGGAGTGATTTTCCTTGGTGTTAATAAGGTTCTCAATAATGAGACGATAGCAACTTTGCTTGGTGGATTAATAGGTTCTTTGCTAACTATGAAAGGGAGCTACCAAGATTTAAAATTTGATAAAGAAGAAATTGATAATTTAAATAAATCTGTCTCATCTAATCAACTGGATAATAAATAATTCATCAACAACGTATTTTCTCCTCTACAAAACATCTATTGTAGTATTGGTAGTTTTATTTCGATTTTTGTTGCAAGCCCATATTTAAGAGCGTTTTTTGTGTCCAATATTTTCCCTTCGTTATATAGTGCTCTAACGTCTTTTATTAAAGGTAACTCACTCGATATAATTTCAAAATATCGATTATCAAGCTGTTGTAACAGCAATGTAGTTTCTGAATGAACTGATATCACTTGAGATTGTTGGACACCGTTGTATGTTGGAGCATGAAGTCTGAGCCGACAATTCTCTATTAGC
>CAZKZW010000035.1:0-409 GCA_964557365.1 uncultured Pseudomonadales bacterium | reverse complement strand
GTTCGTTCTTTACCGCAAAGAAATAATAGTATTGCAGCCGAATCAACCTGTCCAAAGCCAACTGTGTTTACGTTTATTTTGGAAGCTTTAATAAAATCATAAAAGCGGATAGCAGAATCAATATCTCCACCCGTTGAAGATATGTATAGCGTTAACACCATATCTGGATCACTATGAATTTGTCTGAAGATATCAATAATTGCATCTCCTACTGATTTTTCATTAACCCCACATGGAAACATATACCAATAATTCATAATTAAGACCTCTTATGATTTGTTTAGGTAGTAATACCATTATTTATATGATCAATCAACTCATTAAACATAAAACAAAAACCCCCGAGTCTGAATCGGGGGTTTTTGAAATTAACTAAAAACTATTTTGGTTTAGCGGCGGAAGGGGCGGG
>CAZKZW010000034.1:7810-9516 GCA_964557365.1 uncultured Pseudomonadales bacterium | reverse complement strand
TTACAAGCATTAGGGTTTTTTGCGGTTGGCTTTGTCGAGATGTTTTTGGCCACCCAAAGAACGTATTGGATTTCAAAAGGCCGATCACGCGCTGCGGCCCTCTTAGTGTTTTTTGAGAATTTTATTGCGGTATATGTGATTTATCAGGCGGTGAATAATTTTAATGATAATTTGTGGTTGATTGCGGTGTATGCATTGGGAAATTCGTTGGGAACTTTCATCAACTTGGAAAAAGTTCCGTTTTAATCCATAGCCTTCTCTCTGCTAAGATGTTTGGTAATGGAGATATTATTTTCACTTATAATTGTGGCAGTTTGGCCTCTTGTCGGTCTCTTGTTGGGGTGGTGGGGGAGTTTTCTTTTTTTGGATGAATCGTACATTGTCCCTGCAGCGGTAGTTGGTTTGATGGTGGGTATGTTGTATGGGGCGAAAGCATGGCGGGATATTCAACGCTCTCTCTATATGATGTCATGGCTGTCTTTGCTTGGTGTGTTGTGGTTTTATGCCTTGGGTATGTTTGGTTTTTTCATGGGAGTGCCCATTTTTCATGTCTTATTGGCCATTCCTGCAGGTTTGTATTGGGGGTCGCGTATGAATGTGCGACAATTCGCACCTTCAGAAATGAAGAAACAAAGTCGTCGATTGGAATCGATGTTGGGCGGTATGGTTTTGGCAGTGGCACTTGTGTCAGGATTGATAGCTTGGTTTGATCCATATACATTGGCAAATTTACGTGGCATGCTGCAATTGCAGCTTACTCCATTGTTTTTATTGTTAACGATTGTAATTGGAGGATGTTTTATGGTGGTGGGAACAATGGTATTGACTCGTTTGATGTTTTGGTGGGGAACGAAGCGAAACATGAGAAAGGAATAACTATATTATGTGGTGGTTTTCTCGACCCGTACTCGTGTTTGATTTTGATGGAACTATGGTGGATTCACTTGATTCGGTAGTACGACAAGTGAATAAGGTAACGCACCAGTTGAGACAAAAACCAATTGCTGAGTCTACGGTTGAACGTTTGTTGACTGGAGGAGCGAATTCATCGCTAAGAAAGTGGCCTTTGGTTAAGCTGGCAAGTGAATTGGTATCCAAGCTGATTGAAGCGGATCAACAGCGACATATGAACGAAATGGAACCCGTGCCAGGATTGTTTGCTGTGTTGCAACGTTTGCATGACAGGGGTTATCGGATGGGGGTCGTGACATCAAATAATATCAAGACTGTAAAACGGTATTTAGCTGATCAGCAAGTAAATTACTTGTTTTCATTTATATATGCAGGAGCTGGTCTGTATGGAAAAGATCGATTGATGAAGACAATGATGGTGGAACAACATCTGAAACCAAAACAGATTATTTATGTTGGTGATGAGCCGCGTGATATTCTGACAGCTCAAACTGTGAGGGTGAAGTCGGTGGCGGTGACGTGGGGTTTTCAGCCACGTCTTGCTTTGGAGCGGGTAAAACCAACTTGGATTATTGATTCGCCTGAAGAGATTTTTTCACTACTGAAAAATCATTTTTGGAGAATGAACTTTTAATTTTTTAAAAAGGAGTACATATGGCAGAGATGAATAAAGATAAACCCAATGAAGTGCAGTTGAATATTAATTTAGATTCAACACCCGTGTTGTATACCGATAATGTCTATATGACCTTGAATGAAGATGGAGTGGTGTTGGATATTTGTCAGCGGATGGG
>CAZKZW010000034.1:0-7710 GCA_964557365.1 uncultured Pseudomonadales bacterium | reverse complement strand
TTGCGCTGGCAGTTACTGGCGATTCTTTTGGCAGTGATCATTTTACCCATTACTTTCATGAGTTTTTTTGCCATGTCGGAATCTCGGAATGGTGCAGTGAAAGAATTGAAGGAGACATTGGGATTGCAGAGTATTACTGCGTCAAATGGGTTACGGGCACAAATGAATAAGGCTCAGGCAGATATTAATAGTGGTTTGCTTGTATTGGATGACACGTTGCAAGTACAATCGGTGGTTTTGGCAACAGACCAGGTCCAGTCGATGGCAATAACCGATCAAGTGTCGGGAAATAGTAAAACAACAACTGTAGCGACGCTCTTGATTAATGGATCCCCAGCGACTAATTACACAGCTGGCCTTGATAAAGTTCAAAAGACTCTGGGTGGAGCAGCAACTATTTTTCAAATTATTCCAGACGGAATGCTGCGAACCGCTACGAATGTAAAGAAAGCTGATGGAGTTCGGGCAGTAGGCACTTACATTCCAAAGGATTCTCCGGTATATCAATCCATTATGAAAGGTGAATCATACAAAGGATTTGCTCAAGTGGTGGGACAGACGTACATTGTTGCCTATCAACCATTAAAAGATTCAAGTGGACAAGTGGTGGCGGCACTGTTTTATGGTGTACCTCAGAAGCAGTATGTGGAGGAGACATTGCAGTCATTGTCGACCATCAAAATAGGTTCGAACGGGTATATTTGGATTATTGATAAAGATGGTAATTATGTGTTGTCATCAGGTCGAAAGACAGATGGGAAAAATATCTTGGAAACCAAGGATGCTAAAGGGAACTTGTTTATTAAAGAAATATTGCAACAAGCTACAAAGCTTTCGGAACAGAATAAGCAGTTTGGAATTTATTCATACGATTGGAAGAATGAGGGAGAGAAAAATGCACGAGAAAAGTTTGCAGTATTCACGTATATTCCCGAGCTGCAGTGGACACTGGCACCCAGTGCATACTCGGATGATGTAGATGCAATGACAGGCTCCGATGTTGTGAAAATGCAATTGCTGGTTGCTGGAGTTATTTTATCGCTTATTGGCGGAGTCTTTGCCTGGTGGTATGCCAATCAGTTGGTTCGTCCCATCGTCACAGTGACGAAACAGGCTCAAGCATTGGCTGATACAGGTGATTTATCGATTCGTATTCCTATTCGGGATCGGGGAGATGAAATTGGGCAGATGGCCAAAGCGCTCAATACTATGTTGACAAACACGGCTGAACCAATGAAAATCCTGGCGGATAAGGCAGAACTAATTGGCAATGGTGATTTGACTACGGTGGTAGATATCGAATCGAAAGGTGATGTGCAGAGACTGGTGGAATCATTCAAACGAATGGCCGAGTCGGTTAAAACGTTGGTTAAGAATATTTCTCAAAATGCTCAGACGATTTCTGCCACATCGCAACAATTGGCAGCCTCAACTCAGCAGGTCAATGCAGCTACCCAACAAATGAGTTCTGGAATTCAAGAAGTTGCAAAGGGTTCGGAAGATTTGGCTAAACAGACAACTGAAGTGGGCACAAATGCAAAAAATTTAGCAGCAGCGTCAAATGAGGGAACAGCGGCAGCGAATACCGCTTCTTCCAAGATGAAGCAAATTGCGACCACGTCTGATGAAACAGCTGTGGCAATATCCTCTTTAGGTGAGAAGAGTCAGCAAATTGTGCGGATCGTAGACACCATTAATTCGATCGCTTCGCAGACAAATCTACTTGCCCTAAACGCAGCTATTGAAGCAGCTCGTGCGGGTGAAGCTGGACGAGGGTTTGCGGTTGTGGCGGATGAGGTGAGAAAGCTCGCTGAAGAGTCCTCAACAGCTACGAAAGATATTGAGGGTTTGATTAATGAGATTAAAGACAGCACTGACGGAGCCGTAGCATCAATGGATGCTGGTAAAGCTGTGATTGCTGAGAGTTCAGACGTTGTTTCAAAGGCTCTATCATCTTTGGGTAGTATGGGTGCTCAGGTAAAGACCATTGAAGCCGCCATTGAAGCAGTGTCTTCGGTAGCCCAACAATCCGCTTCTAGTAGTCAACAGATGAGTGCAGCAGTTCAGCAAACCAGCTCATCCATGACTCAAGTGTCGTCGGCTGCCCAACAATTGGCTGCAAGTGCTCAGCAACTTGATGCTTTGGTGCGCCAGTTTAAGGTGTAGAAAGTAGTAAATAAAATTGTTAAAAAATACCCTGCGTATGCAGGGTATTTTGTTTTTATGAAACGTTAAGTTTTGGATTTTTTTGTTGAGGGAGATAAAAAACAAAGGTGGAGATGAGGGCGACGAGGGCGGTGAGACCAAAGAGCGCAGGATAATTCAAGCTGACGAGGAGTGCGCTAAGAAATAGGAGGGGAATGTCTAAGATACTTTTCAAGATGTTTGACATAGACAACACTGTGGCACGGTTGTAAGAATTGCTTACTCCATTGATAAGTTGAGAAAAGAGGGGCCATCGGATTATTTCTAAGCCTGCAGTAAAAATATACGAGAAGAGGAAAACCCAGGTATTTTTAATGGTTACGCTATTGATAAAGAATGTGCAAATTGCAAGGCAGCAAAGTGTGTTGAGAAAATTGAGACGCTCTGTGGTAGGGATTTGGGGAAATAATTTGTCAATGTTCCAACTGGCAAAAAAACCAAGACTTTGAAAGAGTGAGAAGGTGATTCCGATAACCAGTAACGGAATGCCGACTTGGTGGAAAAATTCTGAACTAACCCGCCAGATAAGGAAAGTAGTAATAAATAGGAGAGTTCGGTTGAGCATGATAGTAAGGAGAAAGTGATTATGGTGAAATAATCTGAGGGTATCGCGCAAAATACCTGATTCTGCCTTTTCTCTTGAAAAAACATGAGTGGGTTCAGTTAAAAAGAGACTGGTGATAATGGCAATCATTGCAGCTGCCACATCAATCAGAAGAACGGAGATGAATTGTGTTTCAGATAAATCTTTGGCAATAAACACCGCAATAATGGGGACGATAATTTTGAATATTCGCTGGGATGAAAAATAGACGCCTAATTGTTTGAGGCTATGATCACTTTGACCCAATTCTTGGGAAGTGTCGTAAATCAAGGCTTCATCAGTACCAGAGAGTAGGGCATTTGAGCAGGCATAAAGACCAATGGCAAACATAAAGAGAGGAAAAGAGTGTGCAAAGATAGTCGCTATCCAATAGGCAAGGTAGAGAACACAGGAAAGGATAATGACTTTTTTACGTCCCCATCGGTCAGCGAGATAACTGCTGGGTACTTCGAATAGAAATGACACAATGGAAAAGATGATGGCGGTGTAGAACACTTGGGAAAGAGTGAGGCCACGGTGAACCATGAAAATGGTGCTGATAGTACCGATGACTTGGACACTGGTAAGTGCCTGAATCAAAAACATAAGGGAAAAATTGCGTCGAAGATTGTTTTGTCGAGACGACATTAGCGCATTATACCAGGTTACACCTGAAGCTTGATGAATCCCAAACTTTGTATACGATACGATTATGTCTTTAGAAATCCGACATGTTGCCAAGCGAATTCCACAAGAAGCATATATTCATGGGGACAAGCATGATATGGCGCTCAATTTGTGCTTAATGGTCGTTTTGCAACGATTAGCATGTAATCAGTTTATGCGGTTGCCTGAAGATGTCCAGCTGTATCAAAAGGTTCAAGAAATGAATGGAGAGGGAAATGCGGCGCTTGTGCAAGAAATTAAAGATCGTCTCGGAGATCGTTCGGTGGGTTTTGTGAAAAATATCTTTCCCTATACCATTTTGACAAAAGTATTGTCGCCCATGAAGAAAGAATTAAATCATGTTTGTTTATGGAGCCAATCAGGATCATTACCTCGAAATCAGATCTGTTCATACATTGATGAGGAATATCCGGGCAGGTCAGCGGCAGTCGTAGTGAACAATACTTCGTATCGAAGTGTGCCTGAGTTGTGGCACGCTCACGTGATTATGGCTGAATCTCAACAGAAATAATCAAATTCTTTTCTTTAGTTTGACAAGTTGGCGCTGGGGGAGGCAGATTTGTCTTTAGATATCTGTAGTACTTTTGGTTTGCCGATGTATTGAATGTCAGCATCATCAGCTTGATCGACGGTGATGGCGGCGGCATTAAGAGTGGCTTTGGATTCACTATCGGCAGTGATGGTAATGGTTTTTGCTAAGAATTTGTCAGCAGTTAGACGACTGCGGTCATCAAGATGAAAGATCGCGTTGCTGCCCGTACCAGTCAAATCAACTCCAGTTCGGTGAGCCAGGTTTAATTCAAGTTCTTTGACGTTGAATTGATTGAGGTAGGCTTTTATATGGTCACCAATGGTACCTTTTACCGCTGGCTGACTAATACCATCAATCGTTAATTCGTCAATATTATTGACTGTAAACTCGGTTAGTTGAGGAAGCGTGATGACTACTTCAACTGGCCGTGATGCTTCGCAGGTGATACAGATTTTATTAGCGTGAACTGTCTTGATGGTTAGGAGACCGTTTTCTGAAGTGGTTAATAATGTACTGGTAAATTCTGGGTTGCCAACCATGACAACTTTAGCGACAGGTCCTTGGCTTACTTTGACAGTTCGGGCATCGTTAATATCGATTTTCGTAAATGGGGCAAGGTTGGGAATGGTTTGTTCTGAGTTAACATCAATGCTTTCCCATCGTTTGACATATTGTTCAATTTGAGGACTGATGGTGATACCGTAAAAGCCCATGAGTGCTAAGGAAGCGATCCATACAACCATGAGTGAAATTCCGCCATACAGGGAGAGCGGATTTTTCATACGGATCAGGCCAATACCACCGAGGACAACAAGGAAACAGGGGACAATGGCCGACATCATTAAACTGATCATGAATACAGGGTGAGAAATCTGGGAAAGAAGCGTGACGATTGAAGGCTCTACGTAGGGGATATATGCATGGGTGAGCATGAGCGTGCCAAAGACGGATAATCCTGCAATACTGCCGATGCCACCTAGAATGAGACTGATGCCAGTGATAATGATTAAGATACTTAAGAAAGGACGGGCAACTTTGCTGGCTACTTTAAAGAGTTTGCCAATGATACGGAAGGGAAGAAGGATAACCTTTGATAGAGTGCTTTCTTCAGCTTCCGTATCGTTAAGAGTTTTTTTGATACTGGCTTCAATATTTTTGATATTGATCGGTTCACCATACATTTGCATTTTGTCTGTCGCCGTTTTGGCTTCGGGCATGGCGATGAGACAGGCGAGATAGGCGATGACGCCAAATCCACCAAAGAAGAGTGTGATGATGAACAAAAAGCGAATGAAGGCAGGATCAGTGCCGAAATAATTAGCAATACCTGAGGCAACACCACCAATGACGGTGTGATCGGGATCACGAAACAGTTTTTTGGACACAGATTTTTCTGAAACAGTTTCTTTTACATCTTCGTCGTCTCCGGTAATGTCTTTGACTGATCCCATGGAGGTAATGACCACCTCAACATCTTTGAGTTGAACTACTGTGCGACCACCTGAGAGAGATTCTTGGAGTTTTTCACTGATGCGGGCTTCGATATCGCTGACAATTTCATCTTTGTCGGCATTGTGAGCAAAATGACGATGAATGCTGTCGGTGTAGGTGTCGAGTTTTTCAAAGGCATCTTCTTCAAAGGTGAAGACGGTTTGATTGAGATTGGCGGTGACGGTTTTTTTCATTTTTTTATTCCAATTTGATTTGTTTAATAAGGTGATTGATAGATTGATCAAGTTTTTTCCAAGAGGCGATGAGGGCTTTTAAGGTTGCTTTGCCTTCATCGGTGAGCGAGTAGTATTTACGGGGTGGACCACTTTGGGATTCTTGCCAAGCGTAGGTGAGGAGTCCAGAGTTTTTCAGGCGAGAGAGGAGGGGATAGAGGGTGCCTTCGACGATGATGAGGTCGGACTTTTCTAGTTCAGCCAGAATATCGCTAGAGTAGACTTTGCCTCGAGCAATAATCAACAGAACCGCCAGAGTGAGTGATCCTTTGCGGAGTTGAGTTTGATCGTTTTCATCATGTAGCAGTGTCATTGGCATGTACTATATCACCAGCTACTATGTGATGCAAGGTACTAAAATGCATCACGTATTATCAAGCTAAATACTGATATCTCGTTGATTTGTTGAGAAAACTAGAGTAAATTTCATTGGCTGCTCGGTGAGCAGTTTTTTTGTATTTATCAAAAAAAAGAGATTGTGTATGAGTTCCGAAAATCTTTTGGGTAGACCAGAGAATACAGTAGAACCGATTCACGAAAATGGTGTATCAACTCCGTTGTGGATGATTCGTGATTCTTCAGGAGTGTTTACGGTCACTTTTTCTGTATCAGACGAGAATGACCCAAGAGTTTCATTGTGGGAAGTATCCTTGTGGCCAAATGAGGATGATGACAAAACACTAACCATAGAAAGTATGCATTTATGTGGGGATGTTAGTGAATCTACTGCATGGAAAGTGGATACATTAACTTTGTTTCCAAATATGGGCGAAACCTTGTATGAGGTGATGTGTGATCAAGAAGATACTAAGACAGAAAAGGTTGTGTTCATGTTGGAGGGTATTAGAAAAGGAGTTGAGGAATATACAAAATATAAGCTGTTGTCACCAGAGGAACGTGAGCAATGCGTAGGTTATGTTTATGATGAATTTGGAAAAGAATTTAGTAAAGATACGGCATGGCATAGGATTAACTATATTTTTGGGGTGTGGAAAAAGGAAAGAGAAGAGAAAAAGCAGGACATTGCTTGATATAATCACCCCATGAGTTTATCTATTGGGATAGTGGGGTTACCAAATGTGGGGAAGTCGACACTGTTTAATGCGCTGTTGAAAAAACAACAGGCATTGGCGGCGAATTATCCTTTTGCCACGATTGAGCCGAATGTGGGCATTGTTCCTGTACCGGATGATCGGTTGGACAAACTGGCAACAGTGATTGATCCGAATAAATTACCACCCTTAGTACCTGCGACGGTCATGTTTACTGATATTGCCGGGATTGTGAAGGGGGCGAGTGAGGGTGAGGGGCTGGGGAATAAATTCTTGTCTCATATCCGGGAAGCCGACGCTATCTGTATGGTGGTACGAGCCTTTGAGGATCCAGATGTGGTACAGACCGGGAGCGGTGATCCATCTGATGATAAGACTGTCCTGATTACAGAACTCGCCTTGGCAGATTTGCAAACCTTGGGTAAGCAACAACCACCCAAAGGCAATGTGACCCCAGAAATGAAAAAGCGGTGGACGGTAATAGAAAAAATTCTCAAGGTGTTGAATGAGGGTAAGCCAGCCGCAGAAGCGGATTTGGATGACGAAGAAACCGCTCTGATAAAAGATCTGTGCCTGATGACCATGAAACCCATTTTGTATGTGGTGAATGTGGATGAGAATGAAGTAGCAAGCAGCAAGTATGAGGTATTGGTCGATAAATTCGCACAAAAATTGAATGTATTAACACATGAAGTAATGGTGGTGTCGGCGAAGATTGAGGCCGAATTGGCAGAGATGGGCGGACAAGAACAACAAGAATATTTGGAGACATTGGGGCTATCTCAAAGTGGATTAGAACGATTGATTCAGGCTGGTTATGGTTTGCTCGGTCTGCAATCGTTTTTGACTGCTGGGGAGAAAGAAGTCCGAGCGTGGACCATCCGCAAAGGGATGAATGCGGTGGAAGCTTCTGGGGTGATTCATACT
>CAZKZW010000033.1:6962-10045 GCA_964557365.1 uncultured Pseudomonadales bacterium | reverse complement strand
AAAAAATAACCTCCCGTAATGCGACTTTGACTGTTTGTAGTCAAAACCTGGGGAGGTTAATTTTTTGCGTTGATCTGGCAATGCAAGCACGGATTGTGCGCTTGGTTGCGAAGATTCGCGATGTTAAAAAGGGTTTGGTTTGACATTTTTTGCTCCTAGTTGGTGATTGCGGGCAAGCAATTACCTTTTGGATTAATAGTGGCCAATTGGCTACCAAAAAGGTGCCATAAATATTGGCCCAGAGCTGATTGAGCAAGACCGTCACCGTCCTGAATAAAATCGTCGAGAGGCTCGGCGATATATCCATCGAGATCGGAGACTGATTCTGCCTGGTATTCGTAGACAACGACCGGAGATAACCCGACCACTGTCGACGTTGAAGCGACACGTTTTGTGTTGGTGTCAATTGATCCAAGATGATGAACTACAGGAGTTGCATCAAGTCGAGAAGGATCAAAACCTTCGCTTCGAAGACACGGAAATGCATTTCCATCTTTATCAAACATTTCACCAGAGCGTGCCAAAATACTCCAGGTGCCGTTTCTGATAATGCCGATGGAAATCGGGGACCCATTGCTGTCTGGGGATAATCCGTAAGATGCAGGGTTAGGATTGGGTGTTAGTTTGGACAAAATGCTACCAAACGTCGACACAATCCATTGGCAGGTGGCAATCGTTCCTGGTCCGTCACCAAAGGAAAGAAACTCCGAAATGGATACTTGCCTTTGATTGTCTGGAACGACAAATGAGTTCGAGTCATATTCATGAAACATGACTTTGGCTAAACCACCGCCATGCAACTTATCGCCAGCGCAGATGAAACGAGGATCAAGCCCTACGTTAAATCCGCTTTTCACGATGCCGTGTTCAGGAGGATCAGGTTGGTCAGGATTTTGAATCGAATACCGTGTCGATCGTTGGGTCTTCACTGGTTGATCAAGTTGATCAACTTTCGATTCACCTTGTGACGTGATCATCCATTGACCTTCATGAAACACTGTTCCAAGAACCACAGCCCCCACATATCCCCCGATACCAGCTACCTCTTTTACTACCGGACGACGCCCAGTAATTTGATGCGGTAGACTGCCTAGTGTGGGGAAGATTATGGGGCAGGCGTAACCATGACCAGTTGATATTCTGACAGAATAATCAACAACCGGCTCAGTACTTTTGCCCGCCATGATGATGGAATATAATTTTTCATCCTTTCGTTGAATCACAATATCTTTGGCAACAAAGGTGTCGTAATTGAACCCCTTCAAAGATACTTCCCAGACAGTTACGGCATCACCTTGTTTGATGGTGAAGGTAATGTCTTGGGGTAAGTCGGCTTTCCATTTGGCTGGAATTTTGCCGGCAAATGTGTCGTCATTTTTTGTTGCTACCCCTTGCTTCATTTCTGGATTCTCGCACTGTAGTTTTACCCAGTCGATATGGTCAGCAAAAAATATAAACTGACTGTTTTCGATGGTAACAACAATGCTTTTGGGTAGCCGCTTTATGTACGACGTGTGAAAATATTGGGAAAACCCTTTTTCATTAATGTTCTTCATCTACTTACCTCGTCTTACTTAGTTTGCTTTTTTAATTTTTGCGCCTGCCACTTCCGGTGAGGTAAGGTACCAGAAGTCCTACGCGCCTTTCGGGGTGCACTACGCGGCAAATCCGCCATGTGCCTTACGGGTGCCCTTTTTTTGTTCTTTTTGTTAACGTGACAAACCAAACCGGGGAAAATACTACCATAAATCCTATAAGATTTCAAGATTCACCCCTCTTGTAGGGGTTGAAATATTTTACATTTTGACCTATAATCTCTGAACTTTAGAGCAACCTTTAAACAATTGCTGTTTTTTTGGTTGTTTTTGAGGTTCTTTAACAACACATTCATAGATTTTTTTCTCTTCTTTTTGATTTTTTATGGCTGTTTCCAGCAGACAGGTGAGTAGTACTAGTCGGTTGTCTGTTGGAAATAATCAAACTTATCAGAAAGAGAAAAAAATGAAAAACATTAATTTTGGTCTGATTTTTCTTTTACTCATCTTTGCCTGTTGCCTATTTACTTGCATGTCGAATCCAACAATTTTTCTAATTCCATTTGAGATGTGAGGAGAGGAAAAGATGGTTACTGCGAAAACGATAGAAGTCACGAAAGTGGCAGAAAGCAACTTGGTTTCGATTTGGAACATTACAGGTACTGGTGCAGCAAGCATCATTGCCCAAGCTGCTGGAACTGGTGGAGTACTTGCGGAAAGTTTCATTGAAACGGACCTCCTTTTCAAGGTTCTCCAAACAGGTCGATACGTTGCTCTGTGTCCCAGCAGAGATGGAGGTTTGGAAAAATTTATTTTTATTCAACAGATTGACATCACTTTGCATAAACAAAATTAACCCAGTATGGCGTGGTTTTTTTTGAATCGTTGGTAATTCATTTTGTTCACAGGAGAGAAAAATAATGAAGAAGTTTGCTCTGATTACTGTTCTCCAAATGGTTGGATCGGGTGAGTATGTGCGTTTACTCAATTGTCCTCCCTCACTTAAGACTTCTTTAAGTATACCGACTTCAAACGGATGCAATGATTTCTGCAATAAATTGCTAGAAACGGGATGGTATCCATTGGGTAGAAAGGAGTCATATGCAAATTCTAAGGGTGAGACGACAATTGTTTCTGAATTTCTCTACGAGTTTTCTATCTGGCGGATATTGTGGGTAAAAATTGTGTCTCTGTTTAAAAAGTGAATGTGTTGTAGGTTTTTTAAAAACCCTCTTGTAATTTTCCGAGAGGGTTTTTTTATTGGGAAAAATTACCGATAGACCAGATTATTGATCTTGATAAGTTGTGATAATTATCCTATAATCTCTGAACTTTAGAGCAACCTTTAAACAATTGCTGTTTTTTGGTTGTTTTTGAGGTTCTTTAACAACACATTCATATATGGCTGTTACGGGCGGAGAGGTGACAAAAAGTTGTCATTTGCCCGCTCGTAATAGCTGAGAGCAAAGAAATCTATTTGGAGGAGAGATGAAAGGAATTGTGGCAATCCTTGTAATAGTGGCGTTTATGGGTGGTCTGATGTGGAAT
>CAZKZW010000033.1:2068-6952 GCA_964557365.1 uncultured Pseudomonadales bacterium | reverse complement strand
ATACTGTAGCGATTTCAATTTGGAGTGTTTTGTTTCTTGGAGTTGTGGCGTGTGTTTCGGCATATTTGTACAAGAAGATGGCATCGACTATACCGCGAGGACACAGAATAATTTTAAAGATTTGTTTGACGATTATTGTCTATACTGTGGTCGTCTATGCCTGTAGATATGCCAACATATTTACGATCACTATCGTTCCGGATTTTTTGCGTTAGAAGAAAGGGAAAAATGAACGCCTTTTGTCTTGTGAGAATTTTTGTACGCAAAGGTGTTGTCGAGAATATTGACTACACAGAGAACACGCCCATTAAGTACCAGATTGTGCGATTTGAGAAATCAGAATCTAAGAATCTGCTGGATCATAAATCTGTTGAGTTACGTTTTTTAATCAGCGGATGGTCGCTTGTTGGTTTCTCCGAGGGAGCGTTTTCTGGGATTAGGGAGTATGCCTATGAAAAAACGTATCCTTCTTTGGAAGAAAGAGAGACAATTATTGAAGTTGAGTCTTATGGCTCCGATGTTGATGATGTAAAAATTACATCAATAAACATGCCGCTTGATGATTGGAGGAAGCTTCTCCAGGATCTGGGTGTCGTTGAAGGATTTGATGTTTTCGATCGTAAGGTTCTTGAAGGCCATAGTTTTTCAAAAACCATCTCATTATCGAGGACGGAAATCTCTGGACGATTGATGAATCTGGGATGGAAATCTAGAGAAAAAGTGCCATTTATCCAAATGCCAAAAGATCGCCGGTTCAATGATCCTGCGATGTCAATTCTTGAGACGTTTGTAAAGTATTTCTGATGAATGTGTTGTAGGTTTTTTAAAAACCCTCTTGTAATTTTCCGAGAGGGTTTTTTATTGGGAAAAATAACAAAACCGTCCCAGGACATGTATGTTTTTTAGGTTACAATACCTGTTGCAAGCTAAGGAAAGGGATCTTTTATGTCTGAACCACAATTGACAACTTTACCATCTGGAATGAAATTAGTAACGGTGGACATGCCAGGACTAAACTCGGTCACGGTGCTCGCGATGGTCGGGGTGGGTTCACGCTACGAAGATCCCAAAAAAGCAGGCATTTCTCACTTTTTGGAACACTTACCCTTTAAGGGAACCCAAAACTATCCCAATTCGATGGCATTCGCCCAGGCGATTGATGGGGTAGGAGGGAAGTATAACGCGTTTACTGACAAGGAATACACCGGATATTGGGTGAAAGTGGGAGCAGACAAGCTACCTTTGGCTTTGGATATGGTGAGTGATTTGGTACTGACTGCACAACTGAGGCCCGAGGATATCGATAAAGAACGTGGGGTGATTATTGAAGAAATCAACATGTATGAGGACCAACCCCAGGCGAAAGTGGGGGATGTGTTTGAAGAATTAGTGTATGCAGGCTCACCTCTGGCGACACCGGTGATTGGCTCCAAAGAGACGGTGGGAGCCCTCAAGCGAGATGATTTTTTGGTCCATTGGGACCGATGGTATGATCCAAGTCATGTGGTGGTGGGGGTAGTTGGTAGGGTCCAGGGTAGAGGGTTTAGTCAGGAGATGGTGGAGGAAGCGTTTAGTAAAGGCGTGGTGCGGAAGGGTGGAGGTGAGTATGTGGATGTCAAAACGAGCCAAAATGCGCCAAGGATTAATGTGGTGCATAAAAAAACAGAACAAGCTCATTTTCATCTGGGATTCCCGGGTATTGGTCGGTTTGATCAAGACCGTTACGCCTTGAATCTCCTATCTACCATTGCGGGAGGCAACTCCAGCTCGAGATTATTCAACGAAATTCGCGAAAAACGAGGCCTCGCGTACTACGCGTATGCCTCTGCCGATCTGAATCGCGACTGTGGCAGTTTTTATGCGTTTGAAGGAGTTAGTCTGGATAAGGCTCAGGAAGCGGTAAAAGTGACCATGGAGGAGTTCTCAAAGCTCTTGGCGGGGGATATCTCTGAAGAAGAAGTGAGTCGGGCTAAAGAATATGTGATTGGTAAAGTGGCGCTGGATCTGGAAGATAGTTCACGGATGGCGGATTTGATGGTGGAAAAGGTGTTGTTTGAAGGCAAAGTGGAGACGGTGGAGCAGATTTTGGCCAAGTACAAACAAGTGACTCCTGAGGAAGTGCGAGCTGTGGCCAAGCGGATTATTGATTTTGATCGGGTAAATTTAGCGATCATTGGGCCGTATGAGGAAAAAGACTTCATAGATCTGGTGTAATATTCTTTTTATCTTCAAATTGCAGTGCTCACGCCTTCGTTTTGCTCAGACCCGCCTTGCCGGCGAGGCAGGTGATTGCGCGCTTAATTTGAAGACTTCAGCATCGTTTTTACGTGGTAAGTGGGGTGGCAAGTGTGGGTTTTTGGGCTGTTTAAAAAGAGGATGAATTTTTCCTATCAGCACTATTTATAGTGTGCTGATAAATATTGGTTAATTTTGAAAAAACTTGTATATATTTCCTGTATATCAATATATTATATTACTTAATACCGTTTATCAGACGAGAATAGGGATCAAAATAGCAGTCGTGATATGTGAGTGCCACCTGTTTCCCTCTGGAGACTCGTGTGATTTATTATGGATGGGTAATTGCACTTGGAAACAGGGTGACTTATGATATATGAGCCAATTTTATTACTGGTAGGGAGTATGCAAACATGAATGTACAGCAGTCAGTCGTATTAGTAAAACCCGATGGGCTTCAACGGGGCCTGGTAGGGGAGATCATTGGTCGGTTCGAACGGAAGGGTCTCAAGCTTGTCGCATTAAAAATGACCCGACTTTCCGATGAACAATTGGAAACATGGTATGTACATCACAAAGATAAACCCTTCTTTCCAAAGCTGCGCAACTACATGCAGCTCACACCGATTGTCGCAATGCTGTGGGAAGGTGTGGAGTGCATTGATGCCGTGCGAAAACTGGTAGGAATCACCAAAGCTCGTGAGGCTGAGGCTGGTTCTATCCGAGGAGACTTGGGTATGTCGCAACAAATGAACCTCATTCATGCTTCTGATGGAGTGGAAAGTGCAGAAAAAGAAAAGGATATTATGTTTGATCCCAGTGATATCTATGACTATCACAAGGATGTTGAGGTTTATATCTATTCCGAAGAAGAGCGCGAATAATACAGCAGATAATACTTGAGATTATGTCATTCTAACCCCCCATTTTGGGGGGTTTTTAGTTGTGATCGATTTCTAATTGAGCTACTTCACTGATGATGGGGAGACAAAGAGGGAGATTGATAAGGATGGGAGGTTCTTCTTTCACGACTCGTTCCGGAAAGTAACCAGCATTCGGGTCTTTGCGGTCGATGTAGGTACGGTTTTCTGGAAGCAGAGTGTTGAGAATCCGACTTGTGTGAACTTGACCCTCGCTAAAACTACCATCAAATTGTTGTTCTTGGATAATGCGGAATCCATGGGAGTCAGCCTCATTGAGAAGATATGCTCGTTTTTTATACGTACCTGCGTCAATGGTAACCTCACGGAGATAGTCAGGATGATTATTTTCTCCCTTGTCTGGGTAATAATCAGGAGTACTGGCACCGTAGTGTCTGGCGGCAGTATGTTGTCGATAGAATTCCGTTGGATTCTTGACGTACTCTGGTAATTGAGCGCGCCAGTTACGGTCGTAATTTTTTGGTAGTTTTGCAATGGGGGCTGAGATTTCTTCATTGGCAACTATGTTTTGTTGTCTGGCCTTTTGTTTTTCTACACGTTGAGTTCGGAGTTGTCGTTTTAGTTTCCGGCTGGAACGTCTTGTGCAATTGAATTCGTGTTTGGTTTGTTTTGTCTGTTTCTTCTCCATTTGGAGAATGGGGATAGCTTCTGCGAGTATATCGAGACGTTCTTCGTTTGTAAGTGGGTCCCAGTCGTAGGTTCCGGGGAGGGGTTCGGGGTAATTCTTTTTCGGTAATTGATGGAGCTTGGGATATTGAGGGTACTGGTGTTCTGCATTTCCATCGAGTGGAGCATTACGGCTGTTGGTGACAACGTTGTCTGAGTCACCGTAAAAAATAGTCACTCGGTCAACGCGGTTGGTGAGCAATGCTTTGGCGGCTGCGAGTCGTGCTTGGTGCACCTGTTCTCGATTGATGACGTCTTGATCTTCAAGATCTATACAACTGGTAAGCGGGACGAAATGATTATTTTTTGTTCCATAAATGAAGTAGTTGGCGTGAGTATTGCAGTTGGAATGATGAATTTCTTTAAAGGAATTTTCTAAATAGGTTAATTCAACGTCTGGATATTGTCTTTCCCACATTTTTTCGTGCTTTTTAAATTTACACGCTACTTGTTCAGTAGGAGAAAGTTGACGTTCATGACGTGACATGCCCGATTCCTTTGTGATTATTTATCTTCTCTTACCGTAAAGGGTGCGATTTCCAGATGAAAGACTGTCTTTACTATTTAGAGTGGGTTATAATAATGCTCCCGCGATATTCACCCATGAACAGGTCCTTTTTTAGTTAGGTAGTATCTCCCTACGAATCTCTGTATATCATCTGATATATTGTTTTGTTGCGACTGAGTTGAAAAACTATTCAGTGATTTTGGTGTGGTAGTGTTCGGGATGGAGGGGAAGATTGGTGAGAAATTTCCCCAGTTCGATAAGTGAAGAGAATGGGGAGGGAACAATTCCGCGAGCGAGGAGAATGGTGAGTGTGTTAGCCATGTTTGTGGATACATTTTTGTAGCGAAGGTACTCATCATTTTCAGTGAAGATGCGGTTGAGCATGGGGTAGAGTGAGGCGGCAGAATCAAATTCTAAATAGAAAGAAGGACTTACTTTTTTGCCACCAAAAAAAGAAAGCGACTCGATGGGCAATTGAACCTCTTGGTTTTGGCGATGAATGGGGGAAGGAGGGGCAACTCCACCAATGTC